>CAZVKM010000021.1:0-21272 GCA_964627685.1 uncultured Solibacteraceae bacterium | reverse complement strand
GTTCTCCGTCGCGGCGTCCTCCGCCAGCTCGAAGGCCGTGCGCACGAGGCTGTCGTAGGTCTGCATCACCGAGAGGGTGATGTCGAAGACCTTCAGGTACTCGACCAGGGAGGGGCAGTCCTCCCCCTTGGTGACATGGGGCATCAGCCCCTCGATGGTGTCGGCCGGCAGCTTCACCTTCTGCTGCTCCGCCAGCTCCAGGATGGTGGCGGGCCTCAGGGAGCCATCGAGGTGGACGTGCAGGTCCGTCTTGGGGAGGCGCTGGATGTCGGCGAGGGTGAGCTTCGGCATGGCCCAGGCTACTCCCAAACCGAAAGGGCGGCCATGGGCCGCCCTTGTTCGTGACCATGGCCCGGGTCTAGGTGTTCAGCTGGCTCACCCGGTGGGCCACCAGGCCCGCATCCGCCTTGTCCTTGCAGCTGCTGCAGAGCCCGAAGATCTGGTGGCTGTGGTGCAGGGGCTTGAAGCCGTGCTCCGTGCAGATGGCCTCCTGCAGGGCCTCCAGGTCGGGGCGGAAGAACTCGATGATGGCCTGGCAGTTCAGGCAGATCAGGTGGTCGTGGTGCTCCCCTTCGCGCACGGCCTCGTAGTGGGCGTGCATGTCGCCGAAGCTGCTCTTGCGCACGAGGCCGCACTGCACCAGGAGGTCCAGGGTGCGGTAGACGGTGGCGCGGCTCACGTCGTGCCCTTCGCGCTTGAGTTCCATGTGCAGCTGGTCCGCATCGAAGTGGTGATCTGCCTTGAAGACGGCCCGGAGCATGGTCCGCCGCTCCTCCGTCAGCTTCAGCTGGCGGGACCGGAGGAAGCTCTCGAACCGGACCTGCTCTTCAGGGAGGATGGGACTGACACTCATGGACAACCTCGAAGCCACAGTCTACCCCTTCAGGAAATGATCATTAACCGGCGTCTCGGAACGCCTATATCATGAGGGCTCCGCAGCACATATTGGAGCAATCATGGCAATCATCACCCTTCAGGTCCCTTCCCTCACCAAGGACCAGAAGAAGAAGTTGGGCAATGAGATTCTCTTCGCCCTCCAGAACATGGGCATCCCCCCCGCCTCCACCATCCTGGTGTTCAAGCCCCTGGTCGAGGACGTCTTCATGGATGGCCTCCTCGTGGAGGCGCCGGCCGCCTCCGCGCCGGCGGTCCCGGTGCCGGCCCCCCTCACCTTCGAGGCGGCCCTTCCGCCCACCCCTGAAGCGGCCCGGAAGGCCGGCCGCATGAAGAAGGCCGAGAAGGAGGACCTCCGCACGCAGCTTCTCAACGAGCTCCGCAAGCGCGGTTCCCTGAGCAGCTTCGAAGCCCAGGAGGCCCTGGGTCTCAAGGATCAGGATGGTGCCCCGGCCACGCTCCGCCGCCTCTTCTCCGAGCTGGAGGAGGAAGGGCTCCTCGGCAAGACCGGGCAGAAGCGCGGCACCCGCTACACCTTGAAGGGCGTGCTCGAGACCCAGCGGGACGCCGACCGGCCCACCCCGGTGGTGAAGCTCACGAAGGCGGAGGCCTCCGAAGCGGAGTGAAGTTCACCGTTTGGGAAAAAGGGGGCGCCCTCGGGCGCCCCCTTTTCCTGTCGGGAGCCGGGGCTCACTTCCTGGGCTTCCCGCCCGCCCGGACCAGCGCCTCCACCGCCGCCGCGGTGCGGGGCAGGCGTGCGCTCAGATTCCTCGGCCCTTCGGCGGTCACGAGGATCACATCCTCGATGCGGATGCCGATGCCCCGCCACTTCACGTCCACCCCCTCCATGTCCTTGGGGATGTAGAGCCCCGGCTCCATGGTGAGCACCATCCCAGGCTCCAGAGGACGCAGCCCCGCCCGGCGGTAGATGGGATCTGGCTCCCCGTAGCTGCCCGCGTCGTGCACATCGAGCCCCACATAGTGGCTCACTCCGTGGATGAGGAAGCGGGACCAATCCCCACGGGTGTAGGCCTCGGCCTTGGGCCCCTGGATGAGCCCGAGGTCCACGAGGCCATCGCTGATGACCCGGGCCGCGGCGTGCTGGCTCGCGCTGTGGGGGCGTCCAGGCCGCATCTCGGCGATGCCGGCCTCCTGGGCCCGCAGGACGAGGTCGTAGAGGGCCCGCTGTTCCTGGCTGAAGGTCCCGTTCACGGGCCAGGTGCGGGTGATGTCCGAGGTGTAGTACCCGATCTCCCCGCTCGCATCCATGAGCACCAGGGAGCCCGGCTGCAGGGCCTGGTCGTTGAAGGGGTAGTGCAGCACACAGCTGTTGTTCCCCGCCCCGGCGATGGTGTCGTAGGCCAGGAAGCGGGCGCCCAGGGAGCGCACGGTGCCCTCCAGGGCCCCCGCCACCTGGCCCTCATTGGTGAATCCCAGGGTCCCCCGCATGGCCGCGAGGTGACCCTCGATGCTGGCGTCCACCGCCCGCTGGATCATCTCCACTTCCACCGGCTGCTTCAGCACCCGCATCTCCGCCACCCAGGGGCGTCCATCCACCAGGTGCTTCCCCGCACCGGGCCGCCACACGGCAGCCCCCCTGGGATACACCGCGTCGAAGACCTGGATGCGGAAGGGCTCATCGAAGTTGTCCACCAGCACCACCGTGCGGGCCTTCTTCAAGGCCTCGTCGAGGGTCTTGGAGGCCTCCGGGAACGCCACCGCCACATCGGCCCCCTTCGCCTTCGCCCCCTCGACGCCCAGCCGCACGCCGTTCCAGGCCTCCCGCTTCAGGTCGCGCTTCTGCACCAGGAGGGTGTAGGTGCCCGCCTCCACATCCAGCAGGGCCACCGCATGTTCCTCCTCCACCCCCGTGAGGTAGTAGAAGTCCGAGTCCTGGCGGTAGGGCCGTTCCCCATCCCCGGAGCTGGGCTGGGTGGGCATGGACTTAGCCACGATGAGGGTCCCGGGCCCCAGACCCTTGGCCTGGGCCATGAGGCGAGCCCGGTTGCCCGCGAAGAACGAGGCGGGCAGGCGGGCCCCATGATGGGCGGCCTGCGCCCCGAGCAGGGCGGGCACGAGGGCGAGGAGGGCGGATCGCATGGGGGCTCCTGGGTGGAACCACTGTGGCACACTCCAACCGATGGATTGGTTCGCCAGGGACTTCGACCACCCCGCCTATTTCGCGATCTACCACGACAAGGTGGCCGAGGCCGCGGAGGAGGGGCCCGCCCTGGCGCGGATGCTGGCGCTCCCCCGGGGAAGCCGCGTGCTGGATCTGCCCTGTGGCTGGGGGCGCCTGCGCCCCCACCTGGAGGCTCTGGGATTGGAAGTGCTCGGGGGGGACCTCAGCCCCCTGAACCTGCAGCGGCACGGGCAGGAGCACCCGGGCCCCCTCACCCGCCTGGACCTCAGGTCCCTTCCCTTCCGGGCGGGCTGCGCCGATGGGGTGTTCTGCGCCTACACCTCCTTCGGATACTTCGCCACGGAGGCCGAGAACCTGAGGCAGCTCGAGGAGTTCGCGCGGGTCCTGCGCCCCGGTGGAGCTCTGCTCCTGGACCTGGCGGGCCGCGATCACCTTCGCCACCTGGTGGCCCCGGTGCAGGGTCGCTGGCTCCCCTATGGGGGGTACTACGAGCGCGTGCGGTGGAGCCCCGATGGGCGGCGCATCTGGACCGAGCGGAAGGCCCAGGGCGAGCGGTTCCGCCACGACATCTGGATCCCCACGGATGAAGACGTGCGGCGCCTCCTGGATCTCGCCGGGATGGACGTGGCCGCAGCCTGGGGTGGCCTCGACGCACGCCCCTGGGATCCCCGAGCGGAGCGCTGGATCTACCGGGCCCTCAGGCGCTGACGCCCCGGGTGGCCAGCAGGTAGGCCCCATAGCCCAGCCCGCACACCGAGAGCGCCAAGGGCAACCCGAACCCGGTGACCAGCGGGCCACCCAGGTAGGGCCCCACGATCATCCCCACGCTGTAGGCGATGTTGAGGATGGCGAAGCCCGAGGCGAAGGCCTTGCTGCCCATGCGGTCGATCTGATCGGCGATGGCGGGGCTGCAGGGGCTCATGATGAAGGAGCAGCACACCCCCAGGGCGCCCATCGCCAAGCCCACGGTCCAGATGTTGGGCAGGATCGCCGGGAGCGGCAGCAGCACGGCCACCAGGGGCAGGCCCAGGCGCAGCACCTTCACGCGGCCCCAACGGTCCGATAGGGCGCCCATGAAGGGGGAGGTGGAGGTGTGGGCCAGGGCCACCCCGGAGAAGCAGAGGCCGATGGCCGGAGCCCCGGCCTTGAGGCGCGCGTCCATGTCCAGGGGCAGCGTGGACTCCAGGAGCGCCCAGAGGCCCGAGCCCAGCACCATGGCCCCCGCGAACAGGCGGATCACGGGGTTGCGCAGCAACGTGCCGTAGGGGATGGAATCCTCGCGCACCGCTTCCACCTCCGGCAGGAGGAAGGCCCGGCCCGCCGCATCCAGGGCCACCAGCGCGATGCCCACGGCATAGGGCGCGAAGGGGCCCACGTGATGATCGAGGAAGCCCGAGAGGGCCGGCCCCAGGAGCACGCCCAGGTTGGCGGCGGCGAAGGCCGTGGCCATGGCCTTGCCCCGCTGCTCTGAAGGGTAGTGATCCGCCAGCAGGGCCATGCCCGGCAGCCAGGTGAAGGAGCCCGCCACGCCCTGCAACGCGCGGGCGAGGAGGAGCAGCCAATAGCTCTTGGCGAAGGCGAAGATCAGCGTGGTGGCCCCCCGGCCCGCCAGGCCCCAGAGCATGGGAGCCCGGCGGCCGTGGCGGTCCGTGAAGCGGGCCACGGGGAAGGTGGCCGCCAGCAAGGCCACGGCGTAGCTCCCGAAGAGCACGCTCACCTGCATCTGCGAGAGGTGCAGCTCCCGGGCGTAGCGCGGCAGGAGCGGCACCAGCAGGTAGTAGAGGAGCATGTCCACGTGGAAGGCCAGGGCCGTCACGAGCAGGGCGGCGGTCTTGGGCTGGAGGCGGCGCATGCCTCCATCATCACCGATCAGTCTTTCGCCATCTCCACCTTGGGGTAGGCGGCCCGGAAGCCGCAGGCCTCGTAGGCCCGTTGGCTGGGCGTGGCGGGCGCCGTGCCGGCGCAGGCCACGTCGCAGCCCAGGTCCCGGGCGAATGCGAGCCGGGCGCGGATGAGGGCCTTCTGGAGGCCCCGCCCCCGGAAGCAGGGCAGCACCCCATCCCCCGAGAGCAGGGCGACGCCCTCCACAATCCCCAGCATGCCGCCCCCCGCGGGCTCCCCCTCCACGAAGGCCAGGAAGCCCCAGGCGTCGGGGAGGCCCAGGGGGGTGGTGAAGGGCGGATCGAAGGCGCGCCAGTCGTCCCGCTCGAAGAAACCGCCGGCCACCACCCGGTTGTAGGTGTCGGCTTCGGTGGGGTCGGCGGGACGGACGAGGGCCGCGGCCGGGGCGGCGTCCACCGCTTCCAGCGGGCGTACCCACAACTGCTGGAACATCTGCAGGCGGTAGCCGCGGCGGGCCAGAAGGGGCCAGAGGTCCGGATCCGCGGCGGGGCTGAGTTCGAGCACCGTGGGCGTGCCGAGGAAGGCCTCCGCCGCCGCGAGCTCGGATTCCGAGACGGGATCGATGAGGCCGAGGGCCTGATTGAGGGGATGGCCTTCGCCACGGTGGTGGGCGAAGCCGCCGCCCACGGGGAGGCTGCGGCCTCCCGAGGCGGCGTTGAAGCGGTCGTTCTGAAGCGCCTGGGCACGCTCGAGACGGCGGGCCAGGGTCAGGAAGTCATTCGACATGGAAGTGGGTCTCCGGAGGGATCACACGGGGCCACGGGTGTGGCCGGTCCAAGGGCGGTGCGCGCTCAGGTCCGGGCGCGCAGGCCTTCGGCAATCGGGATGGATTGCGGCTGTCGGTGCGTGATCAGAGGCCTACTCGGAAGAGGCTCCAGCCTATCAGGGCCGGTCGCCCACCACCACCTGCCCGTCCTTCATGACGAAGGCGACCCGTTCAGTGACCGTGATGTCCTTCGTGGGGTCCCCGGGCACGGCGACCACGTCGGCCAGGAGGCCGGGCACCAGGGTGCCCACCTCCTTGTCCACTCCCAGCAGCACGGCATCCACGGAGGTGGCGGCCTTCAGGGCATCGAGCGGCTTCATGCCGCCCTTCACGAGCAGGGCGAACTCCATTGCATTCTCCCCATGGGGGGTCACGGCGCTGTCGGTGCCGAAGGCGACCTTCACGCCCTTGGCCAGGGCGCGCTGGATGAGGTCCGCCTGACGCTTCGCCGCGGCCCGGGCCTTCCCCTTGATGCGCTCCGGAGCGGAGCCCTCCTGCATGGCGACCATGCGGCGGCCCGTCACGAGCGTGGGCACGAGCATGCAGCCCTTCTTTGCCATGAGCTCCAGGGTGGGCTCCTCCAGGAAGGTGCCGTGCTCGATGGAATCGCAGCCGGCCTGCACCGCGCGGCGGGCCCCGGTGTCCCCATGGGCGTGCACCGCCACCTTGCGGCGCAGGGCGTGGGACTCCTCCACCACCGCATCCACCTCGGCCTGGGTGAGCTGGGGGGTGTCCACGTCGTCGGTCTCCGAGAGCACGCCGCCCGTGGCCACGAGCTTGATGACGCCCGCGCCCAGCTTGATCTGCCGGCGCACCATGGCGCGCAGGGCGTCGGGGCCATCGGCCACGCCGTCGCTGCTCTCGCGGGCCAGCAGTCCGGCACGGAAGCCCGCGGCATCATCGGCGTGGCCGCCCGTGGCCCCCAGGGCATTGCCCGCAGGGATGATGCGGGGCCCTTCCACGTCGCCCTTGGCGATGGCTTCCCGCAGGCCGATGGCGATCTGGTGCTCCCCGCCCAGGTCCCGCACGGTCGTGAAGCCCGCCCGCAGGGTCTTGCGCGCCAGGGTGGCGGCATGGAGCGTCAGCTCGGGGATGCTCTGCTTCAGTCCATCCAGCTGGTCCTGGTTCCAGTCGTGGGAGGCCTCCCCGGAGATGTGCACGTGGGCGTCCATGAAGCCCGGCAACAGGGTGGTGTCGCCCAGGTCGATGATCCGGGCGCCTTCCGGGAGCTTCGCCCCGGGCCCCACGGCCGTGATGCGCGTACCCTCCACCACGAGCAGGCCCGGGGCCTGCATCGCGTCCGACTTGCCGTCGTAGAGGCGGGCCGCCTTCAGCACGAGGGGGCGGATCGGGGCGGCCGGGGCCTGGGCCACCAGGGCCAAGGACAGGCCTGCGAGCAGGGGGAGGATGCGCATGGAGGCTCCGGAAGGGTGGAGCCATCATGCCCGGGGGTTCTCTCCACGGAAAGCGCTTCGGCCCCCGAGGGGGCCGTGGTGGGAGGCTCCCTCTCCACGAACTGGAGGCGAGTGGGAGCCAGGCGCGAGCCTCGCGATCGAGGGAGGGTAAGCCGGCCGGCTTCCGATGCCAGCGCGGCCCCCTTGCGGGGGCCGTGGTGGATCGGTAAGCCGGATTCTGTCCCACCTTTGGGGTCTGGGGCGCCATTCCTCTGGGATGGCGATCACTCGCCACCTCAAGCAACCTACCCGCTGGCTCGATCGGGCCGATCCTCACTCTTGCGAGCACGCCAGCCTATTTGGTCTTGCTCCGTGGGGGGTTTACCATGCCCGGCCTGTTACCAGGACGGCGGTGGGCTCTTACCCCACCCTTTCACCCTTACCTGATCCCCTTGCGGGGCCATCGGCGGTCTGCTCTCTGTTGCACTTTCCGTCGGGTCGCCCCGCCCAGTCGTTAGCTGGCCCACTGCCCTGCGGAGTCCGGACTTTCCTCAGGCGTTGCCGCCCGCGGCGCCCTGATCCACGGCTCCAGTCTACACGGTCAGTCCCGGGCTTCCGTGAGGGCGACCGGCACGTCCGGGTGGAGCCCCTTCACCACGTCCAACAGGTCGGCCACACGCTGGAAGGGATGCGAGGCATGGACGGCCAGGATGGCCCGGCGGTCCGCCCCCCGGCGATCCCGGAGCGCCTCCTCCACCGCCGCGGCCAGCCCCTGGGGGGGGATGGACCGCCCATCCAGGCTGAGGGCACCGGAGGCCGACAAGGTCACGCGGAAGGGGGGGGCGACCGCTGCCCCCGGCGGGCCCCTTCGAGGGCAGGTGCACGAGCGCCGCCACCTGGAGCCCGGGCACCATGACCATGAACACGATCAGCAGCACGAGCACGATGTCGATGAGAGGGGTGATGTTGGGTTCGCAGCGGGGCGCGGCGTGGGCCGTGGTGCCCCGGGCGCGAGGATGTTCAGCCATGATCGGCCTCCAGGGGAAGGGCCTGCGCACGGCGGCGGCGCAGGGCGGTTCGAAGGCCCAGGCCCAGGAGGGCCCAGGGGAGGAGCGCCGCCGCCAGGAGACCCAGCACGGCCAGGGAGGCGCTGAGGCGTGTCACCAGCTGCTCGCCGAAGCGGGCGAGGGGATGGGTGGCGGCGCGGCTGACGGCGGTCCGCGGGCCCAGGAGGTGGACCTCGAGCGTGGCGAAGGCCACCTGACGGGACTGGAACCGGTGGACCGACTCCAGGGACTCGATCTCCTCCGTGAGCCGGATGAGCGCCTGCTCCGCCGCCAGCACGTCCTTCAGGCTGGCGCTCTTCTGGATCAGGATCTGGCGGAGCCGGCCCGCCGCCGTGCGCTTCACCTGCAGCCGGGCCTCGCGGTCCACCCAGTCCCGGCTCACGTCCTCCACCTCCAGGTGGATGCGGCGGACCGTCCCCAGCTCGCGGATGGATTGCTGACCCGCCTCGAAGCGGTCCGCCGGCAGGCGGAGGGTGAGGTCCGCGGTGAGGTGGCCATCCTCATCCCGCTGTTCCCCCTGGTCCGCCACCCACCCTCCCAGGGCCTGGGTGCGCTGGAGGAGGGCCTCCCGGGCCCGCGCGACCTCGCCCACCTCCAGGTGGAGCTCCCCCTTGCGGATGAGCTTGGGATCCACCGGGGCCGGCGCATGGAGGCTCACGGTCTGTCCGGTGGCGGTCGGCTCGGAGCCGACCTCCGCCAGGATCCCGCCGTCGACGCCGCCGGGAACTCCTGCCGAGAGCGCATCCGGGGGCGGAGGGGGAGGTGGTGGGGCCATGTTCAAGGCCACCACCCGGGCCGATCGGGCCGCGGGAGGGAGGGCCCCTCCCCCTTCCGCCTCAACCACCTCCCGCAGCAGGAAGGCCCCTCCCACCCCCCCGACCAGCGCGAGGGCACTCCATTTCATCCAGGGACGAATGGTCACGGGCGCTCCTACTGCAGGCGGAACTTCAGGGTCAGGAGGAAGGAGGCGGAGACCGCCTGCCCGTTGACCTGGGCGGCGGTGAAGCGCCAGGCCCGGGCGGCTTGTTCCGCTGCGGCCCTCAGGGCCGGGTGCCCCTGCTCCACGTGGACGGAGGTGGGCACGCCCTGGGGATCGATCACCATGCGGACCACGACATCGCCCTGGATCCGGCCCGCCCGGGCCAGGGTCGGGTAGACCGGGACCTCCTGGTGGACGATGCGCACGGCGTCGGCGCTGATCTGCACCACGGGACCGACGCCGGGGGAGCCGGTCCCGGGGCCTGCGGGGAGGGCCGGGCCCGTGGGGCCCGTGGGCGCCCCGGGCCGATCGGAGGTCGCCAGGCCCGGGCCCGAGCGATCCACGAGGGCCTCCAGGGGAGCGGGGTGGTCACCGGTGTCCACGGCGGGGATCGCGGCGGGAAGCGGCAGGGCCGAATCCGAGGGAGGCAACGGCCGCGAAGGCGTCGGCGCGCCCGCCGGGGCGGGTCCTCCACCCGATGCGGGCGTCTCCACCAGCACCACGGTGTGGTCGGTTCCCGTGGAGGCCTGGATCACCTTCGGGGCCACGCGCCCCAGGGCCAGAAGGGCCGCGGGGATGAGGAGGTAGGCCACGGCGCTGCCCAGGAGCGCCACCCGCTTGTCCGTGCGGGGTGCGGCGAGGGCGATGGCCATGGGCTGGAGGGTGGGGGGAAGGGCAGGCCGTAGGCCGCCCGCAAGGGCTTGGGAAGACATGGTGGCTCCTGTGGGTGGGAATTCGGGATGGGGTTGGACGAACCCGGAGCCTCCGATGGGCGGGGCCCTCGCCGGCCCTTCCGACGACCTGCGTTCCGCCGGAATGGCCGCGAGGCGGTCACGGGGGATCCACCCGTCACCGCCTCGACATCGGAAAGCGCAAAGATCGTTGGAACGAGGATCGGCGCGGATCCGCACAGGTCAAGCGCCCCACCGCAGAAGTTACGCGGGCCTGATCCGGAGGCCCTCCCGCCACCGCTTCGTCACCGCAGAGGGGCGACGTGGGGACGGTTCCGTGGCCCTCGGTCCACCTTCGTCATGGAACGCCCCCGGCCCCTCCCCCAGGCGGGTCCTTCCGTCACGCCGGTCCCCGCGCGCGGCCTTCAGCCGACGGGAGGCGTGTCGGGCAGGGGCATGATCCAACCGCCCCGCTCCAGCCGGCGCAGCAGCTCCGACGCCGAGCTGGCGCGCGACCCGGCGGGTGGCCGGGGTGGCCAGCACGCGGCTTTGGAAGCTCTCCGTCACCACTGCGAGGGTGGGCACCGTGGTGTCCAGGAGGCCCGCGCCCGGATGGGTGAGGGCCAGGAGGAAGGCCTCGGGGCGTGGGTAGGGCAGGAGGATGCGGCCGATGATCAGGTCCCCGTCCCCATCGAGAGGACACGGGAGGGCGCCGGTCCAGGCCTCCAGCGCGCCGGGCGCCTGGGGGGACCAGAGGCGGAGGGTCGTCTCCGCGGGAAGGCCCTTCCCCCGGACCTCCTGCTCCTGGGTGCACTTCACGCAGGGACCCACGACACCGGGCATCGCCCCCAGGGGGAAGCGCTCGTGCCCGGGGAGGTGCTCGAGCACGTCGTGGAGCCCCTGCAGCAGGTGGTGCCGGGCATGGGGCGCGAGGCGGGCGTTCACCCAGGCGAAGGTGCAGGCCGTCGGGGCGACCGGCACGGGCTCCAGGAGGTTCCACTCCGGATGCGGATAGGTGAGGGTCATCTCGGCGCCCAGGCCCGCGAGGAGCAGGGGCAGGTTGGGATAGGCGAAGGGCAGAGTCAGGCGCACCCCATCCTGGGTGAAGACGAGATCCACCCCGGGGATCCAGAGCTCCGTCAGCGTCTCCCGGAGCCCCACCAGAAGGGCCAGCCGTCCGTCCTCCCCTCGGAGGTCCGGAGCCAGCTGGAACTCCCACACGCGCCCACCGGAGAGGGATTTGAAGGCCGTGATGGCCGCCGGCCGGGGCAGCCCATAGGCATCGGGCTCGAGCATGCGGAGGGAGATGCGCTCTTCCCGGCGGTGGCCGCGCAGGCCCCGGGGGGGCTCGGGAGGCGCTCCGAGGATGAGGTTGCGCTGGGCCCGGAGATCGGCGGCGGAGGCCCAGGCGGCCTCCTCCTCCCGGCGGCGGGACCGGGCCGTCTCCAGGTGCGCGCTGACCTGCCCCTGCGTGAAGGCGCGGTAGACCCGGGAGTTGCGGAGGCTCTCATGCCGGTCCAGCACGAACCAGAGGTCCGCATGGGCGTCCTCCTGGGAGCGGATGAGGGCCCGGGCCCCTTCCCCCAGGCGCTCCATGGTGCGGAAGGACTGCGTCTGCTGGCCCTCGAGGTCCTGCTCGGCGCCGCGCTGGCGCTGCACCAGGGCCTCGACGCCCTGGGACTTGGGGCCGAGCTCCCGGAGCACCTCGATGGCATCCTCGCCCGCCTGTTCCAGGGCCCGGATGAGGTCCTGGTGGGACTCCAGGGCCCGGTCCATCTCCTGGCCCTGGTGGTCGAGCCGGCCGGCGTTGAGCACCAGCTCGTGCAGGCGGGTCTGGAGGGACTGGAGCGCCTCGGAAAGGGAGGCGGTCTCGATGGACTCGCGGGCGGCGTTGAGGCGGTGCTCGCCCAGCAGACGTGCCACGTGGGCCGTGCCGTCGGTGGTCTGCTCCGAGAGGAGCCGGATCTTGCTCCCGATCACCTGGAAGCCCCGGGAGCCACGTCCCTCCTGGGAGAGGATCGCCGCGTTCACCGCCAGCAGGCCCGTCTGCTTGGCCACATGGTCGATGCCCTGGAGGCTCTCCTCGATGTCCGAGAGGCTCTCCTGCCCCGTGCGCAGGGCCAGGGCGCGCCGCTGGAGGCCCTCCCCCAGCTCGCGGATGTCCAGGGCCAGCTCCCTCAGCCGCAGGAGCTGCACGGCTCGTTCCTGCACGCCCTCCTGCATCTGGGCCCCATGGGACGCCACGCCCCGGATGGTCACCGCCAGGCGGGCCGCCCGGCGGAGGCCCCGGTCCGCCATCTGGGCCAGCGCATCGGACTCCCTGCGGAGCCGGGGCAGCGTGTCCCGGACTTCCTGCAGGAGCTCCTCCTGCCGTTCGATCCCTTCCTTGAGCTGGTCCAGGGCGAGGTCCACGTTGGCACCCAGGGAGGAGATCGCCGCATCGGCGAGGCCGCGGCGACGCTCAGCCACCCGGGCCTGCACGCTTCCCGCCTCCACCTGGTGCCGGAGTTCCTCCCCCAGCACCACCATCTCCTTCAGCAGGGCCTCCTGGAGGTTGAAGCTCCGCTCCCGCTCCCGCTCCAGGTCCCGCAAGGCCTCTTCCGTGGCCTCCCACTCCGTGAGGTAGTCCGAAACCAGGCACTCCTGGGCATGCTTGGACCGGGCCAGGGCGCCGAGGCCCTGGTTGATCACCTCGGCCACCTGGAGCTGCTCTTCCGAGAGGCCCGGCGGAGGCTCCACCAGCCGGTGGTCGCCGGCCAGGATGCGCCCGGCCCACTCGGGCAGGAAGGCTTCCACGGTGAGGGACCGCTGCCAGCTCAGGGACCGGCGGCCGAGGATGAGGAGGAAGCCCACCACGGCCAGCAGGATCCCTCCTTCCAGGGGCGTCAGGGCGCCATGGAAGCGCAGCATCAGGAAGGCGACCAGCCCCAGCACCGCCAGGATGGCCGCGTCGACGAGCAGCTGCGCGCCGCCGAAATGCCGCCAGAGTTTGCGGTCCAGGTTCATGGGACTCCCGTTGGCCCTCCTATCGGCCCGGTCCCCGGCCCCGCCTGAATTCAGAGCATCCGGAAGAGCACCTCGTAGCTCCCCAGGCGCCCCCCCAGCTCCCCCAGGAGGCGGTGCCGGAGCAGCCGGGTGACGGCCCCCTGGGCCTGGTCCGCCGGGTCGAGCGGGGGGCACCCCTCAGCGGGGGCGGTGCGGAGCAGGCGGAGGTGCTCCCGGGCGCCCGGGGGGAGGGCCTCCAGGGGGTCCAGCGGCGTGCAGGCGGCGCACACCCAGCCCCACTCCCCCTGGAGCCCGGTCAGGGGCGCGTCCTCCCGGCCGCAGCGCCCGCAGAGGCGGGGGTGGGGCAGGAGGCCGAGCAGATGGAGGAGCCAGTGCTCCGCATAGGCCAGGATCGCGAGGGCCTTGCCGGGCTCGGCCTTCAGGGCCCGCGCGCAGGCGTTGAGGAGCCGGAAGAGGCGCGGGTCCTCCACCCCCTCCTTGGCGCACCGGTCGAAGAGGTCCGCGAGGCAGGCCACCACCAGGCTGGACTCGAGGTGCCCCAGCGTGAGGGGGCTGGCCTGGAGCTCGCATTTGGTGATCCGTCGGATGTCGCTGAACTCCTTCCCGAAGAGGGCGACCCGGACCTGGGAGAGGGGCTCAAAGCTGCTCACCCACTTGGCGGAAGCCTTCCGCGCCCCTTTGGCCAGCCCCGTGACCCGCTCCCCGTGCTCCGTGAGGAAGGAGACGATGAGGCCCCCCTCCTGGAAGGGGGTGGGGCGGAGCACGAGGGCGTCGAGGGTGGTGATCACGTCTCCACGAGTGTGCCCGAGGTGGGACTCAACCCCAGGCCCCTTCCCCCGGTCCCAGGACCAGGAGCCACCATGAAGCCCTTCCCCCTCTTCCTCGCCCTCGCCTTCCTCCCCCTGGCCGGCCAGGCCGCCCCTCCCGCGCCCCGGGCCGCCCAGCTCGCACAGCGCCTCGAGCTGAGCCCCGAACAGCAGACGCGGCTCCGAGGGCTCCGGGCCACCCAGCGGGAAGCCATGAAACCGCTGCGGCTCGCCCAGCGCCAGGCCCGGCAGGCCCTGAGGGCCAGCCTGAAGGACCCGGACGCTCCGGAGGCGGTCATCCGGGAACGCTACCGCCAGGCCTCGGAGGCCCACCTGAAGGTGCTCCTCGCGCGGCGGTCGAACCGGGCCGAGCTGAGGTCGGTGCTGACCCCGGCCCAGCAGCTCCGGGCCAAGGAGGGGATCGGCATCCGGCGCGGCCCTCGGCGGAACTCCGGCTCCTGAGCCCTACACTGGGGCGATGCTCCGCCTCGCCGTTCCCGCCCTTCTCCTCCTCCAGGCGCCCCCCGCCCAGGCCCCGAGCCAGGCGCCGGCCTCGGTCCAGCGGTTCCGCCAGTGGATGGATGGCCTCGAGGTGGGGGGCTCCGAGCAGAGCCTCCAGGCGGGCCCCGCGGGAGAGCGCCATGCCCAGAAGGCCTGGATGGAACTCACCCGCATGGGCCTCACCGTGCGGCAGCACCAGGAGGAGGTGGCCACCCGGAGGGCCGATGGGGGCCTGACCTTCTCCTGGACCTTGACCCTGGCCACCGAGCCCCTCCGCGGGGAGGCCCAGTGGTCTCCGGATCACCCGGGAGAACTCCGGCTCCAACCCTCGGGGGGCACCCCCCAGGTGATCCAGGTGCCCCCGGAGGCCCTCCTGTGGCCGCCAGACCAGGAGGCCCGCCTCCGGGAGGCCGCCCGCCTTCAGCGTCCCGTGAAGGTCACCACCTACACCTTCGCCGTGCAGCAGTGGAGCACCCTGGACCTCACGCCCCTCGGACCCGACCCCCTCCCCGGCCATCCCGAGGCCATCCGCTTCCGCGGGACGGAAGCCGAGGGGGGCCAGGCCCTGCCCACGGAGCTCTGGATCAGCCCCAGCGCCGGGGAGCTTCGGCACCGCACCAACCTGGGCGGGGTGGAAGTGCTCTCCCAGCGGGCCGACCTGCCCCCACCCGCCGCGACCGGCCTGCGGGAGAACCTCTTCGCGCGCACCCTGAAGGACATCCCCCTCCAGGCCTTCCTGCCCTGGCTGCCGGAGCTGGAGGTGGCGCAGGAAGGCGGGGAGCCGCTGGCCTTCGCCCCCGCTCCTGAGACGGTGGCCCTGGGCCCTGGCCGTTGGCGCCTGAGGCGGGCCGCGGAGCCCACTCCGTTGGAGGCCGCCGAGAAGCCGGTGGTGGGCCCGCCGGGAGAGGCCCTGGCCCCCTACCTCGCGCCGACCCCCCTCGTGCCCTTCCGCGATCCCGCCTTCGAGGGCCTGATCCACCGCCTGGCCCCGGCTCCGGGAGCCTCCCGCTGGGAGCTGGCCCGGGCCGTGAACCGCTTCGTGTTCGACTGGATCACCGAGAAGGACTACGGCGTGGGCTTTGCGTCGGCCCTTGAAGTGGCACGGATCCCCCGGGGGGACTGCACCGAGCATGGGGTGCTGGCCATCGCCCTGCTCCGCCGGCTGGGGGTTCCCGCCCGCGGCGCGGTGGGCTGGGTGGCCCTGGAGGACGTGCTCGGGCCCCACTTCTGGGTGGAAGTCCGACTGGGCGATCGATGGATCCCCGTGGATCCCACCTTCGACCAGGCCCCGGCCTCGGCCTTCCGTCTCAAGCTGGGTGACACCGACCTCTCCAGCCTGGCCTCCGTGGGCTGGGAGGGGGCGCAGCTCCTGGGCGGCGCCCGCTGGATCCCCACCTGCCCCGAGCCCCTCATCCAGGGGGACCGCCTCACCGCACCGGACGGCACCCGCCTCCGCTGGGCCGGGGGCCACTGGATCTGGGCCGGCGGCCGGCTGGCCCTGAGGACCACCCTGGGACGCCTGGAGCTGGCGGCGGAGACCCGGCCCACCGAAGCGCAGCTCGCGGGGGCCCGCCGTCTCCAGGGCACCGGCGGTCGCCGGGCCTGGTGGACCCCCGGGCACGAGCTCCACCTGGACCTCGGCCGGGGGCGCTGGCTCAAGGTCCAGGGCCTCCGGGAGGAATCCGCCTTCGCCGTCCTCGACACCCTGAAGGTGGATCAGTAGGTCAGCTCCCCCCAGGCACGGAAGGCCCGCCCCTCCCGTCGGGCGGGCTGGAAGGTGCTGCGGAGCGCCGCCTCCACCGCCGCTTCGGCCAGGGGTCCTCCGGCCCCGGCCACCACCGTGGCCCGGAGCGGACGGCCCTGCTCGTCCACGAAGACCCGCAGGCGGAGCCGCCCTTCCAGCCGCTGGCCGGGCCCCAGGCGCAGCGGCGCCACCTGGATGGCCCGGGGCTGATCCTCCTCCGGCGGGGCCTTGGGGGGCCCCACGGGTGGGGGCACCACGGCCACCTGAGGAGGCAGGACGGGCGGGACCGGCACGGAGGGCAGCCCCACGGGGACCGCGGCCTTCGCCTGGAGCCGCCGGGCCTGGATCTCCGCGGCCACCACCTGCGCCTTCGCCCGGACCTGGTCCGCGGCGAGGGCCTCCTGCCGCTGCCGGGTGGTGGCCAGCTCCCGGGTCAGGGCCTCCAGACGCGCCGCATCCCGGGCCAGGGCCCGTTCCTGCTCCAAGTCCCGCCTTCGCTGCGCCTCCGCCCCCACCCGGGCCTCCAGGTCCGCCTGGGCCTGCTCCACCTCGGCCTTGTGCCGCTGGGCGTCCGCCAGGGCCTGCCGCAGGGCCCCAGCCTCCCGATCCCCGGCCCGCCTCACCCCCCAGACCCCCGCCGCCAGGACCAGTCCCAGGCCCACGGCCCCGGCCAGACCCCAGGCGGAGCGGAGCGGACCCGACGCCGGGGGCCGGGGGATCGCGGGGAGGATGGGCACCGCCTGACTGACGGTCCAGAGGGCGCCGCGCTCCGCTTCGAGGGCCTTCAATTCGGCGGGGATGCGGTCCCGCAGGAGGGTGTGGATCAGGAAGGCCAGGTTGAACGTGGAGGGCGCCTGCGCCTCCAGCCGGAGGGCCACGCCGCTGGCCTCCTGGAAGGCCTCCAGGCTCCCGAAGGCCGGCCCGAGCCCCACCATGCGCGCGAACAGCTCCCGCAGAGGGTCCGGCAAGGGGACCTCCGCCTGCTGCGACCAGGCCTCCAGGCCCGCCCGGAGGTCTTCCGGATGCTCCGGGAGCCGCGGGGCCAAGGTGAGCATCCGCCACCCGAGGCAGGCCAGGAGGTGCAGGTCCCGCGCCGTGCCGCCGGCCGGGGCTTGGGCGAGGCCCTCGGGCCAGGCGCTCCGCAGGTGCGGCGCCACAGGGGTGTCGAGCAGGCTTGCGGTGCCGTCGTGACTCACCCAGACCAGTTCGGGCACGAGCAGGCCATGGGTGAGGCCCCGGGCATGGATGCCCGACAGGGCCCCGGCGAGATCGCGGAGCACCGTGAGCGCGTGTTCGAGGCCCATGGGCAGCCCCTGGGCCCGGCAGATGCCCAGCAGCTCGGCCAGGGTCAGTCCCGGCACGTGATCGTAGGCCACCCAGGGCTCTGCGGCGCGGTGGTAGATCCGGCAATGGGGCGCGAGCCCCCGGAGCTCCCCGAGCTTCAGGCTCGTGGCGATCCCCTCCCCCAGCCGCTCCCGGAGCCCCCCCGCGAGCAGGTCGGGGCTGAAGCGACGCACCAGGGCGTGGCGCCCGAAGGTCCCACCCTCCACGCGCACCGCCCGGTGCAGGCTCCCGAAGGGGTCCGAGGCCAGGGTGGCCGTGAGACGGTAGTCCCCCAGGCGCGGGATCATCGCCCCTCCAGCTGGGCCAGCTGGGCCTCCGCCAGCTCCGGGGGGACGGGCACGGACCCGTAGTCCGCCACCAGGGCCTGCCCCTCCCGGCTGAGCACGAAGCGGAGGAAGGCCAGGGCCCGTGGATCGAGGGCGTGCGTGGCGTCGCAGGCGGCGTAGATGCTCAGGGTGCGGGTCAGGGGATAGGTGCCCCGGGCGAGGGTCTCCCGCGTGGGCAGCACCCCCTCCGTCTTCCAGAGGGGGACGATGGGCACCTGCCGCACGCCGGGCTCCGCGTAGGTGATGGGCCCGTAGCTGATGCCCCGGGGGTCCCGCCCGGGCGCCTCCACCACGGCCCATTGATCCCCGGCCACCTGGAAGGCCCGGTTCACCTGGCCCCGGGCCAGGGCCAGCTCATCGAAGAAGCTGCGGGTCCCGCTGAGGGCATCCCGCCCGTAGGGCACGATCTCCCGCCGCTTCCAGGGGCCCCTGAGGCCCAGGTCCCCCCAGGTCCGGATGGGCACCTCCCAGCCCTGGTTGCGTGCATCGGAGTAGATGGCGTCCAGCTGCTCCAGGGTGAGGCGCCGGAGGGGGTTGTCCCGGTGGACCCAGATGGCCAGCGCGTCGTAGGCCACCACCACCTGGAGGGGACGGAAGCCCAGGGCCCGCGCCACGAGGGCGGCCTCGGCCTCCTTCATGGGCCGGCTCATGGGCCCCAGCACCGTGCGCCGCTCCGCCAGGGCCGGCGGGGCCGTGAGGCTGCCCTTGGAGAGGGCCTCCACCCGGACCTGGGGGTGCCGCTTGGTGAACTCCCCGATCCAGAGCCTCAGGAGGGGATCCATGGAGTCCGAGCCCACCAGGGTCAGGTCCCCGGAGCCTCCGGGGGGCGGCGGGGGCAGGTCCGGCCCGGAGGCCATGACCCAGGGGGTGCAGAGGAGCAGGAGGAGCTTCCGGATCGTTCGCATGGACCCATTGGACGTGGGGGGTGTTGCGGGGCTGTGAAGGGTCCATGACATCCCGGACCCTTCCCATCCGAAAGTCGGCGATCCGGTGGACGATAGAGGGGAGTGGAGGTGCCATGGCCCGGATCCTGGTGGTGGATGATGACCAGAGCTTTCGCAGGCTCCTGGAGGTGATCCTGACCAAGGACGGCCATGAGGTGGTGCTGGCCAAGGACGGCCCGGAGGGGCTGGACCTCCACGAGCGGCACAAGGCCGACCTCATCGTGCTGGACCTGATCATGCCGGAGGTGCATGGCTTCGAGGTGCTCCGCACCCTGCGGGCCTCCGGGGACCGGGTCCCGGTGCTCGTCTATTCCAGCCAGGAGGGGGACCTCGACCGGCTCCAGGGCTTCCTGCTCGGCGCCGACGACTACGCGGTGAAGCCCTTCAGCCCCCAGGAGCTCCGGCTCCGCATCCGGGCCCTGCTGCGGCGCAGCCAGTCCGATGCCCCCCCCATCTACCGCAGCGGCCCCTTCCAGGTGGACGCGGGCCGGCACACCGCCACCCGGGAGGGGGAGGTGCTGGACCTCCGCACCACGGATTTCCGCCTCCTGGAGGCCCTCATCTCCGAGAAGGGGGCGACCTGCTCCACCACCCGCCTGGGGGAGGCCCTCGGCGTCCCCGCGGACCTGGCCCCCAGCGTCCTCCAGGGGCGGATCCGTCGCCTCCGCACCGCCCTCGGCACCGTGGATGGGAGCTCCCCGATCCTCACGGAGACCGGCCGGGGCTACCGATGGGGCCTGCCGGTGGTCATGGCCTGAGGCGATCGCCCCCCGGACGTGAGATTCTGGAGGGCTGGAGCCGCCCTTGCCCGACATCGCCCTCAGCCTCGTCCGCGTCACCAAGCGCTACGGCGTGCGTACGATCCTCGACCAGCTCTCCTTCGGCGTGATGCAGGGGGAGAAGGTGGGCCTCATCGGCCGCAACGGCGCGGGCAAGAGCACCCTCTTCCGCCTCCTCAGCGGCGAGGACACCCCGGACGACGGCCAGGTGATCCTCACCCAGGGCCTGCGGGTGGCGCGGCTCTCCCAGGAGCCGGAGTTCGCCCCGGGCGCCAGCATCCGCCAGGCCCTGGAGGCCGCGCTGGCCGACCACGCCGCCCTGCTGGAGCGCCAGGCGGAGCTGCACGCCTCCCTCCACGAACATGAGGACGCCAAGCTCCATGACGAGCTGGAGCACATCGAGCACAAGCTCCACGAGTGGGGCTGGGACCTGGCTCCGCGCCTGGAGAAGGCCCGCACCGAGTGGGAGCTGGGCGATCTGGACCGCGCCGTGGAGAGCCTCTCCGGCGGCTGGCGCAAGCGCGTGGCCCTGGCCCAGGCCTGGCTCAAGGCACCGGACCTCCTCATCCTCGACGAGCCCACCAACCACCTGGACCCGGACCAGGTGGACCGCCTGGAGGCCTGGCTCACGGCCTTCCCCGGCGCCCTGCTGCTCATCACCCACGACCGTCACCTGCTGGACGCCGTGGTGGACCGGATGATCGAGCTGGAGGTGGGCAAGCTCACCAGCTACGAGGGCGGCTACAGCGACTACCTGCTGCTCAAGGCCGACCAGGAGTTCCGGGAGGCCCGCCTCACGGACCACATGCAGAACCGCCTCCGAACGGAGCTGGCGTGGCTGCGGCGCGGCGCCAAGGCCCGCACCCGCAAGTCGAAGCTGCGCATCCAGGAGGTGCTGGACCTCAAGGACGACGTGGCCGACCGCACCCGTGTGGAGCACCGCATGAGCCTCGCCTTCCAGGGCGGCGCCAACCGCAGCGACGCGCTGCTCACGGCGGAGAAGGTGACCTTCGGCTACCCCGGCGGCCCTGAGCTCATGGGCGGCCTCGACCTCTTCCTCCAGCGGGGCATGCGCGTGGCCCTGCTGGGCCCCAACGGCTGCGGCAAGAGCACCCTCCTGAACCTGCTGCTGGGGAACCTCGTGCCCACGGGCGGAGACCTGGGCCGTCATGAGCGGGCGCAGATCACCTTCCTCAGCCAGGGCCGCGGAGAGCTGGAGTCCGGCCGCAGCGTCGCCGACAACCTCGCCGACCGCGCCGGGGTGGTGAAGCTGGCCGGCGGCACCACCCAGCCCATCCAGGTCTACCTCAGCCGCTTCGGCTTCAGCGCCGAGGACCAGCGCCGGGACGCCGGCACCCTCTCCGGCGGGGAGCGCAACCGCCTCCTGCTGGCCAAGGCCATGCTCCAGCCCGCGGACCTGCTCGTGCTCGACGAGCCCACCAACGACCTGGACATCCCCACCCTCCAGAATCTGGAGGAGGCCCTCCAGGGCTTCCCCGGCACCGTGCTGCTGGTGAGCCACGACCGCTTCTTCCTGGACCAGGTGGCCACCCACACCCTCGCCTGGAACCCGAGCGGGAACCCGCGCTGGGAGCTCTTCGAGGGCCCCCCGGACACCGTGAAGCGGCTGCGGGAGCAGCGCGCGGCGGAGGCCGCCCCCAAGGCCGAGGCCCCGAAGGCGGCGCCGAAGGCCGAGGCCCCCGTCAAGGCCAAGAAGCCCGGCCTCAGCCAGAAGGAGGAGCGCCGCCTCGCCGCCGTGGAGCAGGCCATGGTGGGCCTCCACGAAAAGCTGGAGGCGCTGGACGCGCTCCTGGCCGATCCTTCGGCCTTCCTCACCGCCGAGGCCCCCGGCCACCAGGCCCTCAAGGACCGCGACGCCGCCAAGGCGGAGCTGGAGGCGTTGGAGCTGGAGTGGCTCGAGCTGGAGGAGAAGAAGCAGGCCTGATCCCCACCCGGTCCCGGGTACCGTAGGGCCATGCCTTCCGAACACGCGTCGCACTGGTCCC
>CAZVKM010000020.1:0-21287 GCA_964627685.1 uncultured Solibacteraceae bacterium | reverse complement strand
TCCTCGTCTTCGACATGAACAAGCCCGGCAACCTCGTCGCCGCCGTCAAAGGCGAAGTCGTCGGCACCCTCGTCGGCTAAAGGCGGCACCTCGTCTCCCAAGAGGGCGGCTAAGAGCCGCCCTTTTTCGTCCAACCCGGCCCTCGCCCTTCCCGTCTATCGGACGGTCCACCGGACCGTCCTCCCGATCCCGCTTCGCGCGATCGGAGACGGGAGCCCTTATGGAGAACAAGCTCCCCATCCTCGTCTTCGACATGAACAAGCCCGGCAACCTCGTCGCCGCCGTCAAAGGCGAGGTCGTCGGCACCCTCGTCGGCTAAAAGCAGCAGATCGTCTCCCAAGAGGGCGGCTACGTGCCGCCCCTTTTCGTCCAACCCCACCATCGCCCTTCCCGTCTAGCAGACGAGGAGCGTTCAGCACTGAACAGGATTCAGCCGGGGGGAAAATCTCATAAATGGGGAATCTTGGAAGGCAGGAAGAGGATGTCGAGCAGGATCTCCGCTCCTCGGGCCAGGGTGTCCTCCCGGGTCGGATGGGAGACCGCCACGACCTCATCAATTCCACTCGCCTTGACACGGAGCTTGAAGGGTTCCGGATTCCGCCATCGCTCCGGAGGGATGGCCCAGGAGTAGTTCGCGCGGCCACGCTCGTCCTGGCGGGAGATGGCATAGGGTTCATCCAGGGAAACCGACCAATCCGCGAATGAACTCGGTAAGGACAGGCAGATCTCCCATCCTCCCGGTTCTTGCCGCATGGCTACGGCCTTCACATCCTGGATCGACGTGGTGGTCGTGAGATTCGCATGTTTCATTGGGGCGCAAGCCGTGGGCGCCAGCAGGAGCATTCCCACCAGGATGCCTTTCATGGGCGACAATCCTCCGCGCTTCGTCCAAGGCCCCCCATCCCTCGCCCCCTCATCCCTTCGGCAGCCGGGCCATCCGGGCCACCGCATCCATGAGGGCTTGGCGGCCGAAGGGCTTCGGGAGGAAACAGGCCTTCCCTTCGGCCTCCAGCTCCGCCACGGCCTCCTCGTGACCGTAGCCGCTCATGAGCAGCATGGGCACGGCGGGATCCAGGTCGTGCATGCGGGTGTGGGCCTCCACGCCCCCCATGCGGGGCATCACCAGGTCCATCACCACCAGGGCGAGCTCCGCATGGTGGTGACGGAAGAGGTCGAGGCCCTCGAAGCCGTCCCCCGCCAAGAGCACCTGGAAGCCCACGCGCTCCAGGAGCGTGCGGGCGAGGTCGCGGATCGCGGGTTCGTCGTCCACCACGAGCACGAGGCCCTCGCCGCGGTAGGAGGCCCGCTGGATCTGGGCGAGGGTGGCCTCCGGCAGGCTGCTCTCCAGGCTGGGGAAGTAGACCCGGAAGCGGGTGCCCTTCCCCGGCTCGCTCTCGAGGCTCACGCCGCCCTGGTGGCTGCGCACGATGCCCTGCATGGCCGCCAGGCCCAGGCCGCGCCCCGTGAACTTGGTGGTGAAGAAGGGATCGAAGACCCGGGCCTGGGTGGCCGGATCCATGCCGCAGCCCTCATCCGACACCTCCAGCCAGACGAAGCGGCCCGGCACCATGGCCTCTGCGGCGCGCAGCTGGCTGATGGCCTTTGCATCGAGGGTGGCCACGCCGGTTCCCAGGGTGATCTGCCCCCCCTGCTCGAGCATGGCTTCCGCGGCGTTGGTCACCAGGTTGAGGACGATCTGCTGGACCTGGCTGGGATCGGCCTCCACCGCGGGCAGCAGCGATCCCAGCTGGTAGCGGAGGCTCACATCCTTGGGCAGGCTCACGGAAAGGAGGTGGCCCACCCCCTCCAGCTCATGGTTCAGGTCCATGGGCTTCACCTGGAAGCGGCCCCGGCCGCTGTAGGCCAGCATCTGCCTCACGAGCTCCGCGGCCCGGCGGCAGGTCTCCTCGATGCGGGAGAGGCTCTCGTCCGCCTGGGTGGAGGTCCCCACCTCCTCGCGCAGGATGCCCGCGTGCCCCTGGATGACCGCCAGGAGGTTGTTGAAGTCGTGTGCGATGCCCCCCGCGAGGAGGCCCAGGCTCTCGAGCTTCTGGGCGTCCAGGAGCTTCCGCTCCATCTGCAGCCGCTCCTCGTGGGCGCTCATGCGATCGGTGATGTCGAGGGCCGTCCCCAGGCCGTAGATGCGTCCCCGCAGGGTGATGGTCGCGGCGGAGAAATCCACCCAGCGCGTCTCGCCCAGGCGGTTGAGGATGCGGAACTCATAGTGGTTCGGGACCTCCTCCCCCCGCCTCCGGGCCTCCCAGCGGGCCGCCACCCACTCCCGGTCCAGGGGATGCACGAAGTCCAGGCGGTTGTGCCCCACCATCTCCTCGGGCCGCCAGCCGAGGATCTCCGCGCCGGCCCGGTTGATGTACTCCAGCTGGTCCGCGTAGATGAGGATCATGCAGGAGGCCGCTTCCGTCATGGCCCGGAAGCCGTCCTCGCTCTCTTGCAGCCGCACGGCCAGATCCTCCAGGCGCACGCGGCCGCGCGCGAGCATCAGGGTGAGGAGGAAGCAGATCAGGGTGGTGGCCAGGCCCCCGGCCAGGGCCCGGCGCGGCAGCGGCCAGGGGTCCGCGTCCTCGGCTCCCGCCAGGGCCACCCGCACCGTCCAGGTGCCATCGCCCACGTCCTGGGCCGCCTCCCGGCTGAGCCCCTCCACCAGGGGCATGGGTTCCCGGAGATCCCCGGGCACCGCGAAGATCACGGAGCGCGCCCCGGAAGCGCTCCCGTCAAGGATCTGGAATCGCAGGCCCGTCACCGGCCGGCTCCCGAGCACGCCCCGGAGCATCTCCTGGGGGGCCATCACCGCCAGCACCCAGCCGGTGGCCCGTCCCCGGCGCGCCCCATGGGCCGCCATCACCAGGGACCGCGGCAGCCCCCAGCTCGCGGGCAGGTCCATCATGGCCTTCGGGACCTGGTCCTCCGCGGTGCGGGCTTCCTCCAGCAGGGCGCCCAGCTGGGGGGGGCGGGACTCGTTCAGCGCCGCTTCGATGCCCTCGGCGGGGGCCGGGGGCGAGAGCCGCACGGGCCCCTCAGACCGGGCCGGGATCCAGGCCAGGAAGCGGATGCCGGGGTGGCGTTGGATGGCATGGAGGCGCTCCACCTGGTCCTGCCAGGCCTCGGCCGTGAGCTCGCCCCCACCGGCCCCCAGCTCCGCCAGGGCGCGGAGGGTGGCCTCCACCTCCTCCAGGCGGTGCGCCAGCCCCTCGGAAGCCTGGGAGAGCCCCGTGGCCATGAGGCTGACCCGGGCGGTGGCCTCCTGGCGGGCCAGGGCCCGGGAGACGAACCAGGAGGCTCCGACGCCCGCGACCAGGACCACCCAGGGCACCAGGGCCATGAGCCGGCGCACCCAGACGGCCCGGGTGGTGGGCGGGGCAAGGCTCGGCCTGGGACGGAGACGCATATCGGAGTGTATCCCGAGGGGGCCCCCTCCGCCCTTCGGGCACACTGGAGCCATGGCCCTGCCCCGCCTCCCCCACGGCGACCTCCTTCGGGAGCCCGAGGCCCGCCTGCCCTATGCCGAGGATGAATCCCACCTGCGGGGCGCCCTGCCCGAGGCAGTGGCCCGTCCCCGCACCCCTGAGGACCTGAAGGCCCTGGTGGCCTGGGCCCGGGCCGAGGGCCGGGGGCTGGTCCCTCGCGGGGCCGGCACCGGAAAGGCGGGGGGCTGCCTCGCCCGGGAGGGCGACCTGGTGGTGGACCTCGCCCACTGGCCCGGCGAGATCCGCGTGAACCGAGAGGACCTCACCCTCACCGCCCCCGCCAGCGCCTCCCTGAAGGACGTGAAGGCCGCGGCCGAAGCCGCCGGCCTGTTCTACCCCCCCGATCCCAACTCCTGGGAGCTCTGCGCCTTCGGTGGCAGCCTCGCCACCAACGCGGGGGGCCCCAACGCCTGCAAGTACGGGATGACCCGCCACTGGGTACTCAGCGTGGAGGCCCTCCTGGCCGATGGGGAGATCCACCGCTTCGGCATCGGCTCCGTGAAGGCCAACGCCGGCCCGGCCCTAGGCCAGCTGCTCGTGGGCAGTGAGGGGATCTTCGGCCTGATCCTCGGGGCCACCGTCCGCCTGGCCCCGCGTCCCACCGAGCGTCTCACCCTGCTCCTGCCCGCCCGCTTCGCCGATCTAATCGCCCTCCCCGGGAGGCTCTGCGCCGCGGGGTACCTGCCCTACGCCTTCGAGTTCTGGGATCCGGCCGTGCTGGCCGAGCTGCGGGCCCACGGCCCCGAGGCCGCCCGGCGCCTGCCCGGCGAGGCCCTCGCCCTCCTGGAGTTCGACGACCGGGGCTGCACCACGGAGACCTTCCTGGAGGGGCTCCTGGACGTGCTCGGCCCGGCGGCGGCCGACCTCCAGGCGGCCACGGACCATCGGCAGCGCGAGGCCCTCTGGGCCGTGCGCCGCAGCACCAGCGTCTTCCTCAAGGAGCGCCACCCCCGGAAGGTGAGCGAGGACGTGGTGGTGCCCCGCTCCCAGATCTCCGCCTGCTTCGAGGGCCTCGCCCGGCTCGAGATCCCCTGCGTCACCTACGGCCACCTGGGGGATGGGAACCTGCACGTGAACCTCCTCGGGGCCGGCGACCTGGCGCCCGCGGTGCTGGAGGCCAAGCTCCAGGACCTCTTCCGCCTCTGCGTCTCCCTCGGCGGGACCCTCAGCGGGGAGCACGGCATCGGCCTCGCCAAACGCGAGGCCTACCTCGCCCTCACACCGCCCGCCGACCTGGCGGTGCTGAGGAGCCTCAAGCGGGCGCTGGATCCAGACAACCTCTTCAATCCCGGGAAGGTGCTATGAGCGGGCCCGAATTCCAGTCCCGGCTCGAGGCCTTCGAGGCGGATGTCGCCCTGGTGCTGGACCTCGGGAGGGCCCTCCAGACCTCGGGCACGCCCGCCCACCAGTTCGAGGACACGCTCACGGCCGTGAGCGCCCGCCTGCAGCTGGAGGCGGCCTTCTTCGGGCTCCCCACGGCCTTCATCGCGACGCTGCGGCGGGAGGGTTTCCACCGCACCCACGTGGTCCGCGAGAGCGCGGGCGAACCGGACCTCGACCGCCAGGATGAGCTTGGCGCCCTGATCCACGACCTGCTGGAGGGCCGGCTCGGCACCGAAGGGGTGCGGTTCCGCCTGGAGCGGCTCCGCCAACGCCCTCGTCGCTACGGGCGGTGGATGGAAGTGGGCAGCCTCACCTTCACGAGCGCGGCCGCCGCGGGCGTGCTGGGGGGTGGATGGCGGGAGCTGCTCGTCGCCGCGCCCCTCGGCTTCAGCGTGGGCCTGCTGGGACTCATGGCCCAGCGTCGCCCCACCCTGGGCCGCATCCTCCCGGCCCTGGCGGCCGCGCTCATCTCCGTGCTCGCGGCCCTGGCGGCCCCCTATGCCGCCACCCGCATCCTGGTGCTCGCGGGGCTCATCATCTTCTTCCCCGGCCTCAAGCTCCTCATGAGCCTGAACGAGCTGGCCACCGGCAACCTGGCCGCGGGGAGCGCCCGCCTCGCCGACGTCGGTATCACCCTGGTGCAGCTCGCCTTCGGCACCGCCCTGGGGCAGCAGGTGGTGCAGAACACCCTGCACCTCCATGCCGCCACGCACGCGATCCGGCCCATTCCCGAGGCCTTCCACCTGCTGCCCCTCGCGGGGCTGGCCTTCGGATTGATGCTGCTCTTCCAGGTGCGCCTCAAGGACTTCCCCCTGGTGCTCGCCGGCTGCTTCACCGCCTTCTTCGGCGCCCGCTACGGAGCCCACACCTTCGGGGCCCAGTTCGGCGCCGCCCTCGGGGCCTTCGCCGTGACCATCGGCAGCAACGTGCTCGCGCTCTGGACCAAGCGGACCCCCGCACTCACGCTCCTCCCGGGCCTCATGGTGCTGGTGCCCGGCTCCCTGGGCTACCGCGGCATGGCCTCCATCTTCCAGAACCAGGTGGCGGCCGGCCTCGACACCGCCTTCCAGATGCTCTTCCTGGCGGCGAGCCTGCTCTTCGGCATCCTCCTCGCCAACCTCGTGACGCCCGACCTCGACCGCCTCTAGGAGCTCCCATGACCCTCGTCCTCGGCCATCGTGGCCAATCCGCGAAGCACCTCGAGAATTCCATGGAGGCCTTCCGCGCCGCCCTCGCCGCGGGGATGGACGGCTTCGAGCTGGATGTCCAGCCCACCCGGGATGGCGTCTGCGTGGTGCTGCACGACGACACCCTCGATCGCACCGCCCAGGCGGGCGGGACCTTGCGTCAGCTCAAGGCCTCCGAGCTCCCGAAGCTCCGGAACGGCGAGCCCCTCCCCCGCCTGGCGGACGTCCTCGACCTCCCCGCCAAGCTCATCAACGTGGAGCTCAAGGGGGAGCCCGGCTGGCAGCAGGCCCTGGCCACGGTGGAAGCCTCGGAGGCCCTCCGCCGGGTGCTCTTCTCCAGCTTCGAGCACACGGAAGTCCTGCAGCTCTGGGCCGCCTGCCCCGAGGCCCGGTGCGGGTTCCTCTGGGAGCCGGAGGAGGCGGATGACCTCACGGCCGAGGAGCTGGAGGACCTGCCCCCTGAGCTCATGCTCCACCCCCCCCTCGCCTCCGTGAAGGCCCGTCCCGAGCTCTGGCGGCCCTACGCCTCCCGGCTGGCCCTCTGGGGCATGAAGACCCCGAACGAAGCCGCGGACCTGCCCTTCGCCCCGGCCATCCTCATCGCGGATGGGGTCTGAGCCCGTTTCCTTGGGGCACGCCCGCAGC
Source organism: uncultured Solibacteraceae bacterium (assembly GCA_964627685.1). GTDB lineage: Bacteria > Acidobacteriota > Holophagae > Holophagales > Holophagaceae > JAFDVN01. Next base: position 14,587 of record CAZVKM010000020.1, on the reverse strand, counting down.
GATCAAGGCGTGATCATCCTCAGGACACCGGACCTTCCCAGCACGAAGTTGAAGGACTGAATCCAGGCTTGCGTCTGCTCCGGGGAGCCCGGGAGCTGCTCAGGACTGCCTGGAACCGGCGTCTCCAGGCGGTCAAGGCTGCCTTTCTCAGGATCCAGATCCCACCACAGGATGCTTGGGAACATGAACCCCGCATCCTGCTGGTTCAGGTGGCTCTGATGGGCATCCCCTGAAGGCTGGAGGCGCCCCTCCCTTCGGATGACCACAGGATGGGCCTTCCGGGCCTCCAGCACGGCATCTTGGCTTCGGGAGGCCAGCAGGCCATGGCCCTTCGAAGTGATCTGCAGTCCAAGCAACGTGGGCTCGAACATCAGGATGTCCCGCCAGTCCCCCTCTTTCGGCCGCGCAAAGACCCTGTAGGTCCTTTGAAGGTCCCCAGCCTCATTGATCAGCCAGACCTGCCCGCCCCAGGGGCTCACGAACAGGGCTCCCTGAGGGAGGGCCCGGAAGGGAATGACCTGCAGTACGATGTTGTGAAGGAAAAAGTGACCATACTTCGGGTTCTCCACGAAGATGGCTTCCGCAGGAGATTCCCCCTGGGCATGCGGTCGGGTGGTCTTCAGATAAAGCGGCTCCTTCATCAATTGGATCACTTTTTCCAGGCGATATTCACCTTGCTCATTCCGCCGGAAGATCCCCACCGGGCTCGCCTGATCTCCCTCCACCAAGGGCTGCTTCCAGCCTGTGGCCACTAGACGATCTGGCCCCAGGGGGACCCAGTGGAACGGGAGTTCCGCCCCCACGAACGTGCCTTCCCGGGTCCAGGTGAGGCCATCGCGGCTTCGGGAGATCTCCGCCTGGGATGCCCTCGCGTCGATCCTCCAGATCTCCCCCCACCCCAGGGCATAACGGTACCCTTCGGGCAGATCGACATGCTTCTGCGCGAGGTTCCCCTTCCGGTCGAACCCCTCGAGCTCCAATCGTCGCGCTTCCGGAAACCACCGCATGGGGAAGCTGTCCCGCCATGTCAGGGCGACCTTGGGGCCGGCAACCTGCGCCCATTGAACGCTTCCCCACCAGGCAGCCATGGCAAGGATCCGCAGGAACCTCTTCATCGACATCCTCAGCGTCCCGATTGGCAGTAGCGGACAAGGGCGGCCTCTGCCAGGGACTTGGACATCATCCCCGTGGCGACCTCGCACCGCCCCATGTCGACCAACACACTATTGTTCACCACGTTTGCCTTCACGGTTACCACGGCATAGGGAGAGCCCTGACCGTAAGAGCATGAATTTCCAAATGAAGCGGGTGGGTTCATCCGGTTGGTCGCATCACAACCCGTCCCAGCTCCCCCTCCTAGGCAAGCCCAATCCCCCAGTTCTTCCAGGTATACATACATGCACCAATCCCCGCTCTTTTGCTGGATCCCGGGGTGCTCACCTGGATGTCCCGCCCCACCCATCAAGGCGCAGGCCAAGCCGAAAGCCACTGGGCCAATCATGGGTCACCTTTCCCTGTCGTTTCCGAAAGAGTAAGTGGCCCGATTCACGCCGCAATGATCTTTTTTGCATCGTAATTCAACGAATGATTACGATGTCACCCCTTCGGCGCCTGCACTTTCCCCAGCAGCCACCCGGAGCCGAGCCAGGCGGCACTGACGCCCAAGGCCACGGGTCCCACCGCGAGGCCGAGGGCCGCGAGGGCTGTGGGCGTCCACACGCCCAGGAAGTCTCCGGCGCGGAAGATGAAGGTGTCCACGAAGGCCTTGGCCTTGTACTTGGCGTCCGGGGAGAGGGGGATGTAGAGCAGCTCGCGCGCGGGCCGATCCACCGCGTAGTGGAGGCCCCGCCGCACCACCATCACCGCCAACAAAGTGGGGAACACAGGTGACACCGCCAAGGCGCCCACACCCGCCAAGGTGATGAGGGGGAGGATCAGCAGCACCACGCGCAGGCCCATCCCCCGGATGAGGCGGCTGGTCACGAAGAGCTGCATGCCCATGGCGAGGAGGTTCGTCAGGCGGTCGATGCGCGCGAAAGCGGCGGTGCGTTCCCCCATGCCCTTGAAGGTGGCCGCGACGATCTGCCCCTGCTGCAGGTAGAGGAAGGTGCTGGTGATGGTGAAGAGCAGCATGTAGGCACAGAGGAGCCCCAGGAGTGGGGAGCGGAAGACGAGCCGAAGCCCTTCCAACAGGCCCGGCCCCGGCTCCTGGGGCCCGCCGGCCTCGTGGCCCAGGTCGTAGTGGTCGGCCAAGGCCAGGGCGCAGCGGGTCGCACCCTCCAGCACCAGGGCCCCGAGGGGGAGCAGGCTCAGCGGGGAGAGGCGACCATGCCCGGCCAGGACCTCCGTGAGGCCCGCTCCGGCGATGGCGCCCAGGGTGCCCCCCAGGGCCATGAGCCCGAAGAGGCGCTCCCCCTGGTCCCGGCTCCAGAGGTCCGCCATGTAGCCCCAGAAGACCGCCACCACGAAGAGGTTGAAGACGCTCAGCCAGATGTAGAAGGCGTAGCCCAGGGCCACGGTCTGACCTCCGCCGAAGCGGAACCCCAGGAAGAAGGCCAGGAAGGAGAGGGCGAAGAACCGGTAGGTGGCGGGGATGAAGCGGCGGCGGGGCCACCGGGAGACCAGGGCCGCGAAGGCCGGGTTGGCCACCAGCATGACCAGCAGGGTGCCGGTCATGAGCCAGGGCAGGCGCTCCGCGCCCTTCGCGATGCCCAGGGTCTCCCGCACAGGCCGCAGGAGGTAGAAGCTGCAGAGGAGCAGGAAGAAGTAGAGGACCGCGAGCCCGAGCGGGCGCCCTTCGCCCGGCTGCACCAGCACCAGGCGGTGGTACCAGGATCGGGGGGGGGTGGGGGTGGCAGAGGTCACGGGGCTCCCGGAGGGGTTCCGTCATTAGAGCCGCCCGGGGCGGGATGTCCTCGGAGATTCACCCCGAGGCCGCCCCACTCCGCCCCGGAGGCCCTTCCCCCCGGGAGGGGCCGGGTCGATGGTAGGGCAGACTTCCCACCGGAGCCCCCATGTCGTCCGACCGCCGCGAATTCCTCCGCTGGACCGCCCTTGGCGCCGCCGGGTTGGCCCTGGGCCCCGACCTGTTCGCCCAGGGGAAGGCCTCCAAACCCAAGTCCATCCTGATCCTCGGAGGCACCGGCTTCCTGGGCCCCGCCACCATCGATGTCGCGCTGGCGCGGGGGCACAAGGTCGCCATGTTCAACCGGGGGCGCACCCGGCCGGGCCTCTACCCCGACGTGGAGCACCTCCACGGCGACCGGGACCCCGCGAAGGGCGAAGGCCTCAAGGCCCTCGAGGGCCGCCGCTTCGACGTGGTCCTCGACAACAGCGCCTACTCCCCCCGGCACGTGAAGGCCAGCGCGGAGCTGCTGGCCAAGGCCGGCTGCGGACAGTACGTGATCATCTCCAGCATCAGCGCCTACAAGGAGCCCAACCCCGAGAACGGGGACGAGACCGCGCCCCTCGCCACCCTGGCGGATCCCACCGTGGAGACCATGGGGCCCGCCTACGAGAACTATGGAGGCCTCAAGGCCCTGTGCGAGCAGGCCGCGGCCGCCGCCTTCCCGGGCAAGGCCACCCTCATCCGCCCCGGCTACATCGTGGGCCCGGATGATCCCACGGGCCGCTTCACCTACTGGCCGGTGCGCCTCGATCGCGGCGGCGAGGTGGCCGTGCCCGGCTCCCCGGAGGACCCGCTCCAGGTCATCGATGTGCGCGACCTCGGGGCCTGGCTCGTGAAGCTGGCGGAAGACGGCACCATGGGCACCTTCAACGCCTGCGGACCGGAAGCTCGGCTCGCCTGGGGGCGGGTCGTGAAGGCCTGCCAGGCCGTGGCGGGGAAGCCCGTGAAGCCCATCTGGATCCCCGCCGAGGAGGTGGCGAAGGTGAAGGACCTGGAGTTCCCCATCTGGGCCCCCTACGCCGGGGAGACCAAGGGCTTCCACACCTGGAGCAACACCCGGGCCCTCAAGGCGGGGCTGCGCTTCCGCCCCGTCGAGCAGACCGTGAAGGACACCCTCGCCTGGTACAAGACCCAGGAAGGGGTGGAGAAGGGACGGGTGAAGCTGGCCGGACCCAGCCCCGAGCAGGAGGCGGCGGTTCTGGCGACCCGGAAGGCCCCCGCCAAGGGCTAGTCGGGATAGACCACGGTCACCAGGCGGGCCTGGCGGTCGAACCAGCAGGTGGCGCGGAGGGGGCCCTTGGCCCCCTTTCCGTCGGGGTCGTAGAGCCTCAGGATCCGGAGCCCTTGGACCCGCTCCATCTCGACCCGGCATCCCCGGGCGTCGAAGCGGGTGTGCACCGCCTCCACCGCCCTCGCCCTGAGCTGGCCCTCCTGGGGATCCGGAGGCGGGGTGCAGCCCAGGGTCGCCGCCAGGGTCGCGAGCCCCAGGGCCCAGGTACACGTCCGATCACGCATCCCCCCAGGGTAAGGCTGGAACCGGATCGTGTCCTCCCTCACGAAGGGGCCGGGCCCCCGCGGGCCCTTCCAGCGATAGACTTTCCTTTTGGGAGCGCCCCATGATCAAGAACCCCCACTTCCTGTCGATCAACGACTACTCCGCCGCCGAGATCAAGGAGCTCCTCGACACGGCCGCGGAGATCAAGAAGCACCCCAAGCGCTTCCGCAAGGCCCTCAAGGGCCAGGTGCTGGCGATGATCTTCGAGAAGAGCTCCACCCGCACCCGCGTGAGCTTCGAGACCGGCATGTACCAGCTGGGCGGCGCCGCCCAGTTCCTCTCCAGCCGGGACATCCAGCTGGGCCGTGGGGAACCGATCTCCGACACCGCCGCCGTGCTGAGCCGCTACGTGCAGGGCATCATGGCCCGCACCTTCGCCCACCAGACCGTGCTCGACCTCGCCAAGTACGGCACCGTGCCCGTGATCAACGGCCTCACGGACCTGGAGCACCCCTGCCAGATCATGGCGGACCTCCAGACCATCCGGGAGCACTTCGGCACCCTGAAGGGCCTGAAGATGACCTACATCGGCGACGGCAACAACATGGCCCACAGCTACATGCAGGGCGCCGGCAAGGTGGGGATGGACTGCACGATCATCACGCCCAAGGACCCCAAGTACTACCCCAACGCCGAGATCATCAAGGGCGCCGAGGCCGACCACGCCGCCCAGGGGACGAGCCTGGTGCTCACGGACGACGTGATGGGCGGCGTGGCGGGCAGCCACATCGTCATCACCGACACCTGGATCTCCATGGGCATGGAGGAGGAGAAGGCCGAGCGCATGGCCGCCTTCAAGGGCTTCGGCGTGACCAACGAGGTGATGGAGGCCGCGGGCAAGGACGCCATCTTCCTCCACTGCCTCCCCGCCTACCGCGGCTACGAGGTGATGCCGGAAGTCATCGATGGCCCCAAGAGCCTGATCTATGACGAAGCCGAGAACCGCCTCCACGCCCAGAAGGCGATCATGTACCACCTCATGAAGAAGGACTGAGCCGTCCCCGCTTCCAGGAACAGGGCCCCGCACGGGGCCCTTGTTCATCCCCGGAGGTAGGCCAGCACGAGCCGGGTCAGCTCCGGGAGGAGCTCCGCCTCCTGGAGGCGCCCTTCGCGGGCCGCCGCATGCGTGAGGGCTTCCACCGTCGACACGATCACCGAAGCCGCGAGCTCCGGGTTCGGGTGGCGCACCTCCCCGGCCCGGGCCTGGAGGAAGGCCCGCACCCGGGCCAGGAGGTGGGCCTCCACCTCCCGGGTGCGCGCGTCCCCGTGCAGGTGGGGCACTTCCTCCACCAGCACCCGGTGGAGGGCCGGCCGCGCCCGGTAGAGCCCCACCAGCCCGCCGATGAGGTGGGGCACGGCCTCCGCCAGGGGCAGGCCTTCGGCCTCCCGGAACCGGGCCCCCATGGCCGGCTCCAACTGCTGCAGGTGCCGCTCATAGAGGGCGAGCACCAGGGAACCTTTGTCCGGGAAGTACTGGTAGAGGCTGCCGACGCTGACCCCGGCCCGCTCCGCGATGGCATTGGTGGTGGCCCCCTTGAGCCCCTTGGCCTCCAGAACCTGAGCCGCGGCCTCCAGGACGGCGTCCACGGTGGCGCGGGCCCTGTCCTGGCGCGGGTTTCGTCGGGTCGGTGGGGGGGGCATGGATGCGAGTTTCAAGTCGGGAGGGGATGGTCCGATTCTAGTCCTGTCGCCTGAGGAGGCCCCCATGAACCTTCGTCTGCTCGCCCTCGTCCCCGCCCTCGTGATCCCCGTCGCAGCCGGCGACCAGGACCCCTTCCTCGGCACCTGGACCCAGCTCGGCCGCGTCGACCCCGGCCCTTCCATCCAGGACGCCATCGAGCACATGCCCTTCCTGGAGCGTTCCTGGGCCCAGTACCGCCTGACCTCCGTGAACCCCCTCTACGAGAAGCTCGTCATCGGCAATGAGGGGGATGGCCTCTCCATGCAGATGGACAACCGCCCGGCCCTCCACCTGAGCCTCAAGCAGGCCACCGCCTGGACCCGCGAGGACAAGGAGACCTTCCAGGTCACGACGAAGATCGAGGGCAAGAAGCTCGTGCAGACCATCCAGGGCAAGGATGGCAAGCGTGTGAACACCTTCACCCTGGGCCCCGACGGCCGCACCCTCCGCATGGCCGTGGAAGTCACGAGCCACCGCCTCGGGCACCCCGTGAAGTACGAGATCCTCTTCACCAAGGCCTGAGCTCAGTCTCCCTCTCCAAGCCCCGGCTCCGCCGGGGCTTCTCCTTGGGCGGGGATCTCCACCCGGAAGGAGGCTCCCCCCGCCTCCGAAGCCTCCACCCAGACCCGACCGCCGTGGGCCTCCACGAAGGTCTTGACGATGGTGAGGCCCAGGCCGACCCCGGCCTTGCCCGATCCCACCTGCTGGTAGGGCTCGAAGACCTTCGCCCGCAAGGCCTCCGGGATGCCCGGCCCGGAGTCCGACACGGCGACGCACAGACGGCCCCCCGCGCAGGCGATCTCGAGGCCGAGGCTCCCCTGGACCGGGGTGAACTTGAGCGCATTCCCCACGAGGTTCATCACCACGCGATCCACCTTCCCCGGGTCGACCCACGCACGGCCCGAGACCGGAAGGGTGAGCGTCAGGCGGAGGTCCTTCGGCCGGGCCAGGATCTCCACCCGCCGCCCCACCTCCTCCGCCCAGGGCGCCAAGTCCAGCCACCGTCGCTGCAGGTGGAGCTCCCCCTTCGCGGCGCGCCCCAGCTCCAGCACTTCATTGCAGAGGTTCTCCACCTGGTGGAGCGCCAAGCGGGCCTGGGCCTGGGCCTCCTCGGGCAGCTCCCCCTCCGCTTCGTAGTAGTCCAGCGTCGACATCACCGCCTGGAGGGGGCTCCGCACATCATGGATGATCATGGTGGTGAGGGTCATCCGGTCCGCCTCCGCGCGACGGAGCGCCTCGTTGGCTTCACGCAGGTCGGCGGTGCGGATCTCCACCTCCTCGCGCAGCTGGCGCGCTCGCCGTCGGTAGGCCCGTTCGCGCCCGCGCTGGCCGAGGAGCAGGCCGCACAGCACCATTCCGCCCGCCCCGAACAGGACCGGGGCGCGACGCCACCAGGGGGAGGGCACCTGCACCTCCACCGCCACCGGCCCCTGGATCCCCAGGTCCGGGTGGCGGGCCCACGCCAGCACCCGATAGGTGCCCGGCTCCAGCGCCCGGATCTCCAGCTGGTCCTCCGCCCGCCACGGGCCCGGCTGCGCCTCCAGCCCCTCCACCTGGAACCGGAAGCGCACATCCCCCTCCCGGTAGAATCCCGGGAACCCGCACCGGATCTCCAGCCGCTGACCCCGGGAGAGCACCACCCGATCCCCCGGGGCCCCTCCCACCACGTGGAGGCCCAGGGGGCGCGGAGAGGGTCGCACGCGGAGGCGGGGATCCATGACCGCCGCCCCGCCCAACGTCCCGACCCAGAGCCTCCCCAACGCGTCCACGTGCAGGCCCCCGTGGTTGGTCTCATTGGCGGGCAGCCCATGGTTCCGGAAGAAGGTGTCGATGGCCCAATCGGGCCCCTGGGGTTGCAACAGCGCCACCCCCCGGTTGGTCCCCACCCAGATCCGATCGGCCTCCACGGTCACCGCGTAGACGCAGGCGTGCGGAAGCGCCGGCTGGGTTCCCTCGTGGAAGACGCGTGGATTCCCCGGCCGATCCGGATCCACAAGGAACAGGCCTTCCGTGAAGGTCCCCACGGCGAGCTGATCGCGCCAGGGGACCAGCGCTCCCACCGGTCGGCCCTCCGCCGCCACCCAGCCGGGATCCGGCTCGAGGGTGGACCCATGGATGCGGAAGCGCCGCACCCCGCCCTGGAATCCCGCATAGAGCCAGGGGCCCCTCCGCAGGAGGGCCCTGCAGGTCTCGGGATCGATCGGGCGCGCCACGGCCCCCGGGAGGGCCTGCCACAGCCCGCCATCACGGAATCCCACCAGCAGGCCCAGGTCCGGATCCTCCAGAACCACCCGGGGAAGCCCCCCCGTGACCTTCAGCCGCTCCCGCCAGGGGCCCCGTCCCACCCGGCTCAGCACCCGCCCGTCCTCGGTGCCTAGGAGGAACCGATCTCCCTGGAGGGCGAAGGCATAGCTGGCGGGGCCCGGGATCGCCTCCCGCCGGATCCCCCCCTGGGCGTCCACCTCCGTGAGCCAAGGGCCGAGCCCCACCATGAAGGTGCTCCCCGCGGGCCCCTGGGCGAAGGCCGTCACCCCGCCCAGGGGCGCGCCCTGAACCTCCGTGAGTCCCAGGAAGAGGCTCCACTCGAGCCGGTGGAGACCCCCCGCATCGGTCCCCACCCAGATCCCATGGTGGGGATCCGCATCCTCCTCCGGACGCAGGCAGTGGATGCCCCGGAGGCCCGGGTCCTTGGCGAGCACCCGGGTCCAGGTCCTCCCGTCGCTCGCCCAGAGCCCCGCCGCGGTACCCGCCCACAGCACCCGGACCCCCCGGCTGTCCCGGGTTTCCGCCAGCGTGCGCACCTTGCCGGGGAAGGCCTGTCGCAGGATCAGGCGACCCCCTTCCAGTCGATACACCCCACGAATCCCGCCCACGTGGAGCTGGCCGTCCCCATCCAGGGCCAGGGCCCGGAAGTCCTCGTCGGGCGTGGCCTGCAGGAAGGGCCCCGGCCCCCCTTCGCCGAGGCGGACGAGTCCCCCCAGGCCCGCCACCCACAGGTCCCCACCCTGCACCAGCAGGGCCTCGGGACGCCTCAGGCCTGCCGGAAGCTTCACGGCCTCGAAGGCCGATCCCTGCCAACGGGCCAACCCCGACTCATGGGCCACCCAGAGCCGATCCCCCTGGAAGCGCAGGGCCCGGATCCCGGTGCGCAGGCCGCCTCCCGGGAGCGGGAAGGGGCCTTCCCACCCCCCTTCCCGCCAGCGCCACACCCCGCCACTGCCGGTGCCCACCCACATGCCCCCGGCGGGATCGGCGGCCAGGGCGGTGGCCATGTTCATGGCCGCCGTGGGAAAGGCCCTCCGCTCCCACCGGATCCCGTCGAAGCAGGCCGGGCCGTCTTCCGTGCCCGCCCAGAGGACGCCGCTGCGGTCCAGGGCGAGGGCCAGCACGGTGTTCTGGGGAAGGCCCTCCGCATCCGTGAAGGCCCGGTGCGCGGGCTGGAGGTGCAGGTAGGCCGGGGGCGGTACCGTTCCCGCCACGGCGGCCGCGGCCCACAGCAGGAGGCTCCCCATCCATCGCATGCAGATGCTTCGGCCCCCCATCCCCGGAAGTTGGGAAATGGAGGGCCGGGAACCTCCCCAGGGGGAGGGGGGAGCTCAGTGGTGGCCGACTTCCGCCAGGAGGCGAGGGCCCTTCACGTAGCAGGTCTTGTGCGTGATGTGGTGTTCGAACTCATGCCGGAACTTCTTGAGCATGCTCTCCATGGGGCCACAGGCCGCGTCACCGAGGGCGCACAGGGTGCGACCGGCGATGCGGGGGGTGAGGCTGGTGAGGACGTCGAGGTCCTCCATCGTGCCCTCCCCGTGCTCGATGCGGTGGAGGATCATCTCCATCCAGTTGCAGCCCTCACGGCAGGGGGTGCACTGGCCGCAGCTCTCGTGGGCGTAGAACCGGATGAGGCGCAGGCAGGCCTGCACCATGCAGGTGTCCTCGTCCATGACGATGATGCCGCCGGAACCGGCCATGGACCCGGCGTTCCGCACGCTGTCGAAGTCCATGGGCGTGCTGAATTCCTTTTCGGTGAACACCGGGGCGGAGGCGCCGCCGGGGATCACGGCCTTGATCTTCTTGCCGGTGCTGCTGCCGCCGGCGAGCTCGTTCAGGATGAAGTCCAGGGGCAGCCCCAGGGGCAGCTCGTAGAGGCCCGGGCGCTTGATGTGGCCGCTGATGCCGAAGATGCGGGTGCCGCTGTTCTTCGGCGTGCCCAGCTTGGCGTACTCCGCCCCGCCCATCCGCAGGATCGGGGGCACGGCGGCGATGGTCTCCACGTTGTTGATGGTGGTGGGCTGGCCGAAGGCACCCTTGGCCGCCGGGAAGGGCGGCTTCACGCGGGGTTCGCCCCGGCGGCCTTCCAGGGAGTTCAGCAGGGCCGTCTCCTCGCCGCAGATGTAGGCGCCGGCGCCCCGGTGCACGAGGATCTCCAGGTCGAAGCCGGAGCCCAGGATGTTCTTTCCCAGGTAGCCCTTCGCCTTGGCCTGCGCGATGGCGGCCTCCAGCTTCTCGATGAGCCAGAGGAACTCACCGCGGATGTACACGTAGCAGGTGTTCGCCTGCATGGCGTAGCTGGCGATGATGCAGCCCTCGATGAGCTGGTGGGGGTTGTACTCGAGGATCGCGCGGTCCTTGAAGGTGCCCGGCTCGCCCTCATCGCCGTTGATCACCAGGTAGCGGGTGACCTTCCGCTCGGGCGTGTCCTTGGGCATGAAGGACCACTTGAGGCCCGCGGGGAAGCCGGCGCCGCCGCGACCACGGATGCCGGAGGTCTTCACCTCCTCGGTCACGGCCACGGGATCCAGCTTCAGGGCCTGCTTCATGGCCACGTAGCCTTCGTGCTTCTGCTCGTAGACATCGAGGGTCCAGTTGTCCAGGTCGCCTGCACCCCGGAGCATGAGGTTGGGGTACTTCTCGGAGCCGAAGCCCGCGAAGGTGTAGCGCTGAGGATCGTGCTTGGTGCGCATGGTCATCCCCCTCACTTCGCCCAGTCGCGGTACTCACCGCGCTTGCAGGCCGACATGATCTCGTCGAGCTTCTTCTCGTCCACGTACTCGTCGTAGAGGTCGTGGTTCACCTGGAGGCAGGGGCCGGAACCGCAGGAGGCCAGACACTCCACCTCCTCCACGCTCCAGAGGCCATCCTTGCTGGCCCCCTCGCCGGGCTGGACGCCCGTGCGCTGGCAGACCTTCTCCAGGAGCTGCGCGCCGCCGTTCAGGGCGCAGGCGATGTTGGTGCACACCTGCAGGTGGTACTTACCGACGGGCTGCTTCTGATACATGGTGTAGAAGCTGGCCACGCCGAAGACGTGCCCTTCGGGGATGGAGAGGGCCTTGGCCACCGCCTTCATGGCGTCCAGGCTCACGAAGCCGAACTCCCGCTGGGCGATGTGGAGGGCGGGCAGGGTGGCAGCCAGCTTGTCCGGGTAGCGCGCGGCGATGGCCGCGATCTCCGTCAGGGCCTCGGAGGTGAACTCCTTCCGCTCGGACCTGGGTAGGCGCTGGCCCGTGGCCAGGGGAGCCTCGGACGTTTCGGGGGGCAGTGGATGGTTCATGGCGGACCCGTGGGAAGCCCCGGGGCGGGGACCCACCAGTGTACCGGGCCCGGCCGTCCCGCCGCGAGGGCCCCGAACCCGGTCCTCCCCGCCTCAGGCCGCCTTCCGCGGGATCTGGGTCCCGACCGGCATCACAAATGGGACGGGCCCCGGTCTCCCGGGGCCCGTCCTGGAGGCTTCGGGAGGCTTACTTCTTCGCCTCGACCTCGGCCTTCTGCTTCACGCCCTCGAAGTTGAGGGAGATCTCCACGTCATCGCCCAGCATGCCGGCCCCGTTGTCCAGGACCTTGTTCCACACGATGCCGTAGTCCTTGCGGTTGACCTTGAAGGAGGCCTCCCAGCCGCCACGCACATTGCCCCAGGGATCCTTGGTGGCGCCCAGGGCCATGACCGGCACCGTGATCTTCTTGGTGACGCCGTGCATGGTGAAGTCACCGGTGACCTCCAGCTGCCCGTTGCCCTTGTCCACCACGGAGGTGCTCTTGAAGGTCAGGGTGGGGAACTTGGCGGTGTCGAAGAAGTCGGGGCTCTTGAGGTGGCCGTCCCGGTTGGCGTTGTCGGTGCTGATGCTGTTGGCGTCGATGGTCACGTCCACGGAGGACTTGGCGGCCTCCTTGGCGTTCACGACGATCGTGCCCTCGAACTTGCTGAAGCGGCCGGGGGTCTTGGAGAGGATGTGGCGGACCTTGAAGGCCACTTCGCTGTGGGACGCATCGATCTTGTAGGCGTCCTGGGCCACGGCGGGCAGGGCCAGCAGCAGGGCGGGGACGAGGGTACGGAACATGGAACGCATCTGGGGCCTCCTTAGCCTGAGAATCCCAAGATAGGACCCGATTTTTGATGTTGCAACATCTTTTTTCAAAAATCGGTAAGATGGCAGCATGCACCTCCGGGACGAACTCAAGATCAACCGCCCCCTGGCCCCCGGCCATGAGGTGGCCCTGGCCGTCCTGCTCACCCGCGAGTATGTGGGGCGCCTCTTCGAGAAGGGCGTCTTCGAGTCCACGGACATCACCGACCAGCAGTTCAACGTCCTCCGCATCCTCAAGGGGGGCCCCGTCGAGGGCTACCTCATCCGCGACATCCGGGAGCGGATGATCTACCGCTTCGCCGACGTTCCCAGGCTCGTGAACCGCCTGGAGGCCATGGGCCTGATCCGGCGCTGCGAGAACCCCGAGGATCGTCGCGGCAGCCGGATCCGCATCACCCAGGCGGGCCTGGAGCTGGAGGCCCGGGTGCACGACCGCCACGATGAGCTCTGCGCCCGCATCAGCGGCAACCTCTCTGAGGAGGACCGCGTCCAGCTCCTCACGCTGCTGGAGCGGCTGCGCAACAACCTCCGCCAGGAGGTGAAGGCCTGCGAGCGGTCCTGACGCGCACCGGGCGGGCCCGGAGGCCCGCCCGACGACGCGGAGGGGAGGATCAGCGCAGCAGCTGCAGGATGCTCTGCTGGGCCTGGTTCGCCTGACCCAGCGCATTGGTGCCGCTCTGGTTCAGGATCTGGAACTTGTTGAGCGTGACCACTTCATCCGCGATGTTCGCATCCCGGATCTGGGAGAAGGCCGCCGTGAAATTCTCCACCTGGATGCCCAGGGAATTGGCGACGCTGCTCAGCTGCTGCTCCCCCGCACCGATGGTGGCGCGGACGTTGGAGACGGAGGTGAGGGCGGCCAGCACGAGCTGGGCCACCGCCTGGGCCCCGGCCTGGGTGCTCAGGCTGCTCACGCCCGCGGTCATGCCCAGGGCCGCCGTGGCACTGGTGCTGATGGTCTGGATGGTCACGGCCACCGGGCTGAAGCCCGCCACGGCGACGGTGATGGTGGCCCCGGTGAACACCGTGGTGCCGTTGAACTTGGTGCTCTGCCCGATGTCGGCGATGGTGGTGATGATGTTCTGGAACTCGGCGTCGATGTTGGAACGGTTCGTGGCGCTGATCGTGCCCGTCTCCGACTGCTGGGCCAACTCCGCCGCACGGGTGAGCAGGGAGGTCACCTCCTCCAGCACGCCATCCGCCACCTGGAAGTAGCTGATGCCGTCGTTGGCGTTCCGGCGTCCCTGGGCCGCGATCCGGATGTCGGCTCCGAGGTTGTTGCTGATGCCCAGGCCCGCGGCATCATCGGAGGCCTTGTTGATCCGGCGTCCCGTGGTGAGGCGCTCGATGGTCTTCTCCAGGCCCTGGCTGGTGATCCCGAGCTGTCGAGTGGCGCCCAGAGCGGCCACGTTATTCAGGATGGACGACATAACTCCTCCTTGGCGGAAACCCGCTGGGCGCGGATGTCGCGCCGGTGTCGTGAATGGACCGGCCTTGCGCCGGGGCCCCCGTCCCTGGGGGCGGCTGGTCATCGCATCGGGTGTGCCAAGCCCAAGGCGCACCCTTCAATTCCTTCAACCACAACACTTAGAGACTTGGAACGACCGCCGCCGGTCCCGCGGAGGCAGTTTTGGCCCAACCCGAGGCCGCAGGAAGCCCCGCCCAGACGCCCCCGTTCCCGGGCCACGGGAGGCAGATTCGACCCTGAGCCCCGTCCCACACAGTCCGGAGCGCCCCTCGACCGACTCCTCCCTCCTCAGCGCCTACCGGTCGAGTTCCCAGGCGCGGACCCGGACGGGGGCCATCGCTCCGCCGAGCGGGCCGCCGCTCCACCAGGGTCGACCTCATGCCGCCCAGTTCCGCCACGGCGTCGGCGATCTCCCGACTCGGCTGAGCCCGCGGCGAAGCCGGAGGCACGCGAGAGCGTGCCGATAGGAGGGAGCGGGCTCTGGCCCGACGACTCGGCTGAGCCCGCGGCGAAGCCGGAGGCACGCGAGAGCGTGCCGATAGGAGGGAGCGGGCTCTGGCCCGACGACTCGGCTGAGCCCGCGGCGAAGCCGGAGGCACGCGAGAGCGTGCCGATAGGA
>CAZVKM010000019.1:21254-23418 GCA_964627685.1 uncultured Solibacteraceae bacterium | reverse complement strand
CAGCATGAAGACCAGGTTCCAGATCACCATGACCCGGTCGCCTTCCCCATTCGGGACCGCATCACCCGGGTAGTGGGCGCCGCGGTCGTAGTGGATCTCCGAGCAGGGGCCGCAGGGGCCCGTGTCCCCCATCTGCCAGAAGTTGTCCTTCTTGCCGCAGCGCATGATGCGCTCCGCCGGGACGCCCGCCTGCTTCCAGAGCTCCTCGGCCTCCACGTCCGCGGGCAGGCCGCCTTCGCCGTCGAAGACCGTGACCCAGAGCTTCGAAGGGTCGATGCCCAGGTTGCCTTCGGATTGCGGGCCCGTCACCAGTTCCCAGGCGAAGCGGATGGCGTCGGCCTTGAAGTAGTCGCCGAAGCTGAAGTTGCCCAGCATCTCGAAAAAGGTGTGGTGGCGCGCGGTGAAGCCCACCTGGTCCAGGTCGTTGTGCTTGCCGCCGGCCCGCAAGCATTTCTGGCTGGTGGTGGCGCGGACGTAGTCCCGCCTCTCCTTGCCCAGGAAGACGTCCTTGAACTGGATCATCCCCGAGTTGGTCCACATCACCGTGGGGTCGTCGGCGGGGCCCACGACAGAGCTGGACGCCACCCTGCGGTGGGCCTGCTTTTCGAAGTAGTCGAGGAAGCGCTTGCGGAGTTCGGAGGTTTTCATGAATTCACCACGAAGACCACGAAGACCACCAAGAAAGACCTCAGCTTCGTGGTCTTGGTGGTCTTCGTGGTGAGTAATTTAATGACGGAAATGCCGCATGCCGGTGAAGAACATCCACACGCCCAGCTTCTGGGCGGCGGCGATGACTTCCTGGTCGCGGAGCGACCCGCCGGGCTGCACGAAGGCGGTGACGCCGGCCTTGGCGGCCAGTTCGAGGCCATCCGCGAAGGGGAAGAATGCGTCGCTGCCCAGCACGGCGCCCTTGGCGCGGTCCCCGGCCTTGCGGCAGGCGATGTCCACGCTGTCCACCCGGCTCATCTGGCCGGCGCCGATGCCCACGGTGGCGCCGTCCTTCACGATCACGATGCTGTTGGACTTCACGGCCTTGGCCACCTTCTGGGCCAGGATCAGGTCCTCGGCCAGGGGCTTGGGACCCCGGCCCGTGGCCTTGGCCTCCCAGAGCTCGAAGGGCTTGAAGGCCTCATCGGGGGCCTGCACAAGGTAGCCGCCGCCGATGCTGCGGAGGTCCAGGCCGCCGGCGGCGGTGGGCCATCCATGCGGAGTCTCCAGGAGGCGGAGCTGCTTCTTGGCGGCGAAGACCTCCAGGGCCTCGCCCGTGAAGCCCGGGGCCAGCACCACCTCGAAGAAGCTCTGGGTCATGGCCCGGGCCACCTCCACGCCGATGGGGCGGTTGAAGGCCACGATCCCGCCGAAGCTGCTGAGGGGATCGCCGCTCTGGGCCCGGAGGAAGGCCTCCAGGGGGTGGGCGCCGTAGGCCACGCCGCAGGGGTTGTTGTGCTTCACCACCACGCAGGCGGGGGCCTCGAACTGCCACACGAGGCGGGCGCAGGCGTCGCTGTCCAGGAGGTTGTTGAAGCTGAGCTCCTTGCCCTGGTGCTGCTTGCAGGCGGCCATGCCCTCGGGGGCGCCGCCGGGGCGCACGTAGAAGCCCGCGGCCTGGTGGGGGTTCTCCCCGTACCGGAGGCTCTGCTCCTGGGTGAGGAGGAGGCTCAGACGGGTGGGGAGGGCCTCCCCGGCGTCCTCGTGGGCGAACTGGCGCTCCATCCAGGCGCTGATGGCGGCATCGTAGGCGGCGGTGCGCTGGAAGGCGGCCAGGGCGCAGGCCCGGCGGTCCTCCAGGGTCCAGGCGCCGGCCTTGAGCTTCTGGATGAAGGGCTCGTACTGGCTGGGGTTGGTGAGCACCGTGACCGAGGCGTGGTTCTTGGAGGCGCTCCGGATCATGGAGGGACCGCCGATGTCGATCTGCTCGATGGCCTCGGCCTGGGTCACGCCCTCCCGGGCGATGGTGGCCTCGAAGGGGTAGAGGTTGATGACCACCAGGTCGATGGGGTCGATGCCGTGGCGGGCCATGCCCGGCCCGTCCTGGTCGTGCCGGCCGAGCAGGCCGCCGTGGATGGCCGGGTGCAGGGTCTTCACCCGCCCGTCCATGATCTCGGGGAAGCCGGTGACTTCGCTGACGTCAGTGACCCGGATGCCGGCCGCGCGCAGCGCGGTG
>CAZVKM010000019.1:0-21244 GCA_964627685.1 uncultured Solibacteraceae bacterium | reverse complement strand
ACCCGGCCGTCGAAGCATTCGGGGGCCCCGGTGTAGGACGCGACTTCCGTCACCTCCAGGCCGGCCTCCTGGAGCACGCGCAGGGTGCCTCCCGTGGCGAGCAGGCCCCATCCCAGGGCCTTGAGCTCCTGGGCGAGGTCCAGCAATCCCGTCTTGTCATGGACCGAAAGGAGGGCGTTCGGCATGGGCGGCTCCCGAATCCTCCATTCTCCCCGAGGGCCCCTTGGGCCGGAAGGCCTTCATTCCTTGGGTTTGGGCCCCGGATGCCGATGGAGGTCCCAGCAGGAGGCAACCATGGACGTCCAGGTCGAGGTGGAGTTCACCGTCCAGCACACCCTGGAGCAGCTGCGCGAGGCCTTCGTGAAGCGGGGTCACGTCCCCGAGTGGAAGGCCATCGAGGGGGTGGACTTCCGGCCGGGGCTCTACTTCGAGCGTCGGGTCATCGCCCTGGAGCTGAGCTCCGAAGAGGAGCGCCGCCTCTGGTTCGAGTTCAGCCTGGAGGCCACCGGGGAGCTCCGGAAGCGCATCCGGATCCCCAACGTGGTGCCGGCGGATGTGCGATTGGATATCCCGGAATTGAAGGATTTCCTGCAGTTCTGCAGGAACTGCCTGGTGGGTCCCGTGGGCCACAACATGCCCCCCAGCCTGGGGGACTAGCCCCGGAGGCTGTGACGGGCGTCCCTAAGGTCCCCGGGGTGAAGCCCTTGGTTGATCCCATGGCCCCCCCTGCCGCATCCTGAAGGGTCTGGAGTCGGGGATCCCATGCCCAAGATCGCCATCAATGGAATCGAGCGCGAGGTGCCGGTGGGCACCCTGGTCCTGGACGCCTGCCGGGAGGCGGGGGTGGACATCCCCCACTACTGCTACCACCCGGCCCTGACCCCCGTGGCCACCTGCCGCATGTGCCTCGTGGAGATCAAAGGCCAGCCCAAGCTGGCCACCAGCTGCACCACCACGGTGGGCCCCGCCCCCAAGGACAACCCCGAGGGGTTGGCCATGGAGATCTTCTCCAACACCCCCCAGGTGGTGGACGCCCGGGCCGGCGTGATGGAGTTCCTCCTCATCAACCACCCCCTGGACTGCCCCATCTGCGACCAGGCCGGCGAGTGCAAGCTCCAGGACTACAGCTACAGCTACGGCAGCGGCGACAGCCGCATGCACGAGACCAAGCGGCGCTACCGCTACGAGGACCTCGGCGGCAAGATCGTCATCGACAAGAACCGTTGCATCCACTGCACCCGCTGCGTGCGATTCACGCGGGAGATCAGCGGTGGGGGCGAGCTCACGGTGGCCCAGCGGGGCTCGAAACTCGAGGTCACGACCTACAGCGGCAAGAGCCTGGACAACAATCCCTATGCGGGCAACGTGGTGGACCTCTGCCCCGTGGGCGCCCTCACGAGCCGCGACTTCCGGTTCCGCAAGCGGGTCTGGTACCTCAAGCAGACCCCCTCCATCAGCCGCCACAGTGCGCTGGGGAACCCCATCACCATCGACCACGAGGGCAACACGATCTTCCGGTTCCGCCCCCGCCCCCTGGCCGGCCGTTCCGACACCTTCTTCATCAGCGATGCGGAGCGCGCCAGCTATGAGCGCTACAACGCCCCGGATCGGGATGTGACGCCCCGCCTCAAGGGGGAGCCCGCCACCGCCGAGGCCATCCGGGAAGCCCTGCACGCCGCGGCCGGTCCGGTGGCGGTGATCGGCCAGGGCACCTTCGGGTGTGATGCGGCCCAGCGCCTCGGCGAGCTGGCCTCGCCCGGGGACCTGCGCTATGGCAGCGGGGATCACCACCTGCCCATCGTCCTGCCCAAGGTCCAGACCAGTGCCGATGGGGTGGTGAACCGCCGGGGCTTCACCGAGCGCGGCTTCCGCTTCGGCCAGCTGGAGGAGCTCCTCGGCAAGGTGCGCGCCGGCGAGGTGAAGACCGTGGTGGTCCTCCACGATGCCGACTTCAGCAGCTCCAGGGAGGAGAACCTCCTCAGCCAGATCCTGGTGGCGGCCCCCTTCAGCCTCGCCCTGGAAGTGCTGCCCAGCCACCTCGGCCGCACCGCCACCGCCTGGCTCCCGCTCACCTCCTTCGTGGAGGAGAGCGACTTCATCGTGAACCACGATGGGGAGCTGCGCCGGTACCAGAAGGCCATCGAGCCTCCCAAGGGCGCCCGCACGCTTCCGGCGTGGGTCAAGGCCCTCCAGGCCGTGCCCGCGACCGTCTAGCGCCATGGCCCTCGGGCCCCTGCTGCTGGCCTACGATGCGGAGTGCAGCCGCTGCTGCCAGCGGGCGCAGGCGCTCCAGGCCCGGGATGCCCGGGGCCTGCTCATCCTCTTCCCCCTCCAGCACCCGGAACTCGTCCGGATGGCCCCGGAGCTGGCGGGCCGGCGGCTCCATGGCGAGCTGCACGGCCTGGACCTGGAGACCCGTGAGGTGTGGTCCGGGGCCGACCTGTTGCCGGAGCTGGCCGCCCGCCTGCCGGGGTGGCGGTGGGCCGCGCCGATCCTGAGGATCCCGGGCCTGGCCCGGGCCGTGGCCTGGTTCACGTTGAAGCGCGACGAGGCCCGGTTCCGGAGGAGCGGGCGGGCCTGACCCCCTGAACTCGACCGTTGGCCCAGTCCCATGGGGCGCCCAGGGGGCGGAAGCGGCGCGGTGCCCCCAGGGGGCGCCCCTGGGTCCATCCTGTTCTCCGGCGTCCGTCTCGTCCCCCCCTGATTGGGCTGTGGTGGCTGGTGAGGGGGTGGGGCGGGCGCCCCCTTTTTGACTCGGCCCCGGAACGGCCGATGATGGGGCATGGGTCTCCACGACGCCCTCAACGGCCTGGTCATCGGCTACCTCACGGCGGAGCTGCCTGGGTACCAGCGACGGGTGCCCAATGACCTGGCGCGCCTACACTCCCACCTCCGGCCCTGCGACGTGGTGCTGGTGGAGGGGAAGAGCCGCATCAGCCAGGTGATTATGTACCTCACCCAGAGCTCATGGAGCCACGCGGCGATGTACATCGGGGATGCCCTCCTGAGGTGGGGGGGGCCCCAGGCGGAGGAGGCCCTGGAGCGCTGGGGGGCGGATGCCGCCCACCTCCTCATCGAGAGCGACATGAAGGATGGGGTGATCGTGGTGCCACTCGCCAAGTACGAGCAGCACAACCTCCGGGTATGCCGGCCCTCGGGCCTGCGGGGGGGGGACCAGGAGCGGGTGCTCACCGAGATGCTCCGGCACCTGGGCGTGCGCTACGACCGGAGGAACATCTTCGACCTGGCGCGGTATCTGACGCCCTTCCACCTGCTGCCGAGGAAGCTCCGGCGGCGGCCCCTCTACCTCGGGAGTTCCAGCAGCCGGGAGGTCATCTGCTCGGCCCTCATCGCCCGGGCCTTCTACAAGGTGGGCTTCCCGGTCCAGCCCCTGCGGGGCGTGGGAGGCGCGAAGGGGCACCGCAAGCTCGCCGTCCGGCATCCGAGCTACATCATGCCGAGGGACTTCGACCTGAGTGCCAGCTTCGACGTGCTCAAGGGGCACCTGCTCGGCGGGGAACGCCTCGCCTACGCCTCGGAGGAAGGCCTCTCCTGACGGGCGGGATCGTCCCAGAAGGGGTAGAAGCAATACCACTGGCTCGGGTCCCGCCGGACGATGGCCTCCAGGTCGGCCACGTAGGTGCGCATGCCCGCCTCGATGGCCGCCATCCGGCGCCCGCGCTCCCCGGTGATCCGGATGGGGGCCCCGAAGGAGGCGTGGAAGCGGTGGTCGGCGTCGAGGAAGAAGAAGGTGGGCAGGATGGGGGCCCCGGTCATGGCGGCGAGCTCCCAGGGGCCCCGGGGGAAGTAGGCCTCCCGCCCGAAGAAGGGGATCGGCAGGCCGTTGAGGCTGAAGTCCCGGTCCCCCTGCATGCCGACGACCTTCCCCTCCCGGAGCACCTTCACCAGGGGCAGGGTCGAGAACCCGCCCTCGGAGACTGGGATGCCCACGACGCCCGCGGAAGCCCTCAGGCGGGTGCGGAGGTCCTCCACCGCCTGGAAGCGATCGGGCTTGTAGACGGCGTGCACGGGGATCTGCTTCGAGCGCAGGAGGAGGCCGCCCAGTTCGTAGTTTCCCGCATGGGCCGTGAGCAGGATGGCGCCCCGTCCCTCCGCGAGCGCCTCCTCGAGGTGCGCCTCGCCCTCCAGGCGGGCCAGGTTGGCCAGGGCCGCTTCCGGGGGGCGCTGACCGAACCACACGAAGTCCAGCCACGCGTAGGTGTGCTGCTTCACCATCTGCCGGGCCAGGCGCTCAACCTCGGGGTGGTCGGGGGGAAGCCCGGTGACCTGGGCCATGTTGCCCTTCACGGCCTCCAGGTACTTGGGGCGGAGGGACACGAAGGCCTCCATGACCTGGTCGCAGATCTCCAACCCCCGCTCCCGGCGGGTGAAGGTGCGGGCCGCGAATTCGAAGAGGGGGAACAGGGTCCCGAAGACGGCCTGGTAGACGAGGCCGAGGATCCTGGAGTCTCCCTGCATGCGATCTTGCATGGCTTCAGGCTATCAGGCGGGGTGTGACGGAAATCTCGGCGCCCGGCGAATCCATCCCGGCCGCCCTCGGCTCTTCCTGGATGAGGCCCCGATGGGCGACCCTGTGGAGGACCACCATGCGTACGACGCTGCTTCCCCTCAACGAGCATCCCGTGGAGCGCCTGCTCCGGGTGGGGCTGGGCCTGGGGCTGCTGGGGCTGACCTTCATGGGGCCGAAGTCCCCCTGGGGGTTCCTGGGGCTGGTGCCCCTGGCCACGGGGCTCCTCGGCTCCTGCCCCCTCTACACCCTCCTGGGGCTCAGCACCTGTCCCGTGAAGGCCCGTTGACCGAGGACGCCGGACTCCTCGCCCAGGCGGCCGCCGGAGACCCGGCGGCCTTCGAGGCCTGGATGCACCGTCACCGGGAGGCGGCCTGGCGCTTCGTCCGGTCCCTCTGCCGGGACGAGGGTGTGGCCGAGGATGCCCTCCAGGAGGCCTACCTCTCGGCCTGGCGGGCGGCGGGCAGCTTCCGGGGGGAGGGCAGCGCCCTGGGATGGCTGCTCACCCTGGCCCGTCACGCGGTGTATCGCCAGCACCGCCTCCGGGTCGGTGAGCCGGAGCGGCATGAGTCCCTGGAAGCGCTCGGCCTCGCGGCAGGGTGGGGCACGGACCCGGCCGAGGGGGCCCTCGAGGTGCTGGCCGATCAGGATGAAGTGGCCCGGGCCCTGGCGGCGCTGCCACAAGGGGCCAGGGAAGTGCTGCTGCTCAGGGATGTGGAGGGCCTCTCCCTGGAGGCCTGTGCCGGGACCCTGGAGTGTTCCCTGCCGGCCCTGAAGAGCCGGCTCCACCGTGCCCGCCTGCTGTTCGCGGCGGGCCTTCGCCGAGGTCGCCATGTCCATGGAGCGTGAAGTGAGCGGTTTGCGGTGCTCAGAAGTGCTGCTCGGCCTCACGGACTTCCTGGAGGGGACCCTCCCCTCCGGGGAGATCGGACGGATCCAGGCCCACCTCGCCGGGTGCGACGCCTGCGCCCGCTTCGGGGAACGCTTCGCGCAGTCCATCGCCCTGCTCAGGGAGCAGCGCAATGCCGCCTCCCTGCCCACCGCCGTGGCCCAGCGCCTGGACGCGGCCCTGAGGGCGGCGGGGCGCTAGCGCCGGGTGTTCTGGTTCGGGTTCCGCTCGGCCATCTCGGCCCAGAGCCGCTGCAGGCTCTGGAGCCGCTCGGGGTAGGCCAGGTCCAGGGCGTCGAGCACGTCCTCGTCGTTGGCGTCGAAGGCCTGGGGGTCCTCGAGCACCTCCCCGGGGAACTCGGGGAAAACCTGGGCCAGGAGCTCCCGGTCCAGGCCCCGCACGCTGAGGGTGCGGATGCCCGGGGTGTCGATGAGCGTGCCGCCGCCGGGGTGGGGCAGCCAGCGGGCGGCGGTGGTAGTCTGCTTGCCCGTGCCGAACTTGGTGAGCCCCCCGGTCTTCAGGGCCACCTCCGGGTGCAGCGCGTTCACGAGGGTGCTCTTCCCCACGCCGCTGTGGCCCACCAGCACCACGACGCGATCCTTCAGGAGGTCCCGCAGGGCCTCCAGCCCCTCCCCCTTGGCGGCGCTCGTCTCGTGGATGGGAAGCCCCAGCTCCCGGAAGGGATCCAGCTCCGGAAGGGTGTCCTTCTTCGAGGCCCTGTCCCGCTTCGTGACGATGATCCGGAACCCCACCCCCGCATCCAGGGCCAGGGCGTAGGCCCGCTCCAGGAGGCCCGGCCGCAGGGGGGGATCCACCACGGCGGCGCAGATCCAGAGCTCGTCGGCATTGGCCGCGATGAGCTGCCAGGGCTCCCGGTCGTCGATGCCGCCGCGCTTGAGCAGGCTCTTGCGGGGCGTCACCGCGATGACCTGGGCCTGGGGCAGCTTGGGGTCGAAGACGTGGCCCTCCGTCTCCACGGGCACCGGGCTGTAGCGCACGCGATCGCCGCAGACGAGCTTCACGCCCTTGAGCTTGCCGCCCAGGGTGGCCCGGAGCTCCGTGCGGTCGGCGAGTTCCAGGTCCACCCACTGGCTGTGCCGCTGGATGAGGGTGGCTTCGGGCAGGTGCAGCCAGGGGCCGGGGTCCGGCAGGTGCAGCATGCCCTCCGAGTCGTGGGCCTCGATGTCCGTCTGGAGCCGCTCCGCCGCCTGCTGGCGGCGCTTGCTGTCCACCTTCCGTTCCCGGCGGTAGTGGTCCGCGCCCTGGAGGTCCTCCAGGTGGCGGCTCTGGCCCAGCCGGAACTTCCGGCTCATCGGGGGAGGCCCCTCACGCGCGGCCCGCGAATTCCCGGGTCTCCGTGGAGACCTTCACCTTCTCGCCCTCCTTGATGAAGAGGGGCACGCGGATCTCGATGCCCGTCTCCAGCTTGGCCGGCTTCTGCACGCCACCGCTGGCCGTATCCCCGCGGTTGCCGGGCTCGGTGTAGGTCACGGTGAGCTCCACCTGGTTGGGGAGCTGGAGGCCGATGGGGTTCCCGTTGAACTTCTGGATCTGCACGATGAGGCCCTCGGTGAGGTAGTCCAGGGCATCCCCCAGCATGTCCCCGTTCAGGGAGTGGGTCTCGTAGGTCTCCTGGTCCAGGAAGTGGGTGCCATCCCCGTCGGTATAAAGATACGAGGCCGGGCTCAGGACGAGGTCCGGCTCCTGGAACTTGTCTCCGGCCTTGAAGGTCTTGTCGAAGACGGCCCGGGTGATCATGTTGCGCATCTTGAGCCGCACGAGGGTCTGTCCGCCCCGGGCGGTGGGGGTGCTGACCTCCACGTCGAGGCAGTGGTAGGGGACGCCCTCCAGCTCGAAGAACATCTTGCGCTTGATCTCGATCGCTTCCAGCAGGGCCGCCATGCTCACTCCATTCGGACCCTCCATTCTACCGATGGACCCGGGAAAGGCCGATGGATGCTTCAATAGGAATCGATCCCCCATGGCCGAGACCTTCCTGCCCCAGTCCATCGCCCGGTACCAGGTGAAGCGCCCCCTGGGCGAGGGGGGCATGGGCATGGTCTTCCTGGCGGAGGATCCCATCCTCAAGCGCCGCCTGGCCATCAAGGTGGTCAAGGAGGTGGGGGAGGCCCGCAACCAGGGCTTCCTGCGGTTCCGGCGGGAGGCGGAGATCAGCGCCCAGCTGAACCACCCCAACATCGTCCAGGTCTACGACGTGGGCATGGATCCCGAGGTGGGGCCCTTCCTGGCCATGGAGTACGTGGAGGGGAAGAGCCTGGCCCACCACCTGCGGGACCGGGACATGGAGCCCGAGGTGCTGGTGAAGGCCCTCATCCAGGCGGCTCGGGCCCTCCGGGCCGCCCACCGGCAGGCCATCGTCCACCGGGATGTGAAGCCGGAGAACATCCTCTGGGCGGAGCAGGGCCGGGCCAAGCTCATGGACTTCGGGATCGCCCGGGCCTTCGCCCCCGGGGGCTTCAGCCCGGAGCCGCTCTCGGATCGCGCGGTGGACCCGGAGTCCGAGGACGTGGCCCACACCATCGCCCTGCGCCTCACCCGGGCCGGGGAGTTCATCGGCAGCCCCGCCTACGCCAGCCCGGAGCTCCTGCTGGGGCAGGAGGCCACCCCGGCTTCCGACCGCTTCGCCTTCGCGGCCACGGCCTTCGAGATGCTCTCCGGCCTGCTGCCGCACCCCGGCCCGAGCGTCACGGCCATCATCCAGCACATCCTCAAGCACCCCCCGCAGGTGCCGCCGGACTTCCCCCCCCGGCTGGGCGTGGTCTTCAAGCGGGCCATGGCCTTCGATCCGGATGAGCGCTACCCGACCCTCGTGGACTTCCTCGAGGAGCTCATCGACGGCATGGCCCTCCCCGCCCACTCCAAGGCGCGACTCTTCGCCCTCCTGGCCCAGGACGAGGATGGTCAGACGGGCCCCGTGCGCCGGGTGGTGGCGGAGGCCCTCGTGGTGCCGGAGGCGCCCGTGGAGCCCCTCCGGGCCACGCCCAAGCCGGCGGCCATCCGGCTTGATGAGGACCCCGAGGAGGACCTCCGCTGGCGCACCGGCCGCATGCGCACAATGCAGGCCCAGAAGGCCGAGAAGCGGGCCGGCTTCCTGAAGATGCTTCTGATGCTGCTGGGGGGGCTGCTGCTCGGGGTGGTCTTCACCCAGGCCTTCTGGTGGGCCTGGGGGCACCTCCGCTAGCTCAGCCGACGGCCCGGAGCAGGAGGAAGAGGCTTCCGTTCCAGAGGCCGTGGAGCAGGATGCTGGCCCTCAGGTCACCGGTGCGCAGGAGCAGCAGGCCCATGAGGGCGCCGAGGGTGCTGAGGGTGGGCAGGGCCAGGGGCTGCAGGTGGATGCAGCCGAAGAGGAGGCTCGTGGCCGCGAGGGCCAGGCCCTGGCCCCAGCGCTCCCGGAGGTGACCCAGGAGCAGCCCCCGCATCATGAGCTCCTCGAAGCAGGGGGCCAGCACGGCCACGGTGAGGAAGAGGGGGAGCACCGTGGCGCCCCGGGCCGCCCGGAGCCCCTCCATCACCTCCTCCTGGGGGCTGGCCCGCCCCCGGAGCAGGGGGGCCAGGGCCAGGCTGAGGAGGAAGAGGGCCAGCACGGCCAGTCCCCAGCCGCCCAGGGCATGGGCCAGGGCGGAGGACCACCTTCCCGGGAAGAGGCGCGCCCGGAGCTCCCCGAGGCTCAAGCCCGTGACGCCCAGGATGAGCCACAGCCCCCAGGCCGCGTGGGCCAGGTAGCTCAGCGGCAGGAGCCAGGGGCGCAGGCCGGGGAGGACCGAGGCCAGGGATCCCGAGAAGAGGCCGATGAGGAAGTACCCGGTGAACCACCCCAGGAAGGCCAGGGCGGCGCCTCGCCCGGTCAGGCCCTCCCAGCGGGGACCGGACGGCCAGGCCTCGCGGCGGGCCTGGAGGAGCAGGATTCCGTAGATGATCCCGCCGAGGCCCAGGGTCAGGCCGAGGAGACCCACGGCCACGAGGCCGACCATGCGGCCCGTCTGGGCGCTCAGGGCGCCCTTCCGGGCCTCCGAGCGAGCCGGCTCCGGGAGCAGGCGGGCCTGCAGGAGCCGGGCGCCGAGGCCCCCGCCCAGGGCTTCCCCCAAGCTGGGATCCGCCGTCCCCGCGGGGCCACCCTCATAGGCGGCGGCGAAGGCGGTCCGGAACCCTCCAGAGGCCGGGCCCTGGTCCGCCAGCTCCCGGGCCTTGGCCATGGCCCCGCCCTCCGCCGCGAAGACGGCGGCCAGGGCCCGGTCCCAGGGGTTGGGGAGGTCCCTCGGGGCGGGCAGGCCCCGGGTCGGCCCACCGAGGGCGAGGTTGAGGCCCAGGGCCACGTCCAGCATCCTGCCCTGGAGGCTCACGGCCTCGGCCTTCCCCGTGGCCCGGCTCCGCGCCCGGCCCGTGAGGGCGAGGGTGCTGCCGAGCAGGCAGAGCAGGGTGAGCAGGATCAGCAGGGGATCCGCCCAGGCGGGGTCGGGATTCCAGGGGCGCCGTGCGGTGGACATGTCCCAACTATCGCAGCCTGACGCCCGTGCCGCCCCCGGATAGGCTCAAGGGATGCGCTTCGTCCATCCCCTCGAAGTCCGGTTCCGGGACCTGGATGCCCTCGGGCATGTGAACAACGCGGTCATGGTCACCTTCCTGGAGGTGTCCCGATGGCAGTGGTGGCGCGGGTACCTGGCCGGCCGCCCCTTCGAGGAGGAGGGCTTCCTGGTGGCCCGGGTGGAGGTGGACTACCGTCAGCCCATCCTCATCTCCGATGAGGTCCGGGTGGAGATCGCCTGCACCCGAGTGGGGACCAGCAGCTTCGACCTGGCCTACCGGGTGTTCCGCGCGCAGGATGATGCGACCCTGGCGGAGGCGCGCACCGTCCAGGTGATGCTCGACTTCGCCACTCAGAAGCCGACGCCGATCCGCCCGGAGACCCGGGCCTGGATGGAGGGCCAGCGGTGAAGGTCGCGGAGGGGCGCCACCTGGATGGCCGCGCCTTCCTCATGGCCTCCCTGCCCTCGGACCCCCTGCGCCGCGTGGACCTCTCGGCGGTCGAGGCCGTCCGATTGGCGAAGCTGGGTGAGGGCGATCCTGAGGCCCTGGCGCGGGCCCTAGTCCCACCTTCCCTGGAGGGGCTGCTGGCCTCCGGTCCCAGGGGTCTGGCCCGGGCCCGGCAGGCCCTGGCCTACGCCCAGAAGTGGGAGACCCGCCGGGGGCTCCCCGAGGCCCTGGCTTCCCCCGCGTGGGTGCCGGAGCCCGCCGCTCCCCTGGGGCTCCTCTCCCTGGAGGGTCGGCGGCTGGATCCCGGGGGGCTGCTCAGGGCCGGCCAGGCCCTGCCGGGTGCCCCCCAGGCGACCCTCTGCCTCGTGGGACAGGCGGGGGGCCTTCCCGCCGGGCTCCGCATGGCCCTGGTGGGCGAGGCGAGGCTGCTGCTCTCGCCATGGCTGGAGACGGAGGGAGAAGGGCCCCTGACCCTCTCGGTGGGCGGGCACAGGCGCAAGGTCTCCCTGGAGGCCTGGAACGGCCTGGATCTCCCGGTCCTCCAGCCAGGGGAGCACCTCCTGCTGCCACCTCCGAGGCTCCGTCCCTGGCCCACCCTCCCCAAGGGGGCGCCCATCGAGCTCCACTGGGGGATGGACCGACTCCACTCCCAGCTGGCCCGTGCCCTGGAGCACCCCACGGTGCAGTGACCGATCGGGGAATCTGCATCCGCCCTGGGGCGGGATGCAACTCCGCGCTTGGGGAAGCCCGCCTCCGGGGGGGGCGAGGGTGCATGGAAACCCAGGTGGATCAAAGGATCACAAGGCGTGGCATGGATGCTGCTCCTTCAGGTGCAATCCCAACCACCACCCCTGTGTTCTTCCTTCTGAGAGGAGGCCTGCATGCTGCTTTCCATCCTGACCTTCGTCCTGATCCAGACGCCGCAGGACCGTGCGCCGGTCAAGCGCCCCGAGGCCACCGTGACCGTGCAGGATCGTGCCCTCGAGATCCCGGCCCTGCCCCGGGACGTCGCGCAGGCGCGCGGCGCGTTCAAGGCCACCCACGCCCAGATCCAGGCGGCCCAGCAGGACCTCGCGGAATACCTCCGCATCCTCTACGCACGGCCGGAGGCCCGGCAGGCCCTCTCCGCGGACCTCTCGGTGCCCGAAGCCTTCGCCGGGGAGGGCGTGGTCCTCCTGAACCTGCTCCAGGACACCCGGTACGCCCAGCTGGAATCGGCCTACGCCGAGGTCTGGAAGGGGTGGCAGGCGGGCCTGGTGGAAGGTGGACTGTCCACCCGGGTGAACGCGACGGCCAAGGCCGGGGCTTCGCACTCGGCCGCCTATGAGGGGGCGCGGAGGAAGGCCCTGGAGGTGATCGCCGCCCGGAAGCGCCTGGGGGGCGAGGACGGCGACACGGCCCACGCGAGCTACAACGTGGAGAACGTGGACCTCTTCGGGGATGGCACTGAACGCAACACGGCCGACGAGCAGCGCGTGATCGAGAAGATGCGCCGCTCCGTGGCCGTCGCCCAGATGGGCCAGGCGGTCTCCAACAGCCTGATGCCGACCCTCGCCGAGACCTGGGATCCCCTCGTGGCCCACCTCGGAGCTCAGGTGCGCCGGGTCGGGGAGCTGGAGGCCGGTGCGGTGGCCACGACCGATCCCACCGTGGCCCTGCTCCGGCTGCAGGCGAAGATCGCGATCCTGGAACGCTTCCGGGCGGCGCTCTGGTACTGCGACCTGGTCTGGTGCCAGATCGCGGCGGCGGAATCCCCGCAGCCCCCGGTCCGCCTCCGCACCCCGGCCCGGAGCTGAGTCGGGCGCCCTCAGGGGAGGGTGCGGATCACCGGAGGATGGGTGGCGAGGGCCGCCCGGATCAGGGGATCCAGCTGCCCCTTGAGGGTTTCCGAGGGCACCGCGCCGTAGAGGACCGTGCTGGGCTGCCGGGTGAGGATGAGGGCGGCGTAGCTGCCGTCCATGGCCACCCAGGGGGCCCAGCCGAACTTCCCGGTGCTGGACACCCGCTGGATGGGATTGGTGGCGGAGGGCGGGAGGCTGGCGTCGGGGGTCTCCAGCCAGTTGCACAGGCCGTAGTGGTAGGCCTTGCCCTGGGCCTGCACGAAGGGGCTGTAGGTGATGGTGGTGGTGGGCCCGTACTGGTCCTTCCGCGACTCCGCCAGGAGCGCTTCCGGAAGCAGCCGGGTCGCTCCGTCGAGTCCGCCCCTCAGCTCCAGGGCGAGGAAGCGCAGGTACTCCCGGCCCGTGCAGGAGAGGGTGCCGGCGGGGTTCGGATTCCCCGTGGCGCCGTAGTTGCTCGTGGTGGCCCACCCGAGGGGGATGCGCACCTGCTCGTCGAAGAGCTGGGCCCAGGATTTGCCCGTCCTCACCTCCGCCATGCGGGCCGCGATGCGGAGGTGGGTGGAGCCGTAGTAGAAGGTGGAGCCAGGGGTCCCGGCGGTGGGCGCGGCATCTTCGTAGATGCGGTACACGGCCTCCGAGAGCTGCAGGGTGAGCTCCGAGCGGTCGTTGTCGCCGCTGATGCCGGTGGTGAAGCTCAGGAGGTGGCGGAGGGTGGCCTCCCCGAGGTTGCCACTCCAGGGCTGACCATTGCGGTCGACGAGGAGATCCTTCGTCCGGGTGTCCAGGCTGAGCTGCCCCTGATCCACCAGCCGGAGGATGACCGTGGCGCTGATCCACTTGGAGGCGGAGGCGACCGCGGTGTCCGCGGTGTCATCGAAGCTGCCGGGAGCCGTGGAGGCGGAGGAGTAGACGACCCCCGCCGGGGTGATCACCTCCAAGGCGACCCCGGCGCTGAACTGGGGTCTGGCGGCCTCCAGGGCGGCGGTGACCGGCGCCCAGGGATCCCCCCCGCCGCCGCTGGGGGGTGGGGTCCCCGGGCCCGGGCCTCCGGCGCCTCCGCACGCCAGCAGCAGGCTGAGCCACACCAGGGGGAAGACACGACGCATGGGACCTCCGATGCCACCTTGGAGGGGGGGATGGGATGCGGGGTTGAGCGTCTTTTTTACAGCATCCGGGCGATGAGGAAGGCCATCTCAAGGCTCTGGGCCCCGTTCATGCGGGGGTCGCAGCCGGTCTCGTAGGCCTTGGGCAGGTCGGCTTCGGTGAGGCCCTGGCTGCCCCCCACGCACTCGGTCACGTCCTCCCCGGTGAGCTCGAAGTGGACCCCCCCGAGGCGGGACCCCTGCATCCGGTGGAGCTCGAAGGCCTGGCTGAGCTCGCTCAGGATCGCCGCGAAGTCGCGGGTCTTGAGCCCTCCCCGGGCCTTGATGGTGTTCCCGTGCATGGGGTCGCAGCTCCAGAGCACCGGGTGCCCCGCGGCCTTCACCCCCGCGATGAGCGGAGGCAGGGCCTGGCGGATGCGCTCGCTTCCGAAGCGGGTGATGAGGGTGATCCGCCCGGGTTCACGGTCGGGGTCCAGCCGATCCAGCAGGTCCCGGACCTCCTCCGCGGTGGCGGTGGGGCCGAGCTTGATCCCGAGGGGATTCCGCAGGCCGCGGAGGTACTCCACGTGGGCCCCCTCGAGGTCCCGCGTGCGCTCGCCCACCCAGACCATGCCCGCCGAGAGGTTGTACCAGGCCCCGGCTTCGGGAACCCACCGGGTGAGCGCGCTCTCGTAGGGGAGCAGGAGCGCCTCGTGGGAGGTGAA
This sequence comes from uncultured Solibacteraceae bacterium, assembly GCA_964627685.1. GTDB lineage: Bacteria > Acidobacteriota > Holophagae > Holophagales > Holophagaceae > JAFDVN01. The sequence continues at coordinate 7,187 of CAZVKM010000019.1, read as the reverse complement.
GAGCTCGATGCGCTCCAGGGCCCGGGGTTGCACGCCCCCGAGGGCCTCCAGGAAGTCGAGGGTGCTGCGCACTTCCCGGAGCACCTCCTGGTAGGCCGGCAGATCGAAGGTGCGCCCCGGGAGGTCCCAGCGCTCCGGGTGGTGGAGGTCGGCGAAGCCCCCTTCGATGAGGGCCCGCAGGTGGTTGAGGGTGGCGGCGGCATGGAAGTAGGCCTGCTGCAGGCGCGCGGGGTCCGCCCGACGCTCCGCTTCCGTGGGCTCGAGGCCATTGATGAGGTCCCCCCGGTACACCGGCAGGGAGCGCCCTCCGACCTCCTCCAGGGAGCCGCTCCGGGGCTTCGCGTATTGCCCCGCCAGGCGCAGCACCCGCACCACTGGGCAGCGCCCGGCATGGGTGAGCACCACGCTCATGCGGAGCAGGATCCGGAGCTTGTCGGCAATGGGGCCGGCCTCGCAGTCCCTGAACCGCTCCGCGCAATCCCCGCCCTGGAGCAGGAAGCGCTTCCCCAGGGCCGCCTCGGCCAGCAGGGTCCGGAGGCGTTCCACCTCGCCGGGGCCCACCAGCGGCGGCAGCCGGCGCAGGCGGTCCAGCGCCGATTCGAGGGCGGAGGGATCGGGGTATTCCGGCTGCTGGCGGGCGGGGAGGGCCTGCCAGCTCTGGGGGGACCATGGCATCGACATGCTCCATTGAACCCCCCCGGAAGCCGGCAGCGTCACGTCCAGATGAAGGCGGGGGGCCCATCGGGCCCTCCCGGGGGTCGTTCCGGACCCGGTGGTCACGGCCCCGGCGGCGTTGGAGACCTTGAGGGTGTAGGTGCGGGTGGCGTCCAGGGCGGGGAAGAAGAACATCAGGGCAGGGCGAAGCCATCCATGCGAGCGCAGGGTCCCTCCTCGGGTAAAAAAGGGCCTCCATCCGCCGTGGGGAGGGCGGGAAGGGCCGGGATGGGGCCGTTGGGGCTGAGCGGGTACGCGCCGCCTGTAGGCGGGTGCGCGGGCCCGTTCGCCATTCTCTGTATCGAAGTGCGATGGGAGTCTCTGAAAGCCCCGCCGGGATTTCCTGGGAAATCTGGGCGAGCAGAGCCGGCTTCCGGCTCAGGGGGCGGTTCCCTACCCCTCGGGCTCCACGGGCGAGGTCCAGCGGTAGCCTTCGCCACCCACCGTGGCGATCCAGGTGTGCCCGACGTCCTCCCCGAGCTTCTTCCTCAGCTTGGCCACATGCACGTCCACGGTGCGGGCGGTGGGGCGAGCGTCGCTCTCCCAGGCCTGGAGCAGGAGCTCCTGCCGGCTCAACGTGCGGCCGGGGTGATGGATGAGGATCTCCAGGAGGCGGAACTCTCGGGGGGTGAGGTCCAGGGGCTTGTCCCCCTTCCAGGCCAGCAGCTGCGGCAGGTCGAAGCGGAAGGGCCCCGAGCGCAGCACCAGGGGGCGCTCCATGGGCCGGGTGCGCCGCAGGATGGCCTTGATGCGGGCCACGAGCTCGAGGATGGAGAAGGGCTTCACGAGGTAGTCGTCGGCTCCCAGGGAGAGACCCTGTACGCGGTCCAGCTCCGCCCCCCTCGCCGTGAGCATGAGCACCGGGACGGCGTCGCGCCGCTCCCGCAGGGTCATGAGCACCTGGAAGCCATCCATGGCGGGCAGCATGAGGTCCAGCACGATGAGGTCGCAGCGCCGGCTCTCATGGGTGGCCAGCGCGGGGAGCCCGTCGGACACCGCCTCCACCTGGTAGCCCTCATAGGCCAGGTTCTCCACCAGCAACTGGCGGAGGCTCGGCTCATCTTCGACCACGAGGATGCGGGTCAAGGCAGGTGGCTCCAGTGGGGGATTCGGCTACCTACCCTGCGCCGATTGGGCAAAAAGCGCAAGTTTCATTTTGATTCCAAGGGGATGGCGGGAGTCCGCCGCAGGGGGAATCCCTCCCAGAGGGTCCGGCGGCCGTGGAGCCGGATCTTCAGCTCCACCAACAGCCCCTGGTCATCGCTGGTGAACTGGAGGCCCCAGCCCTCCCGCTCCGCCATCTGGATCAGGAGGCTGAGCCCGAGCCCCAGGCCTTCCCGGCGGAAGCCCTCCGAAGTGGCGGCCCGGAAGCGCTGGAAGGGGCGCCCAAGGGCCTCCAGCTCCTCGCTGCTGAGGCCCGGGCCTTCGTCCCGCACCGTGATGAGCAGGGCGCGGCGCAGGCGCTGGGTCTGCAGGGTGACGGTGCCGGCGCCATGGGCGAGGGCGTTTTCGAGCAGGGTGGCCACGGCGCTGCGGAGGGCCTGGAGGGAGGCGCGGCCGCTGTCCTCGCACAGGAGCAGGTCCAACCGCCGTTCCTCGGCTTCAAAGGCGGGTTCCAGGTCAGCGGCCACTTCCCGGAAGAAGTCGGGGTTCGCCTCGGAAGCGGGACCGGCCGTCTCATCACCCTTGATGGCCCGGAGGCCGTTGTCGATCACGAGGGTGAGGTGGTCCACTTCCGCCCCGAGCCGCAGCAGCTGCTCGTCGGCCTGGTCCGGGCCCAGGCGCCCCAGGCGGAGGCTGTCGCACCGGAACTTGAGGATGGCCAGGGGCGTCTTGAGGCTGTGGGTGAGGGAGGCCAGGCGATCGGACTCGAGGGCCGCCCGACGGCGGGCCCGCGCCCGGATCCAGATCCCGTAGCCCGTGGCCACGAGCACGAGGGTGGACAGCCCGTAGGCGAAGGTGAGGAGGCGTCTGTATTGGGCCGTGGCCGCCCTCGACATGGGCAGGGAGGGCCAGATGGCCAGGGACCACCCCTCCCCGTAGGCGTTCGTCGTGAGGCTGAGGTAGAGGGAGGGCGGGTTCTTGGCCCGGTAGGGATCCAGCTGCGCATGCGGCCAGGCCCCCCAGGATTCGGCCTTGGCGCTGGGGGGGAGGGTCTGGGGGATGACCCCGACCCGGACGGGGTTGTCGGCCGGGAAGAGCCGGCGGAGGTGGCGCTCCACGCCTTCGCTGCCCAGCTCCCAGCGCTTCACGGCCATCCACCGGTCCATGGTCAGGAGCGTCACGGGGTGGACCTGGTGCTCGGGATTGAGCTCCCTGGGCGGGAACCACTGGAAGGTGGGGGCCTGCTCCGCCATCTGGTACCAGGTGGCGAGGGGGCGGGGCTCGGGGCGGGACTCCAGCGGGACCAGTCGGCTTCCATCCCTCACCCAGATCCGGTGGTTGGTGCGGTCCTTCAGCGAGTAGAGCAGGGGATGGGCGTCCAGGTAGGTCGCCACCGCAGGCTCATCCCCGCGGAGGAAGGGCGGGGGGAGGGGCAGCGTCTGCCAGTCCCGCTCGATCCGGTCCGCCAGGCCCCACTGAGCATCCAGCCAGGGCTTGCCCTGGTCCATGACGTGCTCGTAGGCCCAGATGGGCGGGATCATCACCAGGGCCCCGAGGAGGACCAGGCCGAACAGCACCAGCACCACGGTGCTGGTGGATCGCAGGAAGGTGGCCAAGGGGCCCGCGGCGGGGCCCACTTCGGTGAAACGCCGGAGCTTCGTGAAGACACGTCGGGCCATGGGACACCAGGGGGAGATGTCCCAGCTTATCGGCTCCTCAGCCCAGGGCCAGCATGCGCTCCAGGGGCTTCAGGGCCCGGGCTTGCAGGCCCTCCTCCAGGGTGATCTCCGGCTGCAGGTCCCGCAGGGAGAGGTAGAGCTTCTCCAGGGAGTTCAGCTTCATGTAGGGGCAGAGGGAGCAGTTGCAGCCACTGTCCGCCGGGGCGGGGATGAGCTCGGCCTCCGGGCGCGCCTTCCGCATCTGGTGCCGGATGCCGGCTTCCGTGGCCACGATGAAGGCCCGGGCGGGGCTCTCCTTCACGTAGCGGAGGAGGGCGGCGGTGCTGCCCACGAAGTCGGCCAGGCTGGAGACCTGGGCCACGCACTCGGGGTGCGCGATCACGAGGGCCTCGGGGCGCTCGGCCTTGAGGGCCGCCACGCGGCGCTGGGTGAACTGCTCGTGCACGATGCAGAAGCCGGGGAAGAGCACCATGTCCCGGCCGGTCTGCTTGGCCACCCAGGCACCCAGGTGCCGATCCGGGGCGAAGACGATCTTGCGGTCCTTCGGGATGCTCTCCACCACGCGCACGGCGTTGGAGCTGGTGCAGATGACCGTGCTGAGGGCCTTCACACCGGCGGAGCAGTTGATGTAGCTGACCACCTCATGATCCGGATAGGCCTTCAGCCACTGTTCGAAGTGGTCCGCGGGGCAGCGGTCCGCCAGGCTGCAGCCCGCGTCCATGTCCGGGATGACCACCTTCTTGGCGGGGTTCAGGATCTTGGCCGTCTCGGCCATGAAGTGCACGCCGCAGAAGGCGATCACCTCGGCGTCCGTCTTCGCGGCCTCCTGGCTCAGCTGGAGGCTGTCCCCCACGAAGTCCGCCAGGTCCTGGATCTCGGGCTCCTGGTAGTAGTGGGCCAGGATCACGGCCTTGCGCTCGGCCTTGAGGCGGCGGATCTCCCCCTCCAGGTCGAGTCCCGCGGGGATGCTGTCGAGGTCGGGGGTGTAGAGCGTGTCCACCATGCCTCCAGTCTAGGCGCCCCGGGGCCCGGGGGATGTCACCGCTTCCCGTCGAGGAAGGCCTGCACCCGGCGGGCGGGCTCGGGACTCAGGAAGGCCAGGGCGAAGGCGGTCCGCTCCCAGGCCCAGGCGGCCTCCCGGGGGAGGCCGCGCTGGTGGGCCCGAAGCTCCTGGAGGAGGGCCAGGGCCCGGGGATCGCCTTCCATGCCTCAGGACTCCTTCACCTGAAAGGGGAACACGAAGGTGCGAGACCCCACGGGCACCTGCAGGCTGACCCGCTTGGCGTGGGGGAGCATGCGCCGCACCACCACCTGGCCTTGCACGGGGTGTCCGGGGGCCAGGGTGCTCTTCCGGAGGGCGGTCTCGGCCCAGTGCCGGTGGTCAGACTCGAGGCGCGCCTGGAATCGGGCGGAGGCCGCCCCGGAGCGGGCCTCCGAGGCCTTCCGCCGTTCCTGGGCCTCCTCCCGACGGGCCTGGTCGGCCTTGGTGCGGGTGGTGGCGAGGGCGGTCAGGTCCAGGAGGTCCCCCACGAGGCTGACGCCCGCCGCCTGGGACTGGAGGCTCTTCTCCTGGGCCATGGCCTTCTGGAGCGCCTCCAGGTGCACCTCGGGGTCCTCGGCCGCCGCGGACGGGCAGCCCTCCGGATCATCGATGACGAACCGGATGGCCTCGGGGGCAACGAGCTCAGGGCCCCCCGAGGCCTGCTCCAGTCGGACTTCGAAGAGATAGGCCCCCGGCCCGGCCTCCAGGAAGGTGGCCGAGGCCGTCACGCCATCAGTCGTCTGGGTCAGCCATCCCTTCCCGGTCTCCCAGCGGACCTCCCCCGACGGGCTCAGGGCCGGGTTGGACGCGGGAGGCCGACACCCGAGCGCGACCAAGGCTGCCAGGAGGAATCCGGAAGGGCGGGCGGACATGGCACCTGCCTCAGCGCCCGCCGAAGCGGAACACGGCGGTGGCGCCCACCCAGGTGAGGGCGTCGATGCCGAAGCCGTCGGCGCCGCCCTTGTCCACGGCCACGTGGTTGATCGTGCCCTCGAGGCTGAACCAGTGGTTGAAGGCGTAGCCGCCGCCCACGCGGATGCCCAGGCGGCCGTTCTGGGTGGCCTCGGCATCGGGGAGGAAGTCCCAGGTGGCCTTGGCCTTCACCTTGTTGACGGTGACGCCCGCGAGGAAGAGGGGGCCGCGGCTGGGGTTGTTGAAGGTGAGCACGTAGTCGGCACCGAACTGGAGCACGCCGTAGGTGTTGTCGCGGTACTGGCCCCCGTCGCGGACGCTGTCACCGGAGAAGCCGAAGGTGTCCAGGTGCAGGCGCAGGGCATGCTGGCGGTTGAAGTGGAAGTTCAGGTGCCCGCCGAACTGGACGCCGTTGCCGTCCTTCACGCCGTAGGGGTTCTTGGATTCGAAGTCGCCGAAGGGCTTGGCGAGGCCGGCCTGGAGGCCCCCGGTGAGGTCCTGGGCCACGAGGGCGGGACTGGCGGCCACGGCGAGGGCGAGCAGAAGGTTACGCATGAGGACTCCTTGTAGCGGGACGGGAAGGCCCGGTCCGATCCAAAAGGATACGCCAGCGGATGGATTTGGGCTAAGGGAGGGTGACGCCCCGGCCGGACTTGATGCGGGCCTCGATGGCGCTGGTGCTGTGGCCCGGGAGGAAGGGGATGAGGGCCAGGCGGCCGCCGCGGGCCTCCACGACCTCGCGCCCCACCACGGTCTCGGGGGTGTAGTCGCCCCCCTTGGCGAGCACGTCCGGCTGGAGGGCGGTGATCAGCGCCAGGGGGGTGTCCTCCTCGAAGCGGACCACGGCGTCCACGCTGCGGAGCCCCGAGAGGATGCGGGCCCGGGCGGCCTCGTCCTGGAGGGGGCGGCCGGATCCCTTGAGGCGGGCCACGGAGGCGTCGCTGTTCAGGCCGATGACGAGAAAGTCCCCCAGGGCCTTCACCTCCTCCAGGTAGGCCACATGGCCGGGGTGGAGGAGGTCGAAGCAGCCGTTGGTGAAGCAGAGGCGCCCGGAACGGACGCCTGCCCGCCACTCGGGGTGGGCCTCGAGGAAGGCCTGGGCATGGGGGAAGAATCGGAGGTCGGACACGGAAAACCCTTGGGTTACAATGGATCCCTTGCGGCATGGGCCGCCTGGGAGATCTTGACATGCCCCTCTACGAGTACCGCTGCTCGGTCTGCGGCGCGAAAGAAGAAAAACTCCAGTCCTTCTCGGCCCCCACGGAGCACGACTGCGGCCAGTGCGGCGAGGCCGCCGGGATGACCCGGCAGCTCTCCCGGACGGCCTTCACCCTGTCCGGCGGGGGCTGGTACGCCTCCGGGTACGAGGCGGGCAAGGGCGGGGGGGGCTCGACGACCTCCGTCCCGGCCGCGGAGTCGGCGCCGGCCCCCGCGGGCGGTGGCTGCGCCACCGGGTGCGCCTGCCACAGCCCCTCCGTCCAGGCCAAGGTGGACGCCCTCGGCAAGGCCTGAGGGGGGCTGAACTGCAACGAATTCCTTTGACTTCGGGGCTTCCTGCGCTAGAGTCGAAGGTTCCGGCCCTTCCTGGGCCGCGGCTTCATGTCCATCCGACGTCGCCCGCACCCCTCCCGGGGATGACGTTTCGACCTCTCGGATCCAGGCCCCACGCGGGCCTTCCTAGGAGGATGGTGTGCCTACCATCAATCAGCTGATCCGGCAGGGCCGGACGACGTTCC
>CAZVKM010000018.1:0-24228 GCA_964627685.1 uncultured Solibacteraceae bacterium | reverse complement strand
TCTCCTGGCCCTGGGAGTGGCGCTCCTGGGTGGCCTGGATCTCCCGCAGGAGGCGATCTTCGATGAGGTCCCGGTCGAGGCGGTCCACCACCATGTGGAGGCCCTGCCCGAGGAAGCCCTCGAGGCTGGCCTGCCGCTCCAGGTTCTGGAGGCCCTGCCGCTTGGCGATCTGGGAGATGCCCACGATCTGCCGCACCACGTCCTGGGGATCGGGGATGCGGGTGAAGAAGGCCCGGGAGGCGATGCGGAACCCGCTGGCCACGTGGTTCAGGGGAAATCGGATGAAGGTGGAGGCCAGCACCCCGCCCACCACCACGAGGGTGGAGGCCGGGTGGAAGAAGATGCGCGGCGTGGGCCCGAAGCCGATGGCGAGGCCCAGCAGGGTCACGCCCAGCAGCAGTCCGAACCAGGTTCCTCGATCCATGGGACGCTCCAGGTCCCTCTTCGGGACAGGCAGAAAATCCCCAAAGTTCCGCCATAGGCGTGCCAAACCCGAAGGGGGCAGGAACAACCGCCCCATCCGGGGCGTCCCCGCCCGATGCCCCCCTGATCGCCTTACTGGACCGCCGTCGCGACAAGTCGCTGCGCTTCCTGGGGCGGGCCTTCGCTGGCGACCTGGCCTCCCTGCGGATCCCCTGCCGTTCCTGTCGGCCTACCTGGCCCACCTCACGGCGTGCTTCGGCGGCCTGGTCCTGATCCCCGGCCTGTGGGTGCGCCCCGTGGCTGGAGCCCTGGCCTACACTTCCTCGTGGCCCTTGGCCCTGAGGGGGCAGCCCTTTGGCGAGCCGTTCCAGGCCCTTCAGACCTCGGCCGTGGCCCTCTTCTTCCTCCTGAACGGCGCCGGGGCCTGGTCGGTGGACGCCTGGCGGCGGAGGTGAGGGGGCTCAGGCCCCGCCGAAGCGCCGCTCGGGAGGCACTGGGGCGTCCAGGGTCAGTCCCGGCGGGAAGCCCAGGGCCAGGCGCACGGCGGCGATGCTCGGATCCACGCTGTTGTCCTTGCGACGGATGGTGATGGGGGCGCCGGCCACGGGGAAGCCCGGACTCGTGTTCACGGCCTCGGGCAGGTCCGCCCGACGGGTGCCGCCGTAGAACCTCAGGCCATAGGGCTCGCCCTCCTTGAAGATCACATCCTGCACGTGCAGGAGGGTGAGGTCGGCGGCGCGGTAGGCGGCCTCGGCCCGCTCGATCTGGTCCAGAGGGAAGACGCAGGCGAAGAGGCCTCCGGGGGCCAGCAGCTTGGCCGCGGCCAGGGCGTAGTCGGCGATGGTGCCGCGCACCTCCAGCCGGGCGGGGATGGCCTGGGGGTGCTGGGCCTCCACCCGGCTGCCCAGGGGCCAGTAGGGCGGGGAGCCGGTGACCAGGTCGAAGGCGCCCTCGCGCGCGACCACCTCACCCAGGGGGTTGTCCCGCAGGTCCCCCTCGTGGATGGTGTAGCGGTCGACCAGCCCGTTGTGGGCCACGCTCTTCCGGGCCAGCCGGGTGGAGATGTCCTGGGCCTCCACCGTGTGCACCCGGGCGCCGGGAGCGCGCCAGGCCACGGTCATCCCCACGCTGCCGATCCCGGAGCCCAGGTCCGCGTAGCGGTCGATGCGGGGGCACCAGCAGGTGGCGAACCAGCCCAGGAAGATGTCGTCCACGCTGAAGCGGTGGCCCTTGGCGTACTGGAAGATGCGGTAGTGGCCGCAGAGGTAGTCCAGGGTCTCGTCGGCTTCGAGCTCGATCCCGCCCGGGGGCACGGGGCCGGGGCGGGTCCAGCCCTTGAAGGTGGCTTCGGTCATTCCGCTTCGCCGGTCTCGGGCGTTTCATCTCCCTCCGGCTCGGGGCCCTCCACCGGGGCCAGGGGATCCGACGAGGCGGCGCCGAACAGGCCATCCTCGGGCATGGGCGGCTCCAGGGCCAGGAGGGCCTGGGCCTCCAGCTTCCCTTCGCCGAAGTCGGAGAGCTGGGGGAGGTCGTGGAGGTTCTTCAGGCCGAAGTGGACGAGGAAGGCCTGGGTGGTGGCGTACATCATGGGGCGGCCCACCACGGGCTTCCGGCCGGCGGTGACGATGAGCTCCCGCTCCAGGAGGCTCTTGATCTGGGTGGCGCTGCTGGAGACGCCGCGGATCTGGTTGATCTCCGGCTGGGTGACCGGCTGACGGTAGGCGATGATGCTCAGGGCCTCCAGCTGGGCCGGGGTGAGGCGGCCGCTCCGCACCGTGGTGACCATGCGGCTCACGAGCTCGGAGTAGAGCTGGGAGGTGGCCATGCGCCAGCCCCCGCCCACTTCGATGAGCCGCAGCCCCCGGGGCGGCTGCAGCCGCTCCTGGAGCTTCTCGATGGCCTGCCTGAGGGCCCCCTCGGGGAAGCCCGTCAGCTCGCGCAGCTTGGGGATGTCGAGGACCTCCCCCGCGGCGGTGAAGAGGGCCTCCAGCGCCCCGGGGAGGTCCCCGCCCTCTTCCCAGAAGGGATCGAAGGCCTCCCGGTCCTCGGCGCGGGCGGGCGCCGCCTCGGGCTCGGACGCGAAGATCTCCGGCTGCTCCTCGAAGTCGGGCATCAGTACCCCCCCAGCCGTTGGCCGACCCGGATGTCCCCCTCGGTGCGGAGCGCCTTCCACTCGGCGGCGCGGGGCCCTCCGATGAGCAGCACCACGGTGGAGCCGAACTCGAAGGTGCCCAGGTCATCTCCGGGTTCACAGGCCAGGTGGTCCACGGGGAAGGCCCCGTCCCGGGGCAAGGCCCGCCCCTCCAGCCAGTGGTCATCGATGATCACGCCGCCCACATGGGTGGCTCCCACGAGCACGGCGGCGACTTCCAGGCCCTCCGCGGCGCCCGTCCCCGTGGCCACCCAGGTGGCCCGGCGATTGCGCTCATACAGCCGGGGCACGTGGCCGGTGCTCGCGTCGTTCACGGGCCAGAGCTCGCCCTCCACCCGGCCCACGGCCGTGACCCGGCCGGCCAGGGGAACGTGGATGCGGTGGTAGTCCTTCGGGGCCAGGTACAGGGTCATGAAGTGCCCGCCCTCGAAGCGGCGCGCCTCCGGATCGTGCTTGAGCAGCTCCGTGATGCGGTAGGGCAGGCCCTTCGCCTGGATGGCCAGGCCCTCGGTGATGCGCCCCGAGGCGATGATCCGGGCATCCACGGGGCTGTTGAGCCCCCCGGGGATCGGGCCGTCTTGCGGGCGGAGGCCGGGCTTCAGGCGCCGGGTGAAGAAGGCCTGCAGGCTCGGGTAGCCGGTCAGGGGGAGCTCGGCTTCGGAGGGGTCCGCCCCGTACCGCGCGGCGAAGCGGCTGAGGATGGGCTCACGCCACCCCAGGGGCAGGGTGCGGGTGGCCGCCCAGCCGACGACCCGGGACCCGAGCACCTTGGGGTAGAAGCCCAGGAGCCGGAGGCCCAGGGGCCCCGGGGTCCAGAGGAGGACATAGGCGGCCCAGACCAGCAGGAGGAGGAGCGCCAGGCGCGGAGGTGAAGGCCAGGACAGGGGCATCCCCTCAGTTTAAGGGGGAAGGGGTCCTCGGGCGCGGTGGGAAGTTTCCGCGCCCCGCCAGCCGGGTTGACAAGTGTCACAAAGGCCGTGACAAATTCGGGGCCCGGCGTAACGTGAGGACCCAAGGTCCAACCCCTTTTTCTCCTCGCGAGGTGTGCCATGCGCCGTGCCCTGCTGGTCCTGTCCCTCCTCGGCCTCGGGCTGAACGCCCAGGCCCCCCTGCGGATCGGGGTGGTGAACTCCACCACCGGCCCCCAGGCCCCCATCGGGGAGACCATCAACAACGGCTACACCCTGGCCCTGGAGGACCTGGCCAAGAAGGGCATCAAGCTGGAGCTGGTGAAGGAGGACGACACGGGCAAGCCCCAGATCGCCCTCTCGGGCTTCGAGAAGCTGGCCACCCGCGACAACGTGCTGGGCGTGGTGGGGGCCTACACCTCCGCCTGCTCCAGCGCCATCGCGAAGAAGGCCGAGCAGTACAAGATCCCCCTCGTGATCCCCGTGGCCAGCAAGGAGGAGATCACCCGCCAGGGCCAGAAGTACGTCTTCCGGGTGAGCGCCACCACCGAGGACTACGCCACGGTGCTGCTCACCATGGCCCTCTCCCTCGGCAAGCCGAAGACCATGGCGATCCTGAACGAGAACACCGACTTCGGCACGAGCGGCGCCAAGTCCGCCAAGCTCATCGCCGGCCAGAAGGGCATCCAGGTGGTGGCCGAGGAGGCCTATGCCGCCGGCAGTCCGGACTACCGCTCCACCCTGGCCAAGATCAAGGGGACCAACCCCGACCTGGTGTTCATGGTGTCCTACGTGGCGGACGGCATCCTGCTCATGCGGCAGGCCCGGGAGCTGGGTCTCAAGCCCCAGGCCTTCCTGGGCGCCGGCGCCGGCTTCGCCCAGATGCAGTTCGCCCAGGAGAAGGAGATCAGCAACCTGGTCTTCTCCAGCACCCAGTGGACGCCCGAGGTGAACTGGCCCGGCGCCAAGGATTTCGCCACCCGCTACCGCGCCCGCTTCGGGAAGCAGGAGGTGCCTTACCACGCCGCCAACGCCTACGCGACGCTGATGGTGATGGGAGAGGCTGCGGCCAAGGCCGGCGGCAACCGGGAGGCCCTCCGCAATGCCCTTGCCTCCGGGCAGTGGGATGGGATCCTCGGCAAGATCCAGTTCAAGGCCTTCGAGGGCTACACGAACCAGAACGACCACACGATGCTGGTGGAGCAGATCCAGAACGGGAAGCATGAGACGGTCTGGCCGGCGAACGTGGCCGTGAAGAAGCCCATCTGGCCCCACAAGTGGTAGCCATGCAGTTCCTGCTGCAGAGCCTCCTGAGCGGCCTCCTGGTGGGAGGGGTCTACGCCCTCATCGGCATCGGCCTCTCCCTCATCTTCGGGGTGATGCGGGTGATCAACTTCGCCCACGGCGACCTCATGGTGGTGGGCATGTACCTCACCTGGGGCCTCTTCGCGGTCTTCAAGATCGACCCCTACCTGGCCCTGGTCGTCGTCATCCCCGCGATGTTCCTCTTCGGAGGCCTGCTCCAGAAGGTGTTCATCAACCGGGTGCTGGACGCCCTGCCCCAGAACCAGATCCTGCTGACCATCGGGCTGGGCCTCATCGTGAGCAACATCCTCATGATGGCCTTCACCAGCGACTACCGGATCCTCACCACCTCCTACTCCTCGGCGAGCTTCACGGTGGGGGGGATTTCGGTGAGCCAGCCCCTGCTCCGCTCCTTCCTCGTGACGCTGGTGCTCACCGGGGCCCTGGGTCTCTTCCTGCGATTCACGGACCTGGGCCAGGCCATCCGCGCCACGGCCCAGGATCGGGATGCGGCCCAGCTCATGGGCATCCACGTGAAGCGGATGTCGATCCTCGCCTTCGGGCTCGGCACCGCCCTGGCCGGGGCGGCCGGGGCCCTGGTGGCGCCCACCTACTACATCTACCCCCAGGCCGGAGGCAGCTTCACCCTGAAGGCCTTCGTCATCACCGTGCTCGGGGGCATGGGCAGCATCCCCGGGGCGGCCCTCGGCGGCCTCATCATCGGTGTCGCGGAGAGCCTCGCGGGCGCCTATCTGAGCAGCGGCTGGAAGGAGGTGGTGGTCTACACCCTCTTCCTGGTGGTGCTGCTGGTGAGGCCTTCGGGCCTCCTGGGTCGGTCGAGGGCCTGATGGATCTCAAGGTGAAACCCCTCCCGCTCGCGGCCTTCCTGGCCATCGCCCTCGTCCTCCTGGCCCTGCCCAAGGTGATGACGGATCCGTACCGCCTGCACATGACCATCCTGGTGCTCCTCAGCTGCATCACGGGCATGAGCTGGAACCTCCTCGGCGGGTTCACGGGCCAGCACAGCATCGGCCACGCCGCCTACTTCGGGGTGGGGGCCTACACGACCATGATCCTGCTCGAGAAGGCGAAGGTGGCGCCCTGGTTCGGGGTGTGGGCCGGCGCCGCCGCCGCGGTCGTCGTGGCGCTGATCATCGGCCTCATCTGCTTCCGCCTGCGGGGCCCCTACTTCGTCCTCGCTTCCATCGCCGTCACGGAGATCATGCGGCTTTCGGCCCTGAACCTGAAGGACGTCACCAATGGGGCCGAGGGGATCCTCATGAGCGAGATGCCCCCCTTCAAGGTGGGGTCCAAGGTGCTCTGGGACTTCTCCAACAAGGAGCCGTACTACTACACGGCCCTCGGGTTCGCGCTCTTCGCCTGGGCGGTGGCCTTCGCGGTGAAGCGCTCGAAGCTGGGCTACTGCCTCCAGGCCATCCGGGAGGATCAGGACGCCGCGCACTCCCTGGGGATCCCCCTCACCCGGTACAAGGTCTACGCCCTGAGCCTCAGCGCCCTCCTGACCGGCCTCGCGGGGGGGCTCTACGGCACCTACGTGGGGTTCGTGGACCCGGGCACGGTGCTGGGCCTCGACCTCTCGGTGCAGATCGCCCTGCTGTGCATCATCGGCGGCATCGGCACCCTCCCGGGGCCGGTGTTGGGGGCCTGCCTCCTGGTGCCCATGTCGGAGATCCTCCGCAGCAACCTCGCCACGGAGGCCCTGCTCAAGACGGGCCTCGTCTCCCCGGAGGGGGCGGTGGGCATCTTCCTGAAGGAGCACCTGGCCCACGCCCACGTGCTCATCTACGGCATCCTCGTGGTGCTCGTGATCCTCTTCATGCCCGAGGGAATCATGGGCTTCCTCAAGCGGATCTTCCGCCGGAAGGCGGTGGCGTGATGGCCCTCCTGGAACTGGTCTCGGTCAGCAAGCGCTTCGGGGGGCTCAAGGCGAACAGCGACGTCTCCTTCTCCGTGGAGGAGGGCACGATCCTGGGGCTCATCGGCCCCAACGGCGCCGGGAAGACCACGCTCTTCAACGGCATCACCGGGTTCGACCCCCCGACCTCGGGGGAAGTCCGCTTCAAGGGGCAGGTGGTGAACGGCCTGGGACCCGATGCCCTGTGCCGCAGGGGCCTCGTGCGCACCTGGCAGAAGGTCAGGCCCCTGGCCAAGCTGAGCGTGCTGGAGAACGCCATGATCGGGGCCCTCTGCCACGCCAACCGCCTGGACCGGGCCCGTGAGAACGCCCTGGCCCAGCTGGAGCGGGTGGGCCTCGCGGGGAAGAAGGACCTCGCCGCCGGGGCGCTGCCCATCGGCGAGCGGAAGAAGCTGGAGGTGGCCCGTGCCCTGGCCACGGAGCCGACGCTCCTCCTCCTCGACGAGGTGATGGGCGGGCTCAACCCCGCCGAGAGCGAGGAGATCATCGAGCTCCTGCTCGCCCTGCGGGCGGGAGGGGGCCTCACCCAGGTCGTCATCGAGCACGACATGAAGGCCATCATGCGGCTGTCGGATCACGTGGTGGTCCTGAACTCCGGGGAGAAGCTCACGGAGGGGCAGCCGGAAGCGGTGGTGCGGCATCCCGCGGTCATCGAGGCCTACCTGGGGGCGGACCATGCTTGAGGTGAAGGGGCTCTGCGCCAGCTACGGGGACATGGCGGTCCTCTGGGACCTCGACCTCTCCGTGAAGGAGGGGGAGATCGTCACGGTGGTCGGAAGCAATGGGGCGGGGAAGTCCACCCTCCTGCGCGCCCTCTCCCGCCTGCTCAAGCCCACCCGTGGGACCGTGACCTTCCTGGGGGAGGACCAGGGACGCTTCCAGCCCCACCAGGTGGTGGGCGAGGGGATCGTCCACGTCCCCGAGGGCCGGCGCATCTTCCCGGAGATGACGGTGCTGGAGAACCTCCGCATGGGCTCCTTCCTCAAGGGGGCCCGCGCGAAGCGGGAGGCCAACCTGGAGCGGGTCTTCACCCTCTTCCCGCGCCTCAAGGAGCGCAGCGCCCAGCTGGGGGGGACGCTCTCCGGGGGAGAGCAGCAGATGCTGGCCATCGGTCGGGGCCTCATGGCCGACCCGAAGCTGCTCCTCCTGGACGAGCCCTCCCTGGGCCTCTCCCCCCTCTTCGTGAAGACCATCTTCGGGATCATCGAGGACATCCACCGCCAGGGCACGGCCATCCTCCTGGTGGAGCAGAACGTGAACATGGCCCTCCAGGTGGCCGACCGGGCCTACGTGCTCGAGACGGGGCGCATCGTCCTCTCCGGGGGCGGGGCGGAACTGCTGAAGAACGACGAGGTCCGGAAGGCCTTCCTGGGCCTCTGATCCTGGCCCTTGGTCCCCCCGGGGACCCGTGGTACCCTGTTCGTTCGCGTCCGCGCGAGCCCTTGGAGAGTTGTCCGAGTGGTTTAAGGAGCACGATTGGAAATCGTGTATAGGTCAAAAGCCTATCGGGGGTTCGAATCCCCCACTCTCCGCCACTGAAACGCCCACCGCGAGGTGGGCGTTCTTCATGGTGCGGGGAAGGGGGGATTCGAATGCGGAGCGGCGCGCAGGCTGACTCGGGCCCGTCCTGGGCCCTCACCCTTCGGGCGGCAATCGCCTCCGGCGATTCCGTCCCATTCTCCAATCCTGGCGAATGGTGGCGCAGGTGGAGCCGCGCAGGCGGCGGAACCGGTTCGTCGAAGACGAAGCGCCGTGCGCAGCCGCCCGCCGGCCGGAAGGGACGCCCGCAGGGTGGCCCTGGAGGGAATCCCCCACTCTCCGCCACTGAAACGCCCCCCCGCGAGGTGGGCGTTCTTCATGGTGCGGGCAGGTCGGTGGCCGGAAGCGGTGGTCCTTCACCGTTGAATGGTGAGGGTGTAGGGACTGGGGCTTCCAGCCGCGGTGAGGCTGTAGACCTGGAGGTAGAAGGTGGTGGCCGTGGCGCTCCGGGTGGGGGCGGTCACCTGGATCCGCTGGGTTCCCCCCACGGCGGTCCGGGGCGTGACGGCGGCGGGGCCGAGGATCAGGCCGTAGAGGCGGCCGGCGGGGGACGTGAGGGTGAGGGTGACGGTCTGCCCCGGGGACACGGGCAGGGCGAAGAAGTCCGCATCGGTGCCGGTGGGGAGGGTGCCCCGCACGGTCTTCACCAGGCTGCCGATGGGGTTGGCCCCGGCGGCGGTGTTGTTGGGCTCCGATTCCGTCATCACGGTGGGATCCGTGGGATTGGCCACGGTCCAGGCCACCAGGGGGGCGATCCCCTGGTTCCCGGCGGCATCCGCGGCGCGGGCCCCGAGGGTGTGGGCGCCGTTCAGGAGGGTGGCGCTGTTGAAGGTCAAGGTGAAGGGGGCCGTCGTGGCAGTGCCCACCACCGCGTTGTCCACGAGGAAGTCCACGCGGGTGACCCCCACGTTGTCCGTGGCGGTGGCGGTGAAGGTGACGGTGCCGGCGTTCCCCGAGGCCTTGATGGAGACCACGGGCGCGGTGGTGTCCTTCACGTTGGTGACGGTGAAGGCCTGGGACCCGGAGACCCCGAGATTGCCCGCGGCATCATAGGCCCGCGCCACCAGCACGTGGGGGCCGTTGGCCAGGGTGGTGCTGGCGAAGGGCAGGGTGTAGGGGGCGGCGGTGAGGGTGCCCTTGAGGAACCCATCCACCCAGAACTCCACCCGGGCCACGCCGATGTTGTCGCTGGCCGTGGCGGTGAAGGTCACGGTGCCACTGGTGCCGGTCACCTTGACGGAGGCGCTGGGGGCGGTGGTGTCCGGGACGATCCACTTGCCGCCCACATTGATGGCGGCGAAGGCGTTCCAGACGGCCTTCTCCTCGGGGGAGCCCGCCCCGTAGAGGGCCTTGGCCGCGCTGATGTAGGCCACCCGGGCCGCGGCATAGGTGGTGGTGGCGGTCATGTAGGCGGTGAGGGCCCGATAGGAGATGCGGGCGGCATGGTCGTTCCCCACCCCGGTCATCCCCTCGGGCAGGTAGGAGGAGTAGGTCTCCGCGCCGGCGGTGGCGCTCGCGCCCTGGGCCAGGAAGTAGAAAGCCCGGTTCATGGGGCCGGAGCTGTAATGCACGTCGAGGCCGGCGAGGCTGGGGCTCCAGGCGTCCGGGGAGCGTCCATCCTTGCTGGGCTTCGCGAGGTAGCGGAGGGGGTTCGGGAACTGGGGGGTGGTCAGCTGCTCCCCGAGGGTCCAGTTGGCCCCGGGGGCGGTGTTGGGGACGGTGGCTCCGGCTCCGCTCCGGGCATGGAACTCCGCCAGGGTCCCGTGGATGTCGGCGTGGGCCTCGTTGAGGCCACCGGACTCACCGCTGTAGATGAGCTTCGCGGTGGAGGCGATGACCCCGTGGGTGAGCTCGTGGCCCGCGACATCAAGCGCGGTCAAGCTCTTGAGCACCGAGCCGTCCCCGTAGGTCATGCAGAAGCAGGCGTCGGACCAGAAGGCGTTGTCGTAGCCGGAGCTGTAGTGGACACGGGCATAGGTGGCCCGGCCCGTGCCATCGATGCCGCGGCGACCGTGGATCTTCCCGTAGTAGTCCCAGGTGGCCTGGAGGCCATAGGCCGCATCCACCGCGGCCGTCTGCCCGGTGGGCCCGGTGGTGGCGGGGTTCGAGGTCCCGTAGTTGGTGCCATCCCCCCAGATGTTGTCCACATCGGTGTAGACGGTGCCCGTGCCGGAGACGCCATGGTTGAGGTTGGTGACGGCGTTGCTGCCGAAGGAGCCCCCCACGCCGCGGGTGGTGTCCCGCAGCTCGAAGCCGGAAGCCACCGTGTTCGTGTCCAGGGTGACGGTGCCGGAGTACTGGGAGCGGCCCGTGCCCTTGGTGCCCGCGGTGGGGAGGCTCTCCCACTGGCGGATGAGGCCGCCCGTGTGGGCGTTCAGGAGGAGATCCACGTGGCGGGTCTCGGCGGCGCCGTGCTCCAGCTCGAGATGCACGTGGTAGGCCAGGGTGTGGCGCACGAGCTCCCGCCGCTGGTCCAGGGCGTTGGGCCGCTGGGGCGAGGCCCCTGGGCGGAGGGTCACCGATTCCTCCGGCACCACGAGCAGCTCCACCTGTGGAGCCCGGCTGTAGGTCCCCTGGGTCTGGGCCAGGGCCTCCGCGCGGGAGAGCGCTTCCGCCGGGGTCATCGCGGGATCGGGATTCAGGTCGATGCCCGTGTGGAGCGCGAGGGTGGGTTCCTGGGCATGGCCCCTGGCATCGGTGTGCAGGATCGCCTCTCCACCGAAGACCCGGAGCCCGAGGTAGGTCTGCTGGTACCGCGCGTGGGTGCCCGCAGACTCATCCCGGTGGAGGGCCCGCAGGGCCAGCCCATGGCGGGTGTCGAGGCCGTGCGCGCGGCGGAGCTCCGCCACCCGGGTGGAGAGCTCGGCGCCTTCGCCGGGGGCGCCGTGGGCGGACAGGCCGAGGGCGAGCATGGACAGGCCGAGCCTGACCCGAGACGACGTCATGGGACCTCCAGGAGTGGTCTTGCCTGCGCGATGGGCTTAACAGCCACAGGAGCTCTGGTCACCCATCCAGAAGGTCATCGGCGGCGGATGCCGCTCTCTTGAATGCGTCGGCTTCTTCCCAGTTGGGACTAGAACCGGAGGGACATGCAGGTGAGCCCGCCATCCATCTTGCGACCCTCGCTCATGTCCAGCTCCACCACGGGGCGGCCCAGGGACTTGAGGTGGGCGAGGGTCTTGGGGAAGCCCTTGGGGGTGATGAGGGTGCCGTTCACGAGCAGGGTGTTGCAGGCATAGGTCTCCGCCTCATCCACCATGTGGCAGGTGAAGTCCCCGAACTCCGGTCGTCCGGCGAAGGCGCGGCTCACCAGGAGGTCGCGCCCCCCCACGTGCGTCACGCTGCTCTTGAAGTGGAGCCCTTCGGCCACGGGCACCGTGCGGCTGGTGTAGCCGTGGCGACCCAGGTGTTCCGCCAGCTGGCGGGCCCCTTCCGCGTTGGTGCGGTCGGAGAGGCCGATGAAGACGGTGCGGTCCACGATGAGGATGTCGCCACCGTCGAGGGTGCCGGGGTCGGTGATGTGGGCCAGGGGCCGGTGCCGGGCCAGCGCCGCCTCGATGTGGGGCGCCTCCCCGCGCCGGGGCAGGGCGCCGGGCCGGGTGATCACGGCCACCTCGGGCACCACCACGGCCACGTCCTCCACGAAATAGGCGTCGGGGAAGCCCGGGAGGGGCGGCAGCACCTCCAGGGTGAGGCCCAGCCCCTCCAGGGTGCGGGCGTAGGCGGCGTGCTGTTCCAGCATCCGGGGAGGGTCGGGCCGCCCCAGGTCCGCGGTGGTGAGACCGTCGGCGAAGTCGGGACCGGGGGTGCGGAGGATGGCACGGGTGAACATGGGGCCTCGGGGGGATCTCCCCAGTGTGACGCCAAATCCGGGGCGGACCGGCGCCTTCCGGGGGGCAATGGGGGTGAGGTGTGCTCCCATCCGCCTTCCCGCGGCCCAGAATGGGGCCATGGCGGACCCGACTCCCGAGGTGGTGGAACAGCTGGTGGCGGAACACCGGCGCTTCCTGGCCTTCCTCCGGCCCCGGGTGGGGAGCCCCGCCGAGGCGGAGGACCTGCTTCAGGAGGCCTATGTGCGGAGCCTGGAGCGGGGCGACCAGCTCCGGGAGGGGGAGAAGGCGACCGCCTGGTTCTACCGCCTGCTCCGGAACGCGATCATCGATCGGGCGCGATCCAGGGCCTCGGAGGCGCGGGCCCTGGAAGCCCATGCCTGGACCCTGCCGGAAGCGGAAGCCCCCCCGGAGGTGGAGGCCCGCCTCTGCCACTGCATCCAGGGGCTGCTCCCCACCCTCCCCCCGGATCAGGCGGAGATGCTGGCCCGGGTGGACCTGGGGGGCGGCACCCCGGCGCAGGTCGCCTCGGAGCTCGGCATCACCGCCAATGCCGCGGCGGTGCGCCTCCACCGGGCCCGCAGGGCCCTCCATGCCCGGCTCCTCCAGACCTGCGGCACCTGCACGGAGCATGGCTGCCTGGACTGCCACTGCCGGCGTCCTTCCGGCGAGGGCTGTAAGACTTCCCGTCCCCATCCGTCTTCCCCATGAGGCCTGATCCTCGAGGAGCTGCCATGACCCCCCTGACCCTCTCCATCCCCGACCTCTCCTGCGGCCACTGCGCCATGAGCGTGAAGGAGGCCCTCGCGGACCTCGGGGCCTGCGAGGTGGACGTGCCCGGGAAGCGGGCCCGCCTTGAGCTGAAGGACCCTGGGACGCTGCCCGAGGCCCTCCGCCGGCTGGAGGCCGAGGGGTTCCCGGCTTCGGTCCTCGCCTGACCATGACCCGGACCCAGCACTTCGGGGTGGCGGGCATGACCTGCGCCGCCTGCGTCCGGCGGGTGGAGAAGGCCCTCGTGGCGGTGCCCGGGGTCGAAGGCGTGGCCGTGGACCTGGCCCAGAACAAGGTGGCCATCACCCACGCGGGGGCGGCCCTGCCCGCCCTCATGGAAGCCCTGCGGGCGAAGGGCTACGGCCTCGTGGTCACGCCCTCCTCCGAATCCGAGGTGCATGAGCGTCGGCGGGCCGCCTTCCGCGTGGCCCTCGCCTGGGTCTTCACGGCTCCCCTGCTGGCTCCCATGCTTGGCCTTCCCCTGCACCTGGACTGGCGCCTGCAGGCGGCCCTCGCCGCGGGGGCCGCCTTCGGCTGCGGGTGGGCCTTCCTGGCACGGGCCCTCCGCCTGGCCCGACAGGGCGAGACCAGCATGGACACGCTCGTGGCGCTGGGGACCCTGGCCGCTTTCGCCTCCGGTGTGCTGGAGGGGCGCGCGGGAGCCCATCACACGAGCTTCGAGATCGCGGCCAGCCTGGTGGCCTCCCTGCTCACGGGGAAGTGGCTGGAGGCCCGGGCCAAGCACCGGGCCACGGAGGGGCTCGGGGCGCTTCTGGCCCTCGCTCCGGCCACGGCCTGGCGGCTGGATGCGGAGGGCCGTGAGACGGAGGTCCCGGTGGATCAGCTCCACCCGGGCGACCTCGTGAAGATCCGCCCGGGCGGGAAGGTGCCCGTGGATGGCCGGGTGCGGGCGGGCCATGCGGATGTGGAGGAGGCCCTGCTCACCGGGGAGCCCCTGCCCGTGCCCCGAGGCCCGGGCGACGACGTGCTGGCGGGGGCGCTGGTGCATGGGGGCAGCCTGGAGGTGGAAGTGCATGCGGCCGGCCACGGGACGTGGCTGGCCCAGCTCGCGGCCCAGGTGGCCGAGGCCAAGGGGAGCCATGCCCCCGCCCAGGCCCTGGCGGATCGGATCGCCGAGGTGTTCGTGCCGGGGGTGCTGATCCTCGCGGCGGTGACCTGGGTCGGGTGGTGGTGGCATGGGGGCGGGCCCGCCCTGGCCTGGCGGCCGGCCGTGACGGTGCTCGTGATCGCCTGTCCCTGCGCTCTGGGGCTCGCCACACCCGTGGCCCTCGCCACGGCCCTGGGCACGGCGGCGCGCCGCGGGCTGCTGGTGCGGGACACGGCGGCCCTGGAGCGCCTCGCGGAGGCCACGGACCTGGTGTTCGACAAGACGGGGACCCTCTCCGAGGGGCGGCCCCGCCTCTCCGAGGTCCGACCCATGGGCAACCTCGACAGCCAGGAGGTGCTGCGCCTCGCCGCCGCCCTGGAGCGGGACTCCGAGCACCCCCTCGCGCGGGCCCTGAGGGCGGCCTGGACCGCGCCGGTTCCGGGCGTGGAGGGCTTCCAGGCCCACGCGGGCGGGGGCGTGAGCGGGCGCGTGGAGGGGCGTGACCTGCGCCTGGGGAGCAGCCCCTTCCTGGGCCTCCCCTTCGGCGCCCTGCCGGAGGAGGCCACGGCCGTGGGGCTGGCGGAAGGGGGCAGCCTGCTGGGGCTGTTCCTGCTCTCGGACCCCATGCGCCCGGAGACGCCGGCGGTGCTGGAGGCCCTGGCGGCCAGCGGCCTCCGGCTGCACCTCCTGAGCGGGGATCGGCCCGAGGCGGTGGCCCGCTTCGCGGAGGGGCTGTCCTTCGCCACGGCCCAGGGAGGCGTCGCCCCCGCGGCCAAGGCGGCCCGGGTGAAGGCCCTTCAGGCGGAGGGCCGCATCGTGGCCTTCGCCGGGGACGGCGTGAACGACGCGGCGGCCCTCGCCACGGCGGATGCGGGCCTCAGCCTGCCGGGCCTGGAGGCCACCGCGGCCAGCGCCCCGCTCAACCTCCGGCGCGAGGGCCTCGGGGCCCTGCTGGAGGCGCGGCAACTGGCCCGGAAGCTCCAGGGCGTCATCCGGCAGAACCTGGCCTGGGCCTTCGGCTACAACCTGGTGCTCGTGCCCCTCGCGGCCTTCGGCCAGCTGGAGCGCTTCGGAGGCCCCATGCTGGCCGGGGCGGCCATGGGCCTGAGCTCACTGACCGTCGTGCTCAACGCGCTGCGGCTGCGGAAGGTCTGATCCTCCTTCAGCCCCGGTCCCCAGGGTGCCCCGTCATGGGGCCGGGAGCTGGCTCAGAGCCCGCTCAGCACACTCCGGATGGCCGCCACGCTGCGGTCGATGTCGGCTTCGGTGGTGTCCTGGCCGCTCACGGAGAGGCGCATGACGGCCATGCCGTGCCAGGTGCTGCCGGAGAGCCAGCAGGTGCCCTCCGCCTGGACCCCCGCCACCACGCGGCGGGTGAAGGCGTCGGCCTCCCCGCCGCCGGGCGGGGTGAAGCGCACGAGCACCTGGTTGAGCACCACCTCGTTGAGCACCGTGGCGCCGGGCAGGGCGGCGAGGCCCGTGGCGGCGCGCCGGGCCAGCGCGCAGCTCCGGGCCACCAGCTCGCCCACGCCGCGTCGCCCCAGGGTGCGCAGCTGGGCGTAGAGGGCGAAGCCCCGGGCGCGGCGGGAGAACTCGGGCACCCAGTCCACGGCATCGCGGGCCGCATCCCCCTCCTGCTGGATGAGGTAGGCGGCGCTCACGGTCATGGCGGCGCGGTGGGCCGCCGGATCCTTCACGAGGGCCAGCCCGGAGTCGTAGGGGACGTTGAGCCACTTGTGCGCGTCCGTGGCCCAGGAATCCGCCCGGGCCACGCCCGCCAGGGCGGCCTTCAGCGTCGGGGACGCGGCGGCCCAGAGGCCGAAGGCGCCATCCACGTGCAGCCAGGCCCCATGGCGCGCGCAGGCCTCGGCGATGGGGTCCATGGCATCGATGGCCCCCGTGTTCACATTGCCCACCTGGGCGCACACCAGCGTGGGGCCGTCCAGCCGGGCCAGCGTCTTCGCCAGCTCCGAGGGGATCATGCGCCCCTGGCCATCCGCCGCCACGCGGATCATCCGCTGGGCGCCGAGCCCCAGGAAGCGCAGCGCGCGGGGGACGGTCACGTGCACCTCATCCCCCACCACGACGTGCAGCCGCGGCGCCCCCTGAAGGCCCTCCGCCTCCACATCCCAACCCGCCCGGCGCAGCAGCTCGTGCCGGGCCGCCGCCAGGCAGGTGAAGTGGGCCATCTGGCAGCCCGTGACGAAGCCCACGCTGGCGGAGGAGGGCAGCTCCAGCAGCTCCAGGATCCAGCGGGCGCAGGTCTCCTCCACCACGGAGAGGGCGGGGGAGGTGGCCTCGAGGCCGGCGTTCTGGTCCCAGGCGGAGGTGAGCCAGTCGGCGCCCAGGGCCGCGTCGGAGCTGCCGCCGATGACGAACCCGAAGTACCGCGGCCCCGGCTCGGCCACGAGGCCCGGATCCGCATCGCGCACCAGCTCCGCGAGCACTTCCGCGGCGGGGCGTCTCTCCTCCTGCAGAGGGCGACCCAGGCTCCGGCGGAGGGAGGCGAGGGTGGCCTGGGCCCCCACGGGCCGCTCGGGCAGGCCCGTGCGGAAGGCGAGGGCGCGTTGGAAGGCCAGGTGCAGGGCGTCGTGCATGGCGGTTCCTCCCGGAGGCGGGCGCCATGATCCCATGGGCGGGAAGCCCGGGGCGGCCCCGATCACGGCCCGATGCGGGCACACTGGGGCCGCCGTCTCCGGAGCCCCCATGGCCGTCGTCCTCCAGCACCCCCTCGTGGACCACAAGCTCTCCCTCCTGAGGGACGTCAGGACCTCCCGCCCGCTCTTCCGTGACCTCCTGGATGAGTTGGGCCTGATCCTCGCCGTGGAGGCCACCCGAGGGCTCGCCACCACCCCCTTCCCGGTGGAGACCCCCCTGGAGCCCATGGAAGGTAGGCGCCTGGATGCCCTCGATCCGGTGCTCGTCCCCGTGCTGCGGGCGGGCCTGGGGCTCGTGCCCAGCTTCCTCCGGATGCTGCCCACGGCGAAGGTGGGGCACCTGGGCATGGCCCGGGACCACGAGACCCTGCGGCCCGTGCCCTACTACAAGAACTTCCCCGCGGAGCTGCACCGGCGGCCCGTCCTCGTGCTGGATCCCATGCTGGCCACCGGGGGCAGCGCCTGCGAAGCCCTCGCGGAGGTGAAGTCCGCCGGGGCCCGGAACCTCACCCTCGTGTGCCTCCTGGCGGCGCCGGAGGGCGTGGCCCGGGTCGAGGCCGCGCATCCGGATGTCTCCCTCGTGCTGGGGGCCGTGGACCGCCAGCTCAACGGCAGGGGCTACATCCTCCCGGGGCTGGGGGACGCCGGGGACCGGCTCTTCGGGACCCTCTGAGGGCTTGTCCCCCGTCACAACGGCCGGGCGATCGGACCGGCGCCATGGCGCTCGGGGCCTGGGATCGGTAGCCTGCTCCCCAGCCGCATCCCGCCTGGGAGTGGTCACGGAGAATCCCCCCATGTCCCGCCTCGCCCCCGTCCTCCTCTCGCTCCTGGCCCTCGGCGCCTGCGGCCGCAAGGCTCCGGCTCCGAAGGGGGCCCAGGGGGCCGCCCCGAACGCGGGCACCTCCATGAAGGGCAAGGTGCTGGAGCGGGTGGAAGGCGGCGCCTTCACCTACCTCCGCCTGCAGACGCCGCAGGGCGAGGCCTGGGCGGGCGTGCCCGCCAACATGGTGCCGGTGGGCGAGGAGGTGACGGTGGTGGAGGGCTTCCTCATGGAGCGCTTCGAATCCCGAAACCTCAAGCGCACCTTCGAGCGCATCTACCTCGGCCGGTTGGAGGGCCAGGCCGGGGCCGGGGCTCATGGCGGCGCCGCCACGGCGCCGGGAGGGGAGCCCTCGGACGTGAAGGTGCCCCGGGCCCCCGGCTCCGAGGCCCGCACCGTGGCGGAGATCCACGGGCAGCGGCAGGCCCTGGAAGGCAAGACCGTGGTGCTCCGCGCCAAGGTGGTGAAGTCGCTCACGGGCATCCTCAACCGGAACTGGCTGCACCTCCAGGACGGCACCGGAGACGAGAAGGCCGCCACCCACGACCTCACCGTCACCACCTCCGGATCCGCGGCCGTGGGCGAGGTGGTCACGGTGAAGGGCACCCTCCGCCTCAACCGGGACTTCGGCTCCGGGTACCGGTACGACGTGATCCTCGAGGATGCGGTGGTGCAGAAGTGAAGGGGGCGCCGGGGCCCGGGCCCCGGGCTGCCATCATGGGGGCATGAAGACCCGCACCTGGATCACCGCCCTCCTCCTCTCGGCCCTCGTCGCCGCCACGGCGGTGGGGGTCCTCCGCACCCAGGATCCGGGGCCCCTCCCGCCCGGGGCCCAGGCCCAACGGAGCACCCGGCGCGCGAAGCTCACCGCCAAGATGAAGGCCAAGGCGAAGGGGAAGGTGGTGCTCCCCGCCACGCCCCTGGAAGCCCATCCCGAGCCCCAGGTGGATCAGCGGCCCTACCTCACCGCCAAGCGGCTGGCCCACCTCGCCGCCACGCCCGAGGAGCAGGCCCTGGCCCGCCAGGCCCTCCGCCTGGGCAACCACGAAGTGGACCTGGCCTTCGCGGACGCGGTGCGCACCGCCCTTGAGAATCCCCCTCCCGTGACGGAGGAACTGCTCGAGATCCAGGTGGACCGCGACCGCGCGGAGGGCGCCGTGGCCTTCGGACAAAAGCAGGTGAAGCTGCTCTCCGATCGCCTGGCCAGGGCCGCGGGGGAGGCCCGGGAGGCCCTGGAGGATCAGCTGGAGCTGGCCAAGGCCCAGCTGGAGCTGGACCAGGATGAGCTGGAGGAGGCCCAGGAGGACCTGGAGCGGGCGGGAGGCGATCCCACCGCCCAGATCAAGCGGCTGAAGGAGGCCCGCAGCGCCGCCGAGCGGGAGGAGCTCCCTGTGGACGCCCCGGCCCGTGTGAACCCCTTCCTCCAGGAGGCCAGCCTCATCGGGCGGATCCGGGCCTGGCGGCAGCTCCATCGGAAGGACCTCCAGCTGGATGCCGCCCAGCAGGAGGCGGCGGACAAGGCCGCGGAGCTCACCCAGCGGAAGGAGGCCCTCGCCCGGACCCTCGCCGCCACCAAGGAGGCCCGGGAGGCCGCCAAGACCCAGGCCGCGGGGCTCTCCCGCCGAGGTGGCAGCCGGGAGGCCTCCCAGGAGGCCGTGGCCGCCCTCAAGCGCTTCAGCGAGGGCCAGCGCCACCTCGCGAGCCTATCCAAGCGAATCCAGGACCAACGGGACCTGGTGGACACCTACGGTCGATGGGGCCTCCTCGTGGATGGGGAGGACCGTGCGGACCGCCATGCCCTCCTGAAGGACGCGCTCGTCATCCTGAGCACCCTCCTGGGCGTGTACCTCCTGGGCCTCCTGGTGGACCGCCTCTTCCATGGGATGGCCCGGGAGCGGGCCCAGGTGGGCACCCTGCGGGCGGCGGTGAAGTTCGCGGTGCAGGTCGTCGGGGCCCTCGTCATCCTCTTCACGGTCATCGGGATCCCCAGTCAGGCCACCACCATCCTGGGCCTCGCCGGGGCGGGCCTCACCGTGGCCCTGAAGGACTTCATCGTCGCCTTCTTCGGCTGGTTCATCCTCATGGGCCGCAACGGCATCCGGGTGGGGGACTGGGTCGAGATCAAGGGCGTTGGCGGCGAGGTGGTGGAAATCGGCATGCTCCGCACGGTGCTCCTGGAGACGGGCAACTGGAGCGACGCGGGCCACCCCACCGGCCGGCGCGTGGCCTTCGTGAACTCCTTCGCCATGGAGGGCCACTTCTTCAACTTCACCAGCAGCGGCCAGTGGATGTGGGATGAGGTGAAAGTGCTCGTGCCCCCGGGCGAGGATCCCTACCCCGTGCTCTCCGGCGTGCAGAA
Organism: uncultured Solibacteraceae bacterium; assembly: GCA_964627685.1. Taxonomy (GTDB): domain Bacteria; phylum Acidobacteriota; class Holophagae; order Holophagales; family Holophagaceae; genus JAFDVN01. Next base: position 4,420 of record CAZVKM010000018.1, on the reverse strand, counting down.
GCTGGTGGACGAGGCCACCCACCTCACCGCCGAGGAGGCGGAGCGGGAGTGGCAGGAGAGCACCGCCCAGTACCGGGTGAAGGCCTTCAACGCGGCTCCGGGCGTCCAGGTCGTCCCGACCCCCACGGGCATCGAGATCCGGGTGCGCTACCTCACTCGCGCCAACGAGCGTCACCAGGTCCGCAAGCTCCTCTACGAGGACGTGGTGGCCCTGATGCATGGCAAGACCGAAGGGAAGGGATGACCCGATGAACCTCAGACCCCTGGTGGCGCTCCTGCTGGCGCTGCCCCTCTCGGCTCAGCACGGTCCCCTGGGGATCGATCACAAGGTGCCCTACGACGACCACGGGATCTGGAAGCGGAGTGTCCAGACGGACCTGGAGAAGGCCACGATCGCGACGGAGCTGATCGGCGCCCTCTGGTTGGGGACCGATGACCGCCTGGGGCGCACCTTCTGGCGTTCGGTGGATGCCTCGGCGCTCAACGCGGTCACGGTCTTCGCCGCCAAGCGGGCCTTCGCCCGGGCGCGTCCCCAGCAGACGGAAGATCCGAACCAGTGGTTCCAGGGGGGCGGGCACGAGAGCTTCCCCAGCGGCGAGGTCTCCCTCCAAGCCGCCTTCGTGACCCCCTTCATCGCCGAGTACGCCTCCGACACCCCCTGGGTCTGGGCCCTGGAGCTGCTCCCGGCTTACGATGCCGTCGCCCGCGTCAAGACCCACGGCCACTGGCAGAGCGACGTGCTCGTGGGCTGGGCCGTGGGCACGGCCTTCGGGATCTACGCCCACGGGCGGAACACCCCGCTGACCCTGGGCTGGTCCAGGGACGGGGCCTTCGTGGGGTTCCGGAAGCGCTTCTGACCCCTGGCTGGGCGCTCAATCCACCTCGACGGTCGGCAGCAGCAGGCGGAAGGTGGTGCCCACTCCCACCTGGGTGAGCACCTCGATGTGGCCGCCGAGGGACTCCACGATGGCCTTCACGGAGGCCAAGCCGAGTCCCGTCCCCTTTCCCGGTGGCTTGGTGGTGAAGAAGGGCTGGAACAGGCGGGTGCGAACCGACTCGCTCATCCCGGGGCCCGAGTCCTCGACCTCGAGCAGGGCCTGGTGGGTGGCCAGGCTCTGGAGCCGGATGCGGATGAACCCCGGGCCCTGAAGGGCATCCCGGGCGTTGAGGACGAGGTTCATCATCACCTGCTCGATCTGCAAAGGGTCCGCCTCCATCCAGCACCCTTCCGCACCACGCTGGAAGCTGAGCGAGATGTGCCTGGGGCAGGCCTTCTGGACCATCGGCAGGCGGGCCTCGAGCAGTTCCCCGAGCTCGAAGAGCTCCACGGGGCGCGGCTCCTGGTGCGCCAGGTTCATCAGCTGGCGCATCAGCGCGGAAGCCTTCCCGGCCGCCTCCGCGACCCCCTCCACTCGCCCCCGCTCCGCCTCCTGGAGCACCACCGTGAGCAGGTTGTTGAAGTCGTGGGCCAGGCCCGCGCCCAAGGTGCTCACGAGGTTCATCTGGTGGGTCCGCCAGAGGATGGCCTGGTGCTCCTCGAGGGAACGGGTCCGCTCCTCGAGCTTCCGCTCGAGGAGCTGGAAGAAGGAGGCCTGATCCTTCTGGGCGATGACCTGGCGGATGAGCAAGATCAGGGACAGCAGCGCCGCCATGGCCACGAAGGCGCCGTCCAGGGGCCCTCCGGACCGGGCGGAGAGGAGCACCCACACCATGGCCAGTCCGAAGGGGAAGTAGACCAGGGCGAGGCTCCACAGGTTCCGACCGCGGCCCTCCTCCCGGGTGAGGGCCGGCTTGGTCCAAGGGGCGAAGGCGGCGAGGTGCACGATCAGGGTCACGCTTGGGACCAGCTGGAAGGTGGGGTGGGAGGGGCCGAAGCGCCCCTGAAGGATGGCCCGCACGCTCAAGGTCTGCACCACCAGGATCACCAGGAGGTAGAGGGCGATCCAGCCCAGGGGCCCCTTCAGCCGGTGGGGATCCAACCGGACGAGGATGATGGTGATCCCCAGCAGCACGGCGTGAACGATGAGGTCCGGCATGAAGCCGCCCCAGGCCAGGGCGATGGCGTGTCCCCCGAGGTCCAGCACCGATCCCCAGGCGAGGGTGAACAGGGAGAGGGCGAAGATGATCCCCTCGAGGATCCGTCGGATCCCACCGCCCCAGAGGATGGATTCATCGAACCAGCGGAGCAGGCCCAGGGCCAGGAAGGGCAGGAGGGGCAGCAGCACCCAGGGGCGGAACCAGGGCATGGGCCGGAAGGCCTCCGCGAGGACCTCGAAGCCCCACAGGAAGAGGAGCCCCGCCAGCAGACGCCAGCCCATGACGGGCTCCCCGCTCCGGCGGCTCCGCCACAGGAACAGGGCCGCGGCAAGCCACCACACCACCGGGAGGCTCCAGCGGCGGAGCGCCTCGGAAGGGGCTGGTGGGAGACCTCGCTGCGCCAGGAAGAGCCCCAGGCCGAGGAGCGCCACGAGGGGCAGGGCCACCCCCAGTCCCGGGGGACGGGGCTCGGGATGGGGTGTCGGGGTGGGGGCCACCATGCCCTTCCATCGCCCGCTTGGCCTGGGCGCTCAAGTCCGAGGCGTGCCCTTCGGTCCCAAGGGGAACGCCCGCTTTCGCGGGCGTGGATCTGGCGGAGAGAGAGTCCGTTAACTGGCTTTTTTTGTTGTGTTCGAAGTTGTCTGCCAATGGCTGTCTGTATGTGGTTTAAGTGTTGATAAAAAAGAAAATGATTGCAAAAAATTGTTTGCAGAAAGCTGTTATTAAATGAGGCCATTTTTCTTCAATCGAAAATAATAGATGGGTAGAGATATGGGTAGAATGGTTGGGATTCCACTTCAAAGGGCATGTCGAGCGCATGGGGTTCCGGCTGAACAAACTGAGTGCGGCGAAGGTAGCGAAGTGGTCAACGCCGGGATATCTCATCGATGGAGGCGGGCTCTATCTCCAGGTCACGCGCCGCTCTTTAAGAACACTCGAGGACAAGCGTCGCAGCCCTGCCGATGAGGTCGCCAAATCGTGGACCTTCCGATACCGGGATCGATCTACCGGCAAGCTGAAGGAACTTGGGTTGGGTCCCTACCCGGATGTCTCCCTTGAAGTGGGAAGGATGAAGGCAGCGGAGCTCCGGGCCTTGCTCCGGGAAGGTAAAGACCCGAAAACGGAGCGGACCATTAGGCGTGCTGCGATGAAGGTCCAGGAGGCAAGTGGGCTCACCTTCGACCAAGCAGCGGCCGCATGCATCTCCGATAAGCGGGCGGGCTGGAAGAACGAAAAGCATGGAGAGCAGTGGGTGAGCACCCTGGCCACCTATGTTTCCCCGATCATCGGCGAGCTTCCTGTTGCTTCCATCGATCTAGCGCTCCTGCGAAAGGTCCCGGATCCCATCTGGACGACCAAAAATGAGACAGCCTCTCGAGTACGACAGCGAATCGAATCCGTACTCACATGGGCCACTGTGAGTGGATATCGGAAGGGTGAGAATCCGGCCCGTTGGCGTGGCCACCTGGACCACCTTCTGCCGAAGCCTTCCAAGGTTCAGAAGAGCGAGCACCATCCCGCCCTCAACTATTCAGAGGTCGGGAAATTTATGGCGAGGCTGAGGGCGTTGCCCGGGGTTTCACCCCTCGCCTTGGAATTCACGATCCTCACGGCCGCTCGGACCAATGAAGTGATCGGAGCTACCTGGGAGGAGATAGATCTCGCCAAAAGGCTTTGGACCGTGCCGGGAGAGCGGATGAAGGCGGGCAAGGAACACATCGTTCCGCTTTCAAAACGGGCCATCAAGATCCTCAGCCTCCTAGAGGAGGAGAAAGAGAGCGAGTTTATCTTTTCGGGCTGGAAGGCCGGTACCTCACTCTCCAACGCGGCCATGAGTACCGTGCTCAAGCGCATGAAGATCACCGACATCACGGTTCATGGCTTTCGGTCCACCTTCAGGGATTGGGCAGCCTCCACATTGCGAAGGATGGCGACCAATGCTTCGATGCGAGTGGACTGGCGGGCCTCCTGTTCAACGATGCCGAGCAGGGTGCGCGAGAGCGATTCAAGCCGGGAAGCCGAGGATTCCTCCAGCTCCCGTTGCTTGAGGTCCTGAAGCAATTCGCGCAGGGCCTGGGTGAGGCTGCATCCGCGGCGATCGGCGAACCCCTCCAAGGCCTCATAGGCCTCGGTGCCCACGCGAGCATGCAACACGGTCTTGTGGTGGTCGATACTGCGGTGGTTCATGGCTTTCCTTGGCGTGTTGTTGCTTTTTGAGTGGCAACGAGTGGGACATGCAACAAGGGCTGGTGCGCGAGAATCCGCGTCCAGGCTGGCTTTCCCGCGAAGTGGCCACAGTCATGCGCCATGCACAACTTGCCACCCAAAGGGTTCGATCTTCGATCGCCCCCTCAGACCAGCTTTTGAGCAGGTTGAGGAGAAA
>CAZVKM010000017.1:0-24998 GCA_964627685.1 uncultured Solibacteraceae bacterium | reverse complement strand
CCCCCAGGGCCTGGGCGCGGGCGGTCCACGCGATGGCCTGCCGGGTGGCGTTGGAGCCGGTGCCCACCACCACGTTCCGGCCCTGGGCCTCCTCCAGGGTCGCGGCGATGAGGACGTCCCGCTCCGCATCGAGGAGCGTCGCCGCCTCCCCCGTGGAGCCCAGCACCACGAGCGTGTCGACGCCGCCCTGCACGCAGTGGCGCACGAGGCGGCGGAAGGCCGGGAGGTCCACCGTGTCGGTGGGGGTGAAGGGGGTGGCCAGGGCCACCGCGAGTCCAGTGAGATCGATCATCGGGGGTCTCCCAAGCGGAACAGGGGGTCGAGCACTTCCGAGGCGAGGTCGTCGAAGGTGAAACAGCCTTTGCGACCATGGAGCCACTGGGCGGCGCGGACCGCCCCGGCGCCAAAGACGCCCCGGCTGCGGGCGTGGTGCTCCAGGCGCAGGGTCTCGGCCTCCCCATCGAGCCCCAGCACATGGGTGCCGGGATCGCTGCCCGCCCGAAGCACGCCCACGCTGAGCTGGTGGGGGGCGATGGGCCCTTCCGCGTTTTCCACCCAGGTGGTCTTGCGGGGGCACCCCGTGAGCAGGGCGTCCACCAGGCGGAGGGCTGTACCGGAAGGAGCGTCCGCCTTCATCCGGTGGTGGGACTCGAGCAGCCAGGGATCCAGCTCCGGCGCCAGTTCCGCGTAGCGGCCCAGCACCGTGGCGAGACGCGCCATGAGGGCCACGCTCAGGCTGAAGTTGGGGGCCGTGAGCACGCCGATGCGGTCGCCGACCCGCGCGGGCAGGTCCTCCAGGGCCCAGCCCGTCGCGCCGATGACCAGATCCGTCCCCGTGGCCAGGGCCCAATCCAGGTGGGTGGCCACCGCCTCGCCCTTGGAGGCGTCGATGGCCACGTCCACGGGCTCTCCGGGGATCTCGCCGCGTCCCAGCATCCACACGGCATCCGTGCCCGCGGGCGCGGCGGCCGCGATGGCCTGGGCCAGGCGACCCCGCCCGAAAATCCCCACGCGCAGGGGGCTCATGAGGCGCTCCTGGCCAGCAGGGGATCCTGGAGGAGGACCGCGTGAAGGCGGATGAGGGCCCGGGGCGCATCGGCGGCGGCCACCACGAGGCTCAGGTTGATCTCGTTGGCGCCCATGCTGATCATCTCCACGTTCAGATCCCCCAGCGCGCCGAAGAGGATCCCCGCGAGGCCGGGGGTTGCCTTGAGGCGCTCGCCCACCACGGCCACCAGGGCCCGATCCTCGACCACGGTGACGGTGGCGAAGGTGCTCAGTTCGTCCAGGAGGGGGGCCAGGGTCACCCCTGCATCCAGCGTGAGGGACACGCTCACCTCCGCCGTGGCGAGCAGGTCCACACTCACCCGATGGCGGGCGAAGACCTCGAAGAGGCGCGCCAGGAAGCCCGACTGGTTCAGCATGCGCGTGCTGCTCACCGTGAGCACGGTGAGCCCGCCCCGGGTGGCGAGCGCGGTCACCGGCCGACCCGTGGCCACGCTTCCCGTGATGGTGGTGAAGGCGCCGTCGGGACGCTGCGTGTGGCGCACCGTCACGGGGATGTCCGCCTCCACGGCGGGCTGGATGGTGGCCGGATGCAGCACCTTTGCGCCGAAGGCCGCCAGCTCCGCCGCCTCTGCGAAGCTCAGTTCCGCGATGGGCTGGGCCTCGGGGACCATGCGGGGGTCGCAGGTGAGCACGCCTTCCACGTCGGTCCAGATCTGCACCTCCGTCGCCCCCAGTGCCGCGCCGAAGAGGGCCGCGCTGTAGTCGCTGCCACCCCGGCCCAGGGTCGTGGTGAGGCCGTCGATGGTCGCACCGATGTAGCCCTGGGTGACCACCGCCCGGCCCGGGCCCACCTTCGGCAGCACTTCGTCGACCGCACGGAGGCGGATGCCCTCCGGCTGGGGCTGGGCCTCGCCGAAGCGGGCGTCGGTGAGGAGCACGGTGCGTGCATCCACACGCGTCGCCCCGAACCATGCGGCGAAGAGGAGGGTGGAGAGCCGCTCGCCGAAGGCGGCGATGGCATCCAGGCTCCGCGGGCTCAGCTCACGCAGGAGCGCCACCCCTCGGAGCCGCAGCTCCAGCTCGCCGAAGTGGTCGATGAGGGCCAGATCCAGCTCGTCCGGGACGGCGCCCTCGAAGAGGTCCTCCGCCGCGGCACGGTGGAGGGCCCGCACCTGGGCGAGACCGCCCATGGCGGCGGGCAGGTCCCCCTCCTCCGCCGCCCGGGCCATGGCGAAGAGGGCGTTGGTGGTCTTGCCCATGGCGGAGAGCACCACGAGGGGCGCCTCGTCCAGGCGCGCCCGCACGAGGGCGCCCACCTGGCGCATGCAGCCTGCATCGGCCACGGAGGAGCCGCCGAACTTCATGACGATCATCAGCGCACCCCGACCGAGAGTACGCCCTGGGCCACGGCCAGCTCGGCGTTGAGCAGGGAGCCCCCCGCGGCGCCCCGGTGGGTGTTGTGACCCAGCAGGCTGAACTTGATGCCCAGCAGCGGGCAGGGGCGGATGCGTCCCACGTGCACGCTCATGCCGCCATCCGCCTCCACATCGCGGCGCACCTGGGGGCGGTCCTCCGCCACGTGCAGGCGAATGGGCACCTCCGGCGCCGTGGGCAGCCCGAGCCGCTGGGGCAGGGGCTTCCACGCGGCCAGGGCCTCGCGCACCTGGGCCACGCTGGGGTTGCCCCGCAGCTTCACACTCACGGCCTCGGTGTGGCCCTCCACCACGGGCACGCGGTGGCACAGGGCGGAGACCGTGAGGGCGGCGGGTGCCACGGCGCCATCGCCGAAGGTGCCCAGGAGCTTGGGGGTCTCCTCTTCAACCTTCTCCTCCTCGTTGCGGATGAAGGGGACGACGTTCCCGAGGATGTCCAACGACGCCACGCCGGGATAGCCGGCGCCGCTGATGGCCTGGAGGCTCGTCATCATCACCGCCTCGATCCCGAAGGCCGCCTGAAGCGGGGCCAGGGCCATCACGAGCACCGTGGCCGTGCAGTTGGGGTTGCAGAGGATGCCCCCTTCCCAGCCGCGGCGCTCCCGCTGCACGGCCAGGAGGCCCAGGTGCTCGGGGTTCACCTCGGGCACCAGCAGGGGCACGTCCTCCGCCATGCGGAAGGCGGAGGCGTTGGAGAAGACCAGGGCGCCGGCCTGGGCGAACCGGGGCTCCAGCTCCGCGGCGGGGCCGCTGTCCAGGGCGCTGAAGACCACGGGAGAGTAGGCGGTGGCGGGCTCGCCGGGCACGAGCACCTGGTCGCCCAGGCCGCCGTAGGGCTCCCCCTCGATGCGCCAGGCGCAGGCCTCGCGGTAGGTCTTCCCGGCCGAGCGCTCGCTGGCGGCCAGGTGCTGGATCCGGAACTGGGGGTGCTGAGCCAGGCGCTGCACGAAGCGCTGGCCGACGACGCCCGTGGCGCCGAGAACCGTGACGGGGATGCGGGACATGGGATTCCTTGGAAAGGGCGGGGCCACGCTGGGGGTTCCCAGCGGGCCGCGGATCAGGCGAAGGGATTCGGATCAGTCGGCGGCGACGAGGTGTTTCCGGGCCCGGGGCCCGCCGCGTTTCTTCCCGAGGAAGTGGCGGCCCAAGGCGACCAGGAGGTCGATGCCGGCCATGAGGTCCGCGAGGGTGAGGTGCTCCTCCGGGGTGTGGGCCACGGAGATGGAACCTGGTCCCACGAGCACCACCGTGCGATCCGGGATCAGCTGGCGCAGCTGGGGTGCATCCGAGCCGAAGGGCATGGGGGCCTGGGTGAAGCCCGGGACCGCGGGATACGTGTCCCAGGGCTCCGCCAGCTTGCACGCCATGAGCCCTTCGGCAGGCTTGGTGGCCTCCAGCACCTGCCGGAAGCGCGTGCCCGGCACGGTGCGGGCCAGGAGGTCGGCGCTGGCATGGGAACTCACCACATTGGTGGCTTCGCCGCCTCGCATGAGGCCCAGGTTCCAGATCTCGGGCCCCAGGTCGGGATGCACGGGAAGGGCCTCGCTGCGAAGTCGGGTGAGCCAGTCGATGAGGGTCCAGCTGGCGCTGCTGCCCAGCTCGGGAGAGCCGCTGTGGGCGCTCCGCCCCACGCAGCGGAGGCACCAGTGCTCCACGCCCCGCTGGCCAGCGGCCAGCTTCAGTTCCGTGGGCTCGCCGTTGATGAGGGCCACGCAATCCGCAAAGCGGTCCTTCAGGGCCAGGGCCCCGGCGGCGCCGCCGCTGTCCGTCTCCTCTCCCGCCACGCCCAACCAGGCGAACCCGCCTAGGCCTTCATCCTGAAGGCGCTGGATGGCCATGAGCTGGGCCACGATCTGCCCCTTGGCATCGCAGGTGCCCCGGCCCCATACGGCCCCTTCCCGCACCACCGGTGGGATGAAGGGCGGGACCGTATCCAGATGGGTGCTGAAGAGCAGCCGGGGCTTGCCCCAGATCCCCAGCACGTTGCACCGGCCATCCCCCAGGGGGTTGATCTCCACCTTGTCGGCCCCCATCTCCCGGAGGAAGGTGGTGAGCCCCGTGACCAGTTCCGTTTCACGCCCACTGGTGGAATCCACCTGGCACAGCCGGACCAGCCAGTCCTGGGCCTGGCGGGCGGCGGCGTTGGTGGTTCGCGTGAACATGGGGAGGACCTCCGGGTCAGGAGGTCCTCGAACCAAGCCGTGGGGGCGCATCCGCCCTGGACTTCGTCCTCAGGCACTTCGCTCGGGGGGCCCCGGGCGACAGCCGAGGGGTGTTAGCCCCGTCGTCCAAGGTCCGCGGTCGCACCTCCGCTTCCCCTTCGGCGATCCTCCCCTTTCACCCACCATCTCCGGACGTGCATCCTCCGGCGGGCTACTGATGGGGACCGCTCCTCCATCGGTAGACCCACCTTGCCATGCCTCCGCGGGAGGCCGCAAGGCCGATCTTCAAAACCACCGATGATTCATCGGCCCGCCATGGGCTTCCATTCCGGGCATCTCCGAGGATTTCAATCCTTTGTGGCGTCCCATCGCGATGATCCTTCAGGGGGTTCCCGCCCCCTCCTTCGGATAGATCTCCCGCACCCCCCCGGTGAGATGGATCTCAAGGCCGCGCCGGAAGGACTTCCGTTCCGCCTCACCCCCGTAGCCCCACCACTGGAGGCGGAAGGTCTGGGCGTCGGCCCAGCCGAGCCCCTGGAGGGAGCTGGCCTGGGCCCCCTTGAGGAGGGTGCCGATCCACCGCTCGAGACCCACCTTCACCGGCCCGGATTCCAGCCGGTAGAGCCGGACCGTTGCGGCATCCGCGGCCGACCACTCCGTGAGCAGGAGGTGCTTCCCATCGGGGCTGAAGCTGGCATCGGCATGCCGGTTGTAGGTGAGCAGCCGCGAGGTGCCCCCGCTCCGGAGGTCGAGGAGGTAGAGGGCATGGGCTCCCTTGAGAAAGGGATCCTCCGCCTGGGCGGGGGCGTGCACGAGGAGCCAACGACCGTCGGGGCTGCGCAGCGCCTGCGTCGGCCCCGGGAAGGGCGTGGGGGCCGTGGCGAGGGGACGGTCCTGGGCCTGGAGTGGGGGTGGGTGGGGGATCATCGCAGCCATTCTCGCAGCATGGCCTCCCCGGCGGGCCATTCTCCATAGCCGGAGGGGGGGTTGAGGTGCCCGCCGCCCGGCACGAGGACGAAGGGCAACCCCCAGGACTCGGCGAAGCCCCGGGCGCGGGATTCCGTCAGGTGGGGGTCGTCATCCGAGGCGATCACCTGCCCCGGGAAGGGCAGCGGTTGGCGCGGGATGGGGGCGAAGTCCCTCAGCACCTCCGGACAGCCCTTCCGCTCCACGTCCGCGGGCGCCACGAGGAACGCGGCCTGCACGGGCCGCTCATGGCGGGAGGCCCAGTGGACGATGGCCAGGCAGCCCACCGAGTGCCCCACGAGCACCGGCGGGGCCGGATCCTCCTGGGCCATCGCGGCCAGGGCTTCATCCAGGGACTCCACCCAGGCCTGGCAATGGGGAAACTCCCAGTTCGGCATCTCCACCCGGCGGGCCCCCTTGATCTGGGACTCCCAGAGGCTCTGCCAGTGTCCGGGGCCGGAGTTCCTCCAGCCTGGAACCATGAGGACGGGATGGGCCATGGAAGCCTCGAGGCGATGCCTCCACGCTAGCAGATCCGCTCAGGCCAACCCCCAGGCCTCCTTCTTCCGGAGGGTGCGGAGGCCGTGGGCGAGGATCCAGGCCGTCGATGCAGGCGCCCCGGGGATCCAGGCCTCCGCCAGGGCCTTCGTCCACGCGGGCTGATCCTTGCTGGCGTCGTTGATCCAGTTCGCCACCGAGGTCTGCACGTACCGGCTCGGATCCGCCTTCAGGCGTTCGAGCAGGGGGCGGGCCTGATCCGGATCCTGGCGGAGCGCCTGGAGATGGGCACACCAGACGCCCCGGGGGCGGCTCACCTCCGAAGCGAAGCGGCGGACCCGCTCGTCCTCATGGGAGGCTTCCCCAAGGAGCAGGTCGAGGCCTTCAACCAGCTGCCCCGAGAGGTGGGGACGGAAGGCCATCCAGGCATATTCCCGCACGCCGAAGTGGGGGTCCGCCGCGAAGGGCCGGAGCTCCTCCAGCCGCCGACGGAGCGCACGCTTGGGACCGAGGCCCACCATCATGGCCGCCCAGATGCGCACCGTGTCGGAAGCGTGAACGGAGAGCGCCTCGTGGAGGTCCGCATGGCGATCGAGCAGGTGCAGCGCGATGGTCTCCACCCGCCGGGTCACGGGCAGGGCCCTCACGGTCTCCAGCCAGGTGGACTCGGGCGCCTTGCGATCCGCTTCCCGAAGCACGGCCTTGAGGAGGGCCGCCATGTCCACCGCCAACCACTCCTGCAGGTTCGCGCTCTCGCCTTCGCCCCCCTCCAGCTCTCGGCGGCGGGCGGCGCTCAGCTTTTCGGCCTTCATTTCTTAGCCTTCTTCACCGGGACGAGCGCATCCACCAAGTGGCGCACATAGCCGCTCAGGTCCGTCACCCCACCCACGGCGGAGGGCGTGGCCCGGAGCAGCTGGAAGTAGCCCGCGTAGGCGGCATAGGCCAGCAGCGACTTCTGCTTCGACTCGGCTTCGGAAAGGCCCAAGGCCCGCCAGCTCTCCACACCGAGCGCCAAGCGCTGCTCGGAGACCTTCCGGAGCCAGGGCTGCACCCTGGGATCTTCACTGCTGGCGGAGAGGGCGGCGAAGAGCAGCCCATTCTCCTGATCCTCGAAGGCGCTGAAGAGCAGCACGCGGAGGCGGCGCTCCGGATCCGGGACGCCGGACCAGCGGGCCACCACGTCGCGGCCCTGATCCTCGCACCACACCTTCATCGCCTCCTTGATCAGGTGGTCGCGGTTCTCGAAGTGCCAGTAGAAGGACCCCTTGGTGACACCGATGTCCCGCGCCAGGGGCTCCACCGCCACGGCCTGCACCCCTTCCCGCGCGATCAGGTTCAAGGCGGCGCGGATCCAGTCCTGGGCGGAGAGCTGGCTCCTCCCGGCGCCGGTGGACTTGGCCCGGCGGGGGGCCTTGGTGGGCTTCGGCTGGACCTTGGGAGGCATGGAGAAACCTTACCTCAGGTCATGGGTTGACGCCGATGGATTCGAGATCACAATACGGTTGCGTATTGATTTCCATACGCTACCGTATCCAAAAGGAGACCCCCCTTGGCCACGACCCTCACCTTCCTCCAGTCCCCCCACCCGGGCCTCAGCGCCGCCCGGCAGGCCGGTGGCTGGCTGCTTCAGGCCACCGGCTGCCTGCTGCTCGCGGATTTCCTCTCCGGGCTCACCCACTGGGCTGAGGACGCCTACGGCGAGGCCACCTGGCCCGTGGTGGGCCCCCACGTCATCGCCCCCAACCTCCTCCACCACCGGGACCCCCGGGCCATGACCCGCCAGTCCTGGCTGCGCAACATCGACATCCCCTTCGTGCTCGGGGCCCTGGTGCTGCTGGTCGTGGGCCTCTCAGGGCACCTCACCTGGCGGTGGCTCCTCACCGTGAGCCTGCTGGTGATGACCAACCTCGTGCACCGCTGGGCCCACCAGACCCCCGCCGAGAACGGCCGCTTCCTCGCCCGTCTCCAGGCCACGGGCCTGATCCAGAGCCGGGCCGCCCACGCCGCCCACCACCGCATGCCACGCACGAGCCACTACTGCGCCCTCACCAACTTCGTGAATCCCCTGGTGGAGCGGATTGGACTGTGGACGAAGCTCGAAGCCCTTGTCTTCCGTCTCACCGGCGTGCGGCGCCGCGCTGAAGTCCCCCACGCCGCCTGAGCCATGCGCCGCCTCCGCCCCTCCCTGCTCCTCGCCCTGGTCTGCTTCGCCGTGGCGGGCTGGGCCTCGGCCTGGTTCGGCCGAGCCTTCCTCCGCCAGTTTTGCAACGCCTCCCTCGGCCTCGGCCACTAAGGAACCCCATGAACGCTCGCCGCCTCGCCCTGCCGCTCTGCCTCGCCCTGCAGGCCGGGGGCTGCATGAAGCCCACCACCGTCACCCGCCGCAGCACCCTCATGACCTACCTCTACCCCAAGGCCCAGACGCCCCCGGCCCCCAATCCCCAGGGCGTCCGGCTCCAGGTCCCGCTGCGGATGGGCATCGCCTTCGTGCCCTCCAGCCAGGGCTGGCGTGAGGAGCGGGCCCTGCCCGGCCTCCAGGAGAAGCCCATGCTGGAGATGCTCCGCACCGCCTTCAAGGACAAGCCCTGGGTCGGCGAGATCAAGGCCATCCCCACCGCCTACCTTCGGCCCGATGGGGGCTTCGACAACCTGGACCAGGTCACCCGGATGTTCGGGGTGGACGTGGTGGCCCTCGTGAGCGTGGATCAGATCCAGCACTCCGATCCCAAGTGGTACAGCTTCGCCTACCTGAGCATCGTGGGCGCCTTCGTGCTGCCCGCCGACAAGAACAGCACCTCCACCCTCATCGATGCCGCCGTCTTCCACGTGCCCAGCCGCACCTTCCTCCTGCGCGCCCCGGGCCAGAGCTCCGTGAAGGGCAGCACCACCGCCGTGGCCCAGGCGGAGCTCCTGCGGCGGGATGCGGGCGAGGGCCTGAGGCTCGCCATGGCGGACCTGGCCAAGAATCTCGACACGGAAGTGGGCGCGTTCAAAGCCGAGGTGGCCGAGGGCAAGCGCACCGATGTGGACCTCGTGGACAAACAGGGCCAGAGCCTCCGCAGCACCGGCGGCAAAGGGTGGGGCGGGAGCTTCGGCCTGCTGGAGGTCGGTGGCGCCGCCGCGCTCCTGGTGGGCCTGCGCCGCCGGCGGTCATGAGTCCTTGGGACCTCACCTCGGCCGCGGCCTGCCAGCCCTGGCGCCTCTGGACGGGCCACCTCGCCCACTGGGACCTGCCCCATGCGGGCGTGAACCTGGTGGCCTGCGCCCTGCCCCTGGTGCTCCTGGAATGGTCCACCCGGAGCAGGCTTCTGAAGATCCTGCCCCTGGCCCTGCCCCTCCTGAGCCTGCTCCTGCTTCCCTTCCTGGGGGAGCGCCCCTACCGCGGCGCTTCCGGGCTCGCCTGCTTCCTCTGGGTGGCGGCGGCCTTCCCCCTGGCCCGCGTGGGGCGCTGGCGCGAAGCGGCCGTGTTCGGACTCGGCGCCTGCCTCAAGGCCGGCCTGGAGCTGACCCGGGGGATCCACCCCCTGGGCGGGGCCGCCGGGTGGGAGGGGCTGCCCGCCGCCCACGCCCTGGGGGCCGCCCTGGGCCTGGCCTGGGGCGTACACTGGTGGGCCAGGAGCATCCCATGTCGTCCCTCGTCGTCGCCGGCCGCACCTTCCAGAACCGCCTGATCCTCGGCACGGGGAAGTACAAGGACTTCGCCACCATGCAGGCCTGCTACCGGGCCGCGCAAGTGGACATGGTGACGCTCGCCGTGCGCCGCTTCGACCTCAACGCCCAGGGCGAGGACAACATCCTGAACTGGATCCCCAAGGACATCGCCCTGCTGCCCAACACCGCCGGCTGCTACACCCGCGAGGAGGCCCTGCGGGTGAGCCGCCTGGCCCGCGAAGCCCTGGACACCCCCTGGATCAAGCTGGAGGTCATCGCCGATCCCCAGAGCCTCTACCCCGACAACGAGGAGACCCTGGAGGCCGCGAAGATCCTGGTGAAGGAGGGCTTCACGGTGCTGCCCTACGTGAACGCCGATCCCATCCTCGCCAAGAAGCTGGCCGATGTGGGCTGCGCCGCCGTGATGCCCCTGGGCAGCGCCATAGGCTCGGGCCTGGGCGTGCAGAACCCCTACGTGCTCATGCTCATCCGCCAGGTGCTGGAGCCCTACGGCCTGCCCATGATCGTGGACGCCGGCGTGGGCACCCCCAGCGACGCCACCCTGGCCATGGAGCTGGGCGCCGACGCCGTGCTGCTCAACACCGCCGTGGCCGAAGCCGGCGAGCCCGTGAAGATGGCCGAGGCCATGGACCTCGCCGTGCGCGCCGGCCGCCTCGCCTTCGAGAGCGGCCGCATGGCCCGCCGCCTCACCGCGAGCGCCAGCAGCCCGATGGTGGGATTGGTGGGGAAGTGAGCCTCCCCGAGCTCTCCCCCCTCGAGGCCCGCGTCCTGGGCTGCCTCCTCGAGAAGCAGCTCTCCACGCCCGATGTCTATCCGCTGTCGCTGAACGCCCTCACGAACGCCTGCAACCAGAGCAGCAACCGGGCCCCCGTGATGGCGGTGGCGGAGGCCGAGGCCGAGGCCACCGTGGAATCCCTGGTGGACCAGGGCCTCGCGGAGCGCTGGCCCGGCCGGGCCATGAAGTACGCCCATCTCGCCAAGCAGGCCTGGCACTTGGCGGAGCAGGAGGCCGCGATCCTCGCTGAACTGCTCGTCCGTGGCCCGCAAACCCCCGGGGAGCTCCGCACCAACACGAGGCGCATGTATGCCTTCCCGGACCTGGCCGAAGTGGAGGCCGCCCTCGCCAGCCTGATGGAGGCCGAGCCGCCCCTCCTCGTGCGCCTGGCGAAGGCCCCCGGCGCGCGGGAGGCACGGGTGGCGCACCTGCTCTCCGGGCCCGTGGACGCGGCGGCGCCCATGACGATGCACGCGGTGCCCTCCGGTGGCGGGCGTCTGCCGGAGCTGGAACAGGAGGTGGCGGCCCTGAAGGCCGACCTCGCGGAGCTCCGGGCCGAGTTCGAAGCCTTCAAGGCGCAGTTCTGATGCACCCCCACGCCGGGCTTCTCACCCGCTTCTACGAGGCCTTCCAGCGTCGGGACGCCGAAGCCATGGGCGCCTGCTACCACGACGAGGCCGTGTTCATGGATCCCGCCTTCGGCCGGCTCAAGGCCACGGAGGCCCGGGCCATGTGGGCCATGCTCTGCGCCCGGGCCACGGACCTGGAGGTCACCTTCGAGCTTAAGCACGCGGACGAGGGCAGCGGCGCCGTCCACTGGGAGGCCCGCTACCCCTTCTCCAAGACGGGTCGGCGCGTGCACAACGTCATCGCGGCGCAGTTCGGCTTCCACGAGGGGAAGATCCTCGCCCACCGCGACCGGTTCGACCTCTGGAGCTGGAGTCGGCAGGCCCTGGGCCTGCCCGGAGTCCTGCTGGGCTGGTCCCCGTGGCTCAAGGGGAAGGTCCAACGCGAGGCCCGCGCGCAACTGGCGAAGTGGATGGCGGAACGGACCTAGCCCGCCCGCCGGTCGGGGCGCGCTCAGTTCACCATGGGCAGGATGAGGGGTTCGAGGCGCACCCCCTGCCGGGCCAGGCGGGCTTCCAGGTCCGCCAAGGCCGGCCCCTCCGCCTGCAGGATCACCCGGAAGGGCACCTCATCCATCTCCGCCCAGCTCTCGGCGGCGCCATCCAGGACCTCCCCGCAGATCGGCCACTGGGACTCGGCCTCGGCGAGCACCTGGTCGGCTTCCAACCAGAGGAAGAGGAACCCCTGGCCTTCCATCCACTCCAGGTCGTTCAGGCAGTCGTTGAAGGCGTCCCAGCCCCCGCCGTAGTGGGGCGGGAACTGGAGGGCCGCGGCGACCTCTTCGTGGAAGCCCTCCAGGGTCCGCATGCGGGATCCGCGAAGCCAGCGCAGGGCGAAGCCCTGCCCCGCCTCCTCATGGGCCTCCAGAGCCCAGGCCCAGGCGCGCTCGGCGTCGGTCTCCAACACCACCAGGGCCGGGGCCCCGGGCTTCAAGAGGTCATCGGCCCGCATCGCGCATCTCCGTGAAGGAACGGTAGTGATCACCGGTGTACCAGGCCCGGCCATCGCTGCCGGTCACGAGGCGCTCCGCACCCCGGTTCCGCCCCCGGGCCCGGGGCCAGAGGTCCCACTCCTGGTAGTGGAGGGCACGGCCTGCGGCATCCCGCTCCGGCAGGCGATGCTCATGATTCCCGAAGCGACGGCCACCTTCGGTGTCCGGTGGGGCCTGGCCGTGGGCCCGCACGAAGGCCAGGACCTTGCGGGCCTGCTCCGGCACCTCCCCGGGTGTCGCCCGATCCGCGTGCGGCCTTGGCGCCCCGGACCCCACGGAGCCCGGCGGCCGCCCACACGCCGCGAGCAGGGCCGTGAGGAGGAGCAGCAGCCAGGTTCGCCCGAGGAAAGCCATGCCCCAGGCTATCGGTTTTGCCAAATTGTGGCTTGGCTTCCGTCCCGTTCAGGAGCAGCTTGGAAAGATGCTGCGCCGACCCACCCTCCTCCGGACCCTGGCCCTGCTCACCGCCCTGGCCTGGCAGGCCCTCCCGGCCCTCGCCGGTGGCCCCGCCCCCCAGCCCAAGCTGGTGGTGGTGATCAGCGTGGACCAGCTCAGCGCCGAGCGGCTCGAGGCGCTCCGGCCCCGGTTCACGGGGGGACTCGCACGGCTGCTGAAGGAGGGCCTCCACTTCACCCGCGCCTACCACGCCCACGCCGGCACCGAGACGGGCCCTGGCCACTCGGTGCTGCTCACCGGGTGCCATCCCGCCCACACCGGCATCCCCGAGAACGAGTGGTTCGACCTCGCCGCCGGCCGTGAGATGTACTGCGTGGAGGACCCGAAGGCCACCGTCCTCGGTGCGCCCGACGCCAGCGCCGGTCCCCGGAACCTGCAGCGCCGGACCCTCGGCGAGTACCTGAAGGAGGCCGATCCCCGGTGCCGCAGCTTCGCCCTCACCGGGAAGGACCGCAGCGCCATCCTCATGGCCGGCCATGTCGCCGATGGCGTGTACTGGTGGCATCCGAAAGTGGGCTTCACCACCTCCACCGCCTACGCCGCCACCCTCCCGCCATGGCTCCAGGCGCACAATGCCGCGACCCTGGCCAAGCTCCAGGGGCAGACCCTCGTCTGGGAGGCCCTCGACGGCAAGCCACGGCTCATGGAAGCCCCCGGTGGGGTCGGCCGGAACATCCTCTTCGGCCTGCCCAAGACCATCAAGGCCGGCGGTGAACCCATCTCCAAGGCTGGGCTCTTCCAGGCCTCCCCCTGGTACGACGCCACCATCCTCGAGGCCGCGGAAGCCCTCATCCAGGGGGAGAAGCTCGGCCGGGGACCGCGCCTCGACCTCCTGGCCCTGGGCCTCTCGGGCACCGACTACGTGGGGCACCGCTACGGCCCCGGCGGGCCCGAGATGGAGGATCAGCTCCTGCGCCTCGACCTCCTCCTGGAGGGCTTCCTGAAGCGGCTCCGCGCCCGGACGCCCCACGCCCTGGTGGTGCTCACCTCGGACCATGCCTGCGCCGACTTCCCCGAGCGCCTGCAGGCGGAAGGGAAGCTCCCGCGGGATCAGGCCTTCCGTCTGGATCCCAAGGCCACTGTCTACGCCCCCCTGAATGCGCACCTCCGGGAGGCCTTCCAGCTGAAGGGGGATGCCCTGCTGGCGACGGGGGATCCCCGGAACCTCTCCTTCAACCGGGAGACCCTCGCCTCCTCCCAGGTGAAGCTGAGCGACGTCGTGAAGGCCGCCCAGGCCTGGATGCAGGCCCGGCCCTTCGTGCTGGCCTCGATCCCCACCGAGGAGCTCGCGCGCCACTCGGTGGACGACCTGAAGGGGAAGGATCCCGAGCAGCTCTCCATGGTCGACCGCCTTCGCCTCTCCCTCGCGCCCGGCAAGGGCGGGGACCTCGTCACCGCCTTCGGGCCCCACATCCTTTTTATCCCCCTCAGCTTCCCCGCGACCCATGGGAGTCCCCATGACTACGATCGCCACGTGCCGATCCTGGTGTGGGGCGCCGGGAAGGCCCGCAAGGTGGAGACCCCCGTGAGCACCGTGGACATCCTCCCCTCCCTCGCCGCGTACCTGGGCCTCGACGTGCCCGACCCGGTGGACGGGGTCGTCCGCGCCTTCCGTCCCTGACCCCTTGGGTCGCCGGCTCCTCCCCCTCCTCGCCTTCCTCTGCCTCCTCCCCGGGGGGCGGGATCTGCCGGGCGTGCCGCTGCCCTGGCCCTCCGTGCCCGCCTGGCTGGCCCTGCTGCTGGGGCTCGCCCTGGCCCTGGGGCCCGGCCACCCCCACGGCCCCCGCCTGAAGGCGGCCACCCCACGCCTCCTGAGCTTTTCCGTCATCGGGCTGGGCGCGGCGATGGACCTGCGGGAAGTGGGTCGCGCGGGTCTCCAGGGCTTCGGGTACACGGTGGTGGGGATCTCGCTCACCCTCCTGCTGGGCCTCGCCCTGGCGCGGCTCCTCAAGGTGCGGGAGGTCGCCGGCACCCTCATCTCCGTGGGCACCGCCATCTGCGGCGGAAGCGCCATCGCCGCGGCCGGGCCGGTGCTCCACGCGGAGGATGAAGACCTGGCCGTGGCCCTGGGCGCCGTCTTCCTCCTCAACGCCTCGGCCCTGCTCCTCTTCCCCGCGGTGGGGCATGCCCTGCACCTGGGGGAGCGGCCCTTCGGCCTCTGGGCCGCCCTGGCCATCCACGACACCTCCAGCGTCGTGGGGGCCGCCGCCGGCTACGGGCCCACGGCCCTCCTCGTGGCCACCACCACCAAGCTGGCCCGGGCCCTCTGGATCGTCCCCCTCACGCTGGCCCTCGGGGCCCGCGCGGGCCAGGGGCCGGCTCAGCCCCGGGCGAAGCGCCCCTGGTTCATCCTCGGCTTCCTCGGCCTGGCCGCGCTGATCACCTCGCTGCCCGCCCTCCGGCCCGGCGCGGATTGGGTGAGCGCCCTGGCCCGGCGGGCCCTGGTGCTCACCCTCTTCCTCATCGGGGCCGGCATCAGCCGCCAGGCCCTGCGTCGGGTCGGTCCCCGTCCCTTCCTGCAGGCCCTGCTGCTCTGGCTGCTCGTGGGCGGCCTCACCCTCGGGGCCATCCTCCGGGGCTGGATCCGCTAGCGGATCCGCACCCACACCCCGAAGGGTGCGACGGTCCGGCGGGGGCGGTGCCCACAGGCGCGGTGCTCCCACCCGGTCTCCCGCTCCCAGGCGGGCCGGTGGGCCCAGGGGGGCGCCAGCTCCCGGCGGGGCTCGCAGGAGGCGAAGGCCCGGGGCCGGCAGGGTTCACGGCGCTCCCATCGACCGTGGGCCGAGAGGGGCTGCGCCAGGGCGGCACTGAGCAGGAGAAGGGCGGGCATGAGCGATCGCATGGTCGGCTCCTGGGTGGGATGAGATGCAGGAAGGCCCCGGGAGGAGTTCCACCCGGGGCCTTCGGGGGCCGGGGAGGCCTACTTGCGCACCTGGGCGTCGTGCTTCTGGCGGTGGATGCGGCGGCTCTCGCGGTTCTGCTCGCGCTCGATCTTGGCCGCCTCCTTCTTCGTGACCTTGCCATCGGCCTCGGCCTTGGCGATGTCCCGGTCCACCTTGGCCTCCTGGCGCTCCAGGCGGGCGGTCTCGCGGGGGGTGAGCTGGCCGCTCGCCACGCCATTGGCGATGCGCTTCTGCTGGCGGTCGGCGCGCTTCTCCATGCGGGCTTCCCGCTTGGGGGTGGCGGTCTGGGTGCCGGGCGCGGGGGCCTGGGCCACCAGGGAGGCGCCGGCGATCACGACACCGGCGAGGGCGAGGGAGAGACGCTTGAGGTTCATGGGTGCCTTTCAGCCCATCTCGGGCGGGTTGGGAATCGTCCCAGTACCCTAGGGGTTATCACACTTGATGCCAACCTATAACCCACGTCAAACAAGCAAAAAGAGAAGGTTTAAGCCTCCTCGCCGTGGGACTTTGCGCCAGGGCCGATGCAGGCTGCATCACCCCGGGGGCAGGGGGTCCTTCCGGCGATCACCGATGATGCGGGCCGGCACTCCGGCCACCAGGGCCCAGGGCGGCACGTCCCGGGTCACGACGGCCCCCATGGCCACCACCGCATGATCACCCACGGTGACGCCATCGGTGATCCCGGCGTTCGCGCCGATCCAGACATCATCCCCCACCACGATGCCCCGGGAGCGCACAGGCTGGTCTCGGATGGGCCGGTCCTCCGCCATCCCGTGGTCAAAGGCGTAGAGCACCGCGCCGCTGGCGATGCGGACCCCGGACCCCAGGCGGATGCCCTTGGCCCCCCCATCCAGGGAGGCCCGGGCGTTGATGCTCACCTCATCCCCCGCCGTGATGGGCCCATGCAGGAAGGCCTGGGAGGCCACGCTGCAGCGATCCCCCAGCACCACCGGCCGACCGGGCTCCCCGAAGATCGCCGCATCCGGGGCGATGAAGCAGCCCTCTCCCAGGGTGACGGTCTCCTGCGACAGGAGGTGGGCCTGCACCTCCGCCTGCCACGCCTCGGCCCAAGCCCGGTGGCGGTCCTTCAAGGCGAAGTAGAGCCAGGGCATCCAGGCCAGGCGCTTCTGGTGCTGGGCGCGGTACTTCAGGAGGTCCCCGGTCACGTCTTGCTTCAGGGCTGCTTGAGGGCGGCCTCCAGGGCGGCCTTCAGCTCCGGCCCCTCCGGCTCCACGCTGCTGGGGAAAGCCTGGAGCACCTGGCCGTCCTTCCCCACGAGGTACTTGTGGAAGTTCCACTTGGGCACGCCCTTGTCCGCCGTCAGGAAGGCGTATACCGGGCTCTGGGAGGCCCCCTTCACATCGACCTTCGCGAAGAGGGGGAAGGTGACCCCGTAGTTCTTCTGGCAGAAGGCCTGGATCTGCTCGGCCCCCCCGGGCTCCTGGCCGCCGAACTGGTTGCAGGGGAAGCCCAGGATCTCCACCCCGCGCCCCTTCATGGCCTGGTAGAGCCGCTCCAGCCCCGCGTACTGGGGCGTGTAGCCGCATTCGCTGGCCACGTTCACCACGAGGACCACCTTGCCCCGGTAGGCCGAGAGCGCCTGAGGGTGGCCATCGAGCTTCGCCGCGGTGAGTTCATGAAGGGACATGGGGGGTCTCCGTTCGGCCTGGGCGGCCAGGGGTAGCGAGAGGGCGATGAGGGCGGCGATCCGACGCATGGTTCAGCTCCAGGTCACTTCATACACCATCCGGCAGGCATGGGGATGGCCGTCCAGAATCGCCGGCTCGAAGCGCCACCCGTGGGCCCAGGATTCCAGCTCGGCGACCCGATCCAGGGGGGCCCCCTCCAGGGTGACGGCCTTCACCAGCCCAGTTGCATCCAAGGTCAGCTCCAGCCGGATCTCCCCACGGAAGGTCCCCAGGTCCGGCTTGGGGGGCACCTCCAGGGGCGCCGCGGCCCGGCTGCTCACGGCCGAAGGGTCCTTCCCTTCGGCGGCCAGCCGCTGGGCCACCGCCGCCTCGAGCTGGGGGGCCACCTCCGGCGCCGCGGATCGGCGGAACAGGGATTTCAGGAACATGGGCCCTCCGCCCCCAGGATCTCACGGCTGGGCGGAAGGGAGCCGCCGCTGGCCGGGAGGGCCTTGGAGGGGTCCGCGCCCCCGGCCAAGCTGGGAGCATGCGCGCCCCTGCCCTCCTCCAGGTCCTCCGCCGTCGCCTGCGGAAGCGGCTGACCTGGGGCATCACCTTGGCCTTCACCCTGCTCTTCGTGCTGTTCAAGCTCGCGAGCTTCGTGAACCTGCGGGTGGAAAGCCCCGGTCTCGCCTGGGCCAGCGCCATCCTCACCCCCTTCGCCATGTCCTTCTGCTACGGCTTCCTCAGCCCCCTGCCCTGGCGGTACACCGGCGACGACCGCCCGCAGGCCCCCATCCTCCGGGGCCTCCTGCAGGCCCTGCCCTGGTGCATGCTCCTGGTCACCGGCATCGTGCTCATGGACTACGGTCTCCTCCGCCTGGCGGGCTGGACCGGGGTCGCCCTGGACGGGTCCCGGGAGGTGCACATCACCCTGCGCCAGGCCCTGGGCATGAACCTGATGATCGGCGCGCCGATGATGACCTTCATCGGGGCCATGATCACCCTGGGCGAGCACACGGAGGAGGAGAAGGAGGCCATGGCCGAGCGCCTGCGGGAGGCCCAGTGGGTGCTCCTCCGCGGCCAGCTGAGCCCCCATGTGCTCTTCAACAGCCTCAACAACCTCGCGGAGCTGGTGCGTCAGGATGCGGAGGCCGCCGAGCAGGGCATCCTCGATCTCGCGGAACTCTACCGGGCCCTGCTTCGGCATGGGGACCGGGCCCTGGCCCCCCTCGGCGACGAGCGCACCCTGGTGCAGCGCTACCTCGCGGTGGAGAAGCTCCGGCTCGGCGGGCGCCTGCGGGTCCACTGGGACTGGGATGACGCCCTCGACCGGATCGTCGCGCCCCCCTTCCTCCTCCAGCCCCTGGTGGAGAACGCCCTCAAGCACGGCATCTCCGGACACCCGGAGGGCGGGGAGCTGCGCATCAAGGGCCATGCGGTGAAGGAATCGATCCACCTCCAGGTGGCCAACAGCGGGCGCCCCGCCTCCCTGGTGCTCGGAGAGGGCATCGGGCTCCGCAACCTGGAGGCCCGGCTCAAGCTGGCCTACGGGGACCGGGGCCGCTTCCACCTCCATACGGAGTACGGGTGGACCCTGGCGGACGTGGATGCCCATGGAGATCCCCGATGAAGCCCCTGCGCGTAGCCCTCGCCGAAGATGAACCCCTGGCCCGCAGCCGCCTGGCCCGCCTCCTGCGCGAGGCGGGCTGCGAGGTGGCCGGCGAGCTTCCCGACGGGGCCGCCCTGCTCGCCTTCCTGGAGGCGACGCCGGATCTGGATGCCCTCTTCCTCGACATCCAGATGCCCGGGCCTTCAGGCCTCGAGGTGGCCGCGGAGCTGCCCCGCCCCGTCCCGGTGGTCTTCGTCACCGCCTTCGCCGAGCATGCGGTGCGGGCCTTCGAGGCCGCGGCCCTCGACTACGTGCTGAAGCCCGTCAGCGCGGAGCGCCTGGCCCTCACCCTGCAGCGACTCCGCGGACACCAGGTGCCCGCCCGCAGCGGGGCCGAGCTCCATGCAGCCCTTCCCGGAGGCGCCACCCGCTTCCCCGTGAAGGCGGGGGAAGGGCACGTGTTCCTCGACCTCAAGCGTACCAGCCACTTCGAGGTGGAGGAGGAGGTCGTCTGGGCCGTCGCCGCGGGCCTGCGGCATCGCACCTCCTGGACCACCCTGGCGGAAGTGGAGCACGCCTTCCCCCAGGCCAACCTGCAGCGCATCCAGCGCCACCTCCTCCTCCGCCCCGAGGCGGTGCTCGCCATGCGCCCCCTGGAGGGCGGCCGGGCCAGCGTGCGCGTGGGCGAGGGGCTGGAGCTGGAAGTGAGCCGCACCGCCACGCCCAAGCTGAAGGACCTGCTCGGCCTCTGAGGGGAAATCGGTTCGACCAGACGAAGAAAGGGCCCCCTTGCGGGGGCCCTTCCGATTGCACCGGGGCGCTTTAGAAGCGGAAGCCGGCGGAGATAGCGACGGTACGGGCGGCACCGAAGTTGTTGGCGCTGGTGGGCTTGCCGAAGCTGGAGCCCTGGATCCAGGGGGAGTTCAGGCCCTGACCCGCCACGCCGTAGGTGCCGGTAGCGGCGGCGTAGGTGGTGTTGAAGGTCACGATCTGCTGGTGGTTCAGCACGTTGCCGATGTTGAACTTGGCGAAGGCCGTGACGTCCTTGCCCGCGACCTTGAAGAGGGGGAAGTCGTGGGTGACGGCGAAGTCCAGGTAGCTGGCGCCATTGAACTGGCCCTCACCGCGCACCTGGCCGCGGGCCTGGGTGGAGGAGGCACCGAACTGCGTGGGCAGGGCGGGGTTCAGGCGGGCGCGGGAGATCGTGCGGCCGTGGGTGAAGGGGCTGCCGGCGTCGAAGCGGTAGACGAGGCCCACCGAGGTCTTGCCGAGGCTGTTGTTGAAGGTGCGGTTGCCCGTGGCGCGGATGCGGAGGGGCACGTTGCCGCTGAGGCGGCCCGTCGCGGAGGTCCAGTTGTAGTCGTAGAGCTGGGTGCCACCCACCACGTCGAAGTAGTGGATGCTCTCACCGCGGGCGGGGGTGGAGGTGCCTTCACCCTCGTAGTTGCCTTCCAGCTTGCTCCAGGTGGCGGCGGCGGTGTAGTTCCAGGAGTTCAGGTTGTAGTTGGTCTCGATCTCGAAGCTCTGGTACTTGCGCTTCGCATCCGGGTTGTTGTCCCACACCTTCATGTAGAGGGTGTTGCCGGCGGGATCGTTGACGGTGCCGTTGTTGCCGATGCTGACGTCCATCAGGTTGTCCCACTTCTTGGAGACCGCGGTGACCTTGACGTAGCCGTCGCCCATGGCGCCGAAGTTGAACGAGTAGGCGTAGTTGGCCTGGATTTCGGCCACGGTGGGGGCCTTCATCTTGTCGTTCAGCTTCACGTTCAGCGTGGGATCGTTGTAGTACGCGATGCCGGCGCCGGTGTGATCGTAGAGGGCGGGGTTCTGCAGGGCGGCGAAGGTGATGCGGTTGGCGGGGAGCCAGTCACTGCCGGCGGCCAGGTAGGAGATGGCGTAGTAGTCGATCTCCTTGGGGTTGCCCTGACCGGTCACGGAGTTGGTGATGCCCTCCAGGACCTTGGCGTTGTACTTGGCGTAGCTCAGGCCGAAGATGTGCTTGCTGTCGCCGAAGAGGTCGTACTTCAAGCCGAGGCGGGGGGAGACGCCGCTGGCGCCGGAGGTCTTCTTGCCGGACTCGTTCTGGGCCTTGTAGTTGTCGAAGCGCAGACCGATCTGGAAGTTCCAGTGCTGGTCGAGGCTCCACTTGTCGTTCACGTAGAGGCCGGTGGAGAAGTTGTCGGCGGAGCCGGCGGTGCTGGTGAACTCCCAGATGGCCGTGGGGATGGCCGTGCGGTTGACGAGGTTCACGCCCGCGGCTTCGTAGATGATGTTCGTGGGGCTCTGCTCGTTGCGGGCCTTGCGGCTGCCCTTGTAGTAATCCACGCCGAAGTCGGTCTGGTGGCTGCCGGCGGCGTTCCAGAAGTAGGAGACCTTCAGGTTCACGGTGCGGTTGTCGCGCTCGTCGCCGCCGTCCGTGTTGTTGAAGATGCCGTTGTTGTAGAACAGGCCGGTCTCATCGGACTGGATGGGGCTCTGGCCGTTGGCGCTGCCACCGGCGGAGAGGTTCTGCTTCTTGTTGCCGAAGCGCAGCTCGGAGGTGAGGTTGCTGCTCCAGGCGGAGCGCACGGCGATATTGAGGAACTCGGAGGTGCTGATCTGGGGCACCAGGGCGAGGGTCTCACCGGCGGAGTAGTTGCGGTTCACATCGTTGGTGGCGTTCTTCTGGAAGGAGGCCACCAGGGTGTGATCCTGGTTCACGGCCCAGGTCAGCTTGGCCTGGCGGCGGATCTCGCTGCGGCCCGTGACGTAGCCGGTGCCCAGGCCGCCGGGGCCGTTGAGGGCGCCCAGGACGAGGGGATCGGAGCTCAGGTCACCACCGATGGTGCCCTGGCCGTTGGTCTTGGTGGTGAAGTAGGAGGCGGAGAACCAGAGACGGTCCTTGATGATGGGGCCGCTCAGGGAGAGGGTCTTGGTCTCGCCCAGGATGTTGTCGATGGAGGTGCGGTTCTGCATGGGCTGCAGGGCGTTCCAGGAGGGGTTGCTCAGCTCCCAGCGCAGGCTGCCCGCGAAGTCGTTGCCGCCGGACTTGGTGATGGAGTTGATGACACCACCGTCCACGTCGCCGTACTCGGCGGACATGGCGCCCGTGATGACCTGGGTCTCTTCGAGGGAGTCATCGATGATGGCGAGGCCGCGGTTGTTGTAGGCGTTGTCGGCGATGTTCTGGCCGTCCAGCAGGTACAGGTTGCCGGAGGTCATGGCGCCGCGGATCTGCACGCGACCACCCACGCCGGTGGTCACACCGGGGGTGAGGAGGGCCACGGATTCCATCGAGCGGCCGTTGGGCAGCTGGTCTACGGTCTCCATGCGGTAGTTGGTGGCGGTCTTCACGTCGGTCTTGTCGACGGCGGGAGCGGCCGCGACCACCTCGATCACGGCGGCACCAGACTTGGTCATCGTGATCTTGGGGTTGAAGGTCTGGTCGATGCCCAGCTGCTGGGTGATCTTCCGGGAGTCCATGCCGTCCTTGGTGACGTCGATGGTGTAGAACCCGGGAGGCAGCAGGCGGGCGATGAACTTGCCGCTGGCATCGGAGGTGTAGGAGCGGGGGCCCTGCATGGCAGGGGAGGTGAGGCGGATCACGGCGCCGGCGATGGGCGCGCCGCTGCCATCCACCACGGTGCCGGTCACGTTGGCGGTCTGGGTACCCTGCGCCATCACGGGCATGACGCCGGCGACGAGCGCGAAGGTCGTCAGGCCCAGGCGGGAAACGACTCGATTCATAGGAACTGCTCCTTGGAATGGGCGGCAATGCCGCAGGGTTGAAGCCGAACGGAAGAAACCTTCACTTCCGGGCGAAAGGCGCCGAAAGGGAGGGTCGGTGCGTGGTCTTCAATGAAGGCCACAGGGGAGGCACTGCGCCTGACGGGGAAACCGTCCTTGGCTGCAGATGGAGAGACACGCATCAAGAAAGAACCTTTGGATCACCTCGATCAAACCCTTGCTGCCACGGCTTCGCAACAAAAAAGTGGCGATCGGCAGGAAAATCGGGAACCTCGGCCAGATTCCGGACATTTACAGTCTCCGCCACTCCGGGACGGCTCGATCGCGGGCTCAGGGATTTCCTCAAGTATACCAGGAAATTTCCAGCACCCCTAGGCGAGTTCTTCCAATAGCCAGCTGTGTGCGACTTCCGTCATATCTCCCCGCAGGGTGAAGGCGCGCCGGGCTCGGTCCACCTGGGCGAGGAGGGCTTCCCGGGAGCGCCCATGGAGCCTCAGGAGGGGGGTGCCCGGGGCCACGGCCTCGCCGACCTTCACGAGCACCTCGAGCCCCACCGCCGGATCGATGCGGTCGGCCTGGCTGCGCCGGCCGGCCCCCAGCTCCATGGCCACGAGCCCCAGCTCCCGGCTCGCCAGGGCCGCCACGCGGCCCGGGGCCTCCGCGCAGAGGTCCAGATGCTCAGGGGCCTGGGGCAGCCTGGACGGGTCGTCCACCATGGAGGCCTCCCCGCCATGGAGGGCGACGAAGGCCCTCAGCACCTGCAGGCCGCGACCACTTAGGAGCGCTTCGCGCACCCGCTGCTCCGCCGTGGGCAGGTCCGGGGCCCCCCCGCCCAGGTGCACCATCTCGGCCGCCAGCCGGAGGCTCATCTGGGCCAGGTCGCCCTCCAGGTCGGCCCCCTTCAGGATCTCGATGCACTCCTTCACTTCCAGGGCATTGCCGATGGTCCGGCCCAGGGGCTCCTCCATCCGGGTGATGAGGGCCTTCACCTTCATCCCGTGGGCCTTGCCCACCTCCACCAGGCTCCGGGCCAGGGCCCGCGCCTCCTCCCGGGTGGCCATGAAGGCCCCGCTGCCGCACTTCACATCCAGCACCAGCGCCCCGCATCCCCCCGCCAGCTTCTTCGACATGATGCTGGCGGTGATGAGGGGGATGCTCTCCACGGTGGCCGTGATGTCCCGGAGGGCATACAGGCGACGGTCCGCGGGGACGAGGTCCGGGGTCTGGGCGCTGTTCGCGAACCCGGTCTCCCGCAAGGAGCGGAGGAAGTCGGCGTCGCTCAGCTCCACGTTCAGGCCGGGGATGGCGGCGAACTTGTCCACGGTCCCCCCGGTGTGGCCCAGGCCCCGACCGCTGAACATGGCGCAGGGCACCCCGCAGGCCGCCACGAGCGGGCCGAGGATGAGGGTCGTCTTGTCGCCGACCCCTCCGGTGCTGTGCTTGTCGACTTTGATCCCCGGGATGGCGGAGAGGTCCATGACCTTGCCCGAGTCCCGCATGGCCAGGGTGAGGGCCAGGGTCTCCTCCGTGGTCATGCCCCGCCAGCAGATGGCCATGAGCATGGAGGCGCTCTGCTCGTCGGGGATGGCCCCGGACACCACCCCATCCACCCAGAACCGGATCTGCGGCTCGGTGAGGGCTTCCCCGCGCTTCTTGGCGTGGATCAGGTCGTACATGCGCATGGGGCCCTCACGGATGAGGACCCCATGCTACGTCATCCCGCTTGGGACGGCGGTCAGATGGCTTCGGCGGCGCTCAGGATGGCCGGATCGGCCGCCTTGCCCTGGAAGCGGGCGCGGTAGTCCGCCAGGTGCGCCTTCGCCGCGCCGGCGGCTCCGCCGAGGCGGTCCACCTCGAACTGGACCTGCCAGAAGGCCGAAGCCCAGGCTTCGGAAGGACCCGCCTGCTTGCGGAGGCCCTCCAGGATCTGGGCCGCCTCCGTGGCCTGCCCCAGGGCCAGGGCCCGGCGCACCTTGGCCAGGCGGCTCCAGGCGTCCTCGCCCCCGGGCGCGGCGCCCTGGCCTTCCACGGCCAGCTTCCAGCTCGCCACCATCCCCTGGGCCATGGCCCGGCGGGAGCCCGGCGCCCCCTGCGCCAGGGCTTCCAGGCGCGGCAGGGCCTCACGCATCTTCTTCTGGAGGGCCTCGCCCGTGGCCGGCGTCGCACCCCCCTCCACCTCTTCCACCAGGGCGGCCAGGGACCCTTCGAACTTCTCGAGGCGGCTGGCGCGCCACTGGTCGAAGATCAGGTACCCGAGCCCGAGGATGGCCACGGTGCCCACACCCATGAGGATGGGCCGCAGCAGGCTGTCACCCCCCGCCTGGGTGCGGGAGTAGTCCTGCTGGAAGCGCTCCAGGGACTGGGCGGGCTTCTGCACCTGGATGAGACGATCCTTGCTCATGGGGTCACCGGAAACCTCTAAGGATAGCGCGGCCCTCACGACCTGGACCCTTGAATTGCCCCGTCTCCCAGGTACAATGGGTGTTCTGCCAGCGCCTGGATAGCTCAGTTGGTAGAGCAATGGACTGAAAATCCATGTGT
>CAZVKM010000016.1:0-25145 GCA_964627685.1 uncultured Solibacteraceae bacterium | reverse complement strand
AGGGCGGTGAAGTTGCCTTCGCCGAAGCCCAGGTCGTTCTCGCGCTGGATGATCTCGATGAAGATGGGTCCGATGATGTTCTTCGTGAAGATCTGCAGCAGGTAACCGCTTTCATTCCCATCCACCAGCACCTTGTGCTTCTGGATGCGGGCGGGATCCTCCTTCACGCCGGGGACGCGGGTGAAGACCTCGGCGTAGTAGTCCTCGTCGATGTCCAGGGTGTCGATGGGGGTGCCCACCATGGCGTCGAGACTGGCGAGGATGTCCTCCGTGAGGAAGGCCAGGTGCTGGACACCAGGGCCCCGGTACTCCTCGAGGTACTCGGCGATCTGGTCCTTGTCGGACTTGGGCTGGTTGATGGGGATGCAGAAGCTCCCATCGGGGCTGCGGAGCGCGTAGGAGGTGAGCCCCGTCTTCACGCCCTTGATGTCGAAGTAGCGGACCTCATAGAACCCGAAGACGTTCTTGTAGAAGTCCGCCCACTGCTCCATGGTGCCGGGGTAGACGTTGTTGGTGAGGTGATCCACGGCCAGAAAGCCCTTGTCTGCTTGCAGGATGGGCTCCGCCAGGGGCTCGAAGGCCTGCTTGTAGATGGAGCCCTTCGCACCGAAGGAGTCGATGAAGTAGATGAGGCTGTCGCCGATGCCGAAGATCGCCGGATAGGGCAGGTCCTTGACCTCGGCGGCACGGGCGCCCCGGGCCAGGGCCTCGCGGTGGGCGGCCTCGGCGTCATCCACGCGCCAGCCCATGCTGGTGATGGCGGGGCCGTGGGCCTTGGCGAAGGCCGCGGAGAAGCCCTCGCGCTCGGCGTTGAGCAGGAAGTGGATGTCGTTCTGCCGGAAGTGGGTGATGGCCTTGCCCTTCACCTGGTCGGTCTTGGAGAAGCCGAAGGCCAGGAAGAGGCGCTCGAGGTCGCTGACGCTGGGGCCGGCGAACTCGGTGAACTCGATGCCGCGTAGTCCGAGGGGGTTCGGGTGGGTGGTCATGGTCGCCTCCTCGCCTTACATCCAGCTCTTCCAGTAGTCGGCCATGGCCACGCTGCGGCCGGCCTCCGTGAGGAAGAGGGGGTTCTTGGTGTCGATCATCACGGCCTGCTCCTCCGTGAAGGTCTTGTCCTTGGCGGCCTCCACGGCCTTGGGGTGCGGTCCGTGGTGGATGCCCTGGGCATGGAAGGTGACCATGCCCGGCTCGATGCCCGCGCGGCTGAAGAAGTCGCCCGCGTGGTAGAAGAGCACCTCGTCGAAGTCGATGTTGGAGTGGTAGAAGGGCACCTTCATGGCGCCGGGGTCGCCGTTCTCCAGGCTGCGGGGCAGGAAGGAGCAGATCACGGCGTTCTTCAGCAGCCAGGTGGTGTGGGCGCTGGGGGGCAGGTGGTAGCGCTCGCTCATCACGGGACGGATGTCCCGCACGTTGAGCTGCCACACGGTCAGGTCGCCCTTCCAGCCCACGGTGTTGATGGGGTTGAAGGGGTAGGTCACGGTGGTGAAGCGGCCCGTGCGCTTGATGCGCAGCTTCCACTCGCCCTTGAGGCCCGCGTAACGAGCCGGGTCGGGCGTCGGCGTCTGGATCACATCCACATCGAAGAGGGCGTGGCGGCCCAGCATGCCGCGGTCGGGGATGCTCACCTCGCCGAAGCTCTCCACCACCAGCAGGGAGGTGGCCTCCGTGGGCGTGAAGCGGTACACGGTGCCCCGGGGGATCACCAGGTAGTCGCCCACCGTGTAGGTGAGGGGCCCGAAGTCCGTCTCCAGCTCCCCGGCGCCCTTGTGCACGAAGAAGACCTCGTCGGCATCGGCGTTGCGGAAGTAGTAGGGCATGGCCTTGTCCAGGCGGCTGAGGCTGATGACGATGTCGTCGTTCTGCAGGAAGGCCACCCGGCCCTCCCAGAAGTCCTCGGCGCCCAGTCCGGGCAGGGACTCCACCTTCAGGCACTCGGGGCGGAGGTCCCCCTCGATGGCGGTCCAGCCCACGGGGGGCTCGCTGCGGTAGAGGTGGCTGGTGCGGCCGAAGAAGCCCTGGCGCGCGTACTCCTCCTCGTAGAGCCCCGCGGGGACGTCCACGTGCGCCTGGGTGGTGGTGAGGCCTTTTCGGAATTGCATGTCCGATCTCCGTTCCTACCCAAGGTGAAGCCCGGAGATCAGCCAAAAAAGCATATGTTTTTGAAGCTTTTGATCTAAAATTTTGATCATGCAGTGGGATCTCGATGCCCTGAGGGCCCTGGACGCCGTCGTCCGGGAGGGGGGCTTCGCCAAGGCCGCGGAGCGCCTGAACAAGGCCCAGAGCGCCGTGAGCTACCAGGTGCGCAAGCTGGAGCAGGCCCTGGGCGTGGCCCTGCTGGATCGGAGCGCCTACCGGGCCACCCTCACCCCCGCCGGGGAGCTGATCCTCTCGGAGGCCCGGCGCCTCCTCACCCAGGCGGAGCAGGTGGAGGGACTGGCCCGGCAGTTCGCGGAAGGCTGGGAGCCCCGCCTGGGCCTGGTGGTGGACGGCATCCTGCCCCTCACGCCCATCATGACGGCCCTCAAGCAGCTGGCCGACGAGGAGGTGCCCACCCGGGTGCAGGTGAAGGTGGAGTTCCTCTTCGGGGTGCAGTACCGCTTCGACAAGGAGGGGGCCGACCTCATGGTCGTGAAGGACTACCAGCCCCATGCCTACCTGCGGGCCCAGGAGCTGCCTGAGGTGGAGTGCGTGCTCTGCGTGGCGCCGGAGCACCCCTTGGCGGGGCAGCTGCGGGTCCGCCTGCCGGAGCTGCAGCGCCACGTGGAGCTCAGCGTTCAGGACAGCAGCGACCGCGGGGACGACCGCCACATGTTCGGCGGCGAGCGCGTGTTCTACCTCTCGGGCTTCATCGTCAAGAAGCAGGCCCTCCTCATGGGGCTCGGCTTCGGCTGGATGCCCCGCTACCTGGTGGACCGGGAGCTGGCCGAGGGTCGCCTCGTGGAGGTCGACTTCGTGGGCGGCTCCCGCTACCGCTTCATCCCCCACCTCGTGAGCCGCATGGACCGTCCCCTGGGCCGCGCCGGGCAGAAGCTGGCGGACTACCTGAGCAAGGCCATCGGGGAGACGGTCTAACCCTCAGTTCGCCGCGTAGAGCGCACGGATCGCGTCCGCATCCTCGAAGCGGAGCCCGCGCCCCACGGGCTGCACAGAGCGCAGGGCGAGGTCCCGCGTGCGGGCGTCCGTGAGGGCCTCGATGATCCACCCCGAGAGCTCCTGGGCCGCCAGGCAGCCCGCGGCGGTGGCGATGCGGCCGTGCGCCACGAAGGGCTCCTGCACGGCCGTGGCGCCGAAGGCCTCCAGCTCCTTCCAGGCGGTCGGATACGTCGTGGCCGTGAGGCCGCGCAGCAGTCCCTTGGCGCCGAGGATCAGGGCCCCGGAGCACATGGAGCCGATGAGCTGGCGGGAGGGGGCCAACTCCAGCTTCGCGAGGAAGGCCGCATCCTTCGAGAGGGTGCGGGTGAGGTCCCCACTGGTGATGATCACGGCATCCGCTTCACGGGCTTCGCTCAGGGGTCCATGCACCTCGAGCCCCAGGCCCGTGCGGGAGGTCACCCGGGGCGAGTCGGCCAGGATCCGCACGGTCCAGTCGGGCCGTTTGACCCGGTTCAGCAGGTTCCAGGGGAGGTACACGTCCACGTCCGTGAACTGCTCGAAGGTGATGAGAACGATCTTCATGGGGCCCGCCTCTCCACGACGCTAGCAGTCCCGATGGACATGGCCCCGCCTCCTTGACGCACCGTCAATCTCCGAAGAGCCCCGGCTGCTCACCGAGGCCCACCTCCCCTTCTTCGACCAGGGCCCCCGCCTTCACCCCCAGCAGCCGCAGCCGCCGGTCCAGCTCCACCCGCTTGAGGCAGGCACGCGCCGCCTCGCGGATGGCCTCCGGATCCCGGCTGGGCCGCGACAGGGTCACGTCCCGGGTCACGGTGCGGAAGTCGTCGTAGCGGAGCTTGATCCCGATGCCCTTGGCGAAGACCCGCTTCCGTTCCAGATCCCCCGCCAGCCGCGTGCAGAGGTCCAGGAGGATCTTCGACAGCTGCTCACGGTCCTGCCTCGGGTGCAGGTCCCGCTCGAAGGTGGTCTCGCGGCTGATGGACTTGGGATCGCGGGAGGTGACCACGGGGCTGTCGTGGCGGCCGTGGGCGGCCTCGAAGAGCCAGTGCCCATAGCTCGATCCGAAGTGCCCGATCAGCTCGGCCGGATCCGCCGCCGCCACCTGCCCCACCGTCTCGAGGCCCAGCGCGCGCAGCTTCTCCGCCGCCTTGGGTCCCACCCCGTTGATGACCGATACCGACAGGGGCCAGATGCGTGTGGGCACCTCGTCGGCTCCCAGGACCGTGAGCCCATCGGGTTTCTGCAGTTCCGAGGCGATCTTGCTGAGCAGCTTGTTGGGGGTGATGCCCACGGAGCAGGTGAGCCCCGTGGCCGCCTTCACCGCGGCCTTCAGGCGCTGCCCCAGCTCCCAGCTGTCCCCTTCCACCTCCGTGAGGTCCAGGAAGATCTCATCGATGCCCCGGTCCTCCATCACGGGGCAGATGGCCAGGGCCGCCGCCTTGAAGGCCGCCGAGGTGCGCCTGTAGGCCTCGAAGTTCGCCGGCAGCAGCAGGGCCTGCGGCGCCAGGGCCGCCGCCTTCATGAGCCCCATGCCCGAGCGCACCCCGAAGGCCCGGGCCTCGTAGGTGCAGGTGGTGGCGACGCCACGCCCCTTGTAGTCCTGGAGCCGCATCCCCTCGTCCGCCCCCGACCCCGGCTTGCGCCGAGGACCCCCCACCACGATGGGCAGCCCCCGCAGGTCGGGCCGCTCCAGCAGCTCCACGGACGCGAAGAAGGCGTCCATGTCCAGGTGGGCGATTCGGCGGCCCCCCGGGCCGAGGCTCATGCCAGGGCCACCTGCACGGGCTTGGCGTCCAGCACCCTGCTCAGGGCCGCGGGTGCCAGGGACACGAGGAAGCCCTTGGAGCCGCCGTTGATCCAGATGCGCTCCAGCTCGAGGATCGTGGCCTCCACGTAGACCGGCATCACCTTCTTGGTACCGAAGGGGCTGGTGCCGCCCACCTGGTAGCCG
Source organism: uncultured Solibacteraceae bacterium (assembly GCA_964627685.1). Lineage (GTDB taxonomy): Bacteria > Acidobacteriota > Holophagae > Holophagales > Holophagaceae > JAFDVN01. The sequence goes on along the minus strand of CAZVKM010000016.1, from coordinate 20,080 downwards.
CTGTGCTTGTCGGCCACGGCGGGGGGGCAAGGCTGCACGCTGCGGGCGCCGATCTGGCGGGCCAGCTCCTTGGTGCTCACCTCCCGATCGCCGTGCATGAGGATGATGAAGGGCTGCCTGCGGTCGTCCTCGAAGATCAGGGTCTTGATCACGGCGTGCTCGGGCACGCCCAGCTCCCGGGCGCTCACGGCGGTGCCGCCCTTCTCCTCGTAGCGGTAGAGGTGCTCCTCGAAGGGGAGGCCCCGCTGGCGGAGGAGGCGGGTGGCGTTGGTGGAGGGGGCCTTCGACATCCCACCATTCTAGAGCCGTGCTAGGGTGGCTCCCCGGAGACGCCATGTTCATCGGCCACTACGCCCTCGCCTTCGCCGCCCGGCCCCTGGTCCGGAAGCCCGGCCTGGGCACGCTCGTCCTCGCCGTGTCCTGGGCGGACCTGCTCTGGCCCCTCCTCCTCCTGGCCGGCGTGGAGACGGTGCAGCTGCTCCCGGGCTCCCACCAGCATCCGCCCTTCGACTTCCTCAGCTACCCCTGGAGCCACAGCCTGCTGATGGACGCCGTCTGGGCTGGACTCCTCGCCCTCGTGCTGGGACGCGCCTGGACCCGCCGCGAGCAGGGGATCTTCGGAGCGCTGGTGGTCTCCCACTGGGTGCTGGACGCGCTCTCCCACCGGCCCGACATGCCCCTGTGGCCCGGAAGCGCCCGCTACGGCCTGGGCCTCTGGAACCACCTGGCCGCGACGATCACCGTGGAGGTGCTGCTGTTCGGCGCCTGCCTCGCCACCTACCTCCGGGCCACCCGCGCCAGGGGGCGCGCGGGGCACTGGTCCCTGTGGAGCTTCGTGGCCTTCATGGGGCTCATCTACATCGGAGACATGAGCGGCGGGAATCCACCCCCCAGCGTGAAGGCCCTGGGGATCTTCGGCCTCCTGGGGTGGGTGGGGCCCCTCTGGGGCCTGTGGATCGAGCGCACCCGCGAAGCCGTGGAGGCCTGAGCGGTGCCGCTCCTGCCCCTCGGGCTGGTGCTCCTCTCGGCCTTCCTCCACGCCGGCTGGAACGCCCTGCTGAAGGGCCACCCCCGACCCGTGGCCGCCGCCCGCGGCATCATGGTGGGATCTTGCCTGCTCGCCCTGGCGGCGGCGTTCCTCGTGCCCCTCGGCCCCTGGTTCCCCCAGGCCCGCGCCCTAGGGTGGACCGCCGTAGCCGGCGTCTTCGAAGGCGCCTACTTCATCACCCTGGCCCGGGCCCTCGCGGGGGCGCCCCTGGGGGCGGCGTACGCCGTGATGCGGGGCGGCGCCACCCTCCTGGTCTGGCCGCTCTCCATCCTCCTCCTGGGCGAGCGGCTCACCGCCTTCGGGACCACCGCCGCCCTGCTCATGGGTGCGGGGCTCGTCCTGATGGGCTCGGGGGACCTGCGCCGAAGCCATGGGGCGGGCCTCGGCTGGTCCCTCGCGGGAGCCGCCTGCGTCGCCGGGTACCACCTCGCCTACAAGCAGGCCCTGGCCCTGGGCGCCCTGCCCCTCCCCCTCTTCGCCACCTCCGTGGGGCTCGCCTCGCTCCTCCGCCTGGGCCTGGACGCCCTCCAATCCCCCCGGTCCGGGCCACGCTTCGCCTGGGACGGGACCGTGCCGCTGGCCATCCTCGGCTGCACGGCCTCCTTCGGCCTCTTCCTCTGGGCGCTGCGCCTGGGTGGCGCCGGGCTCACCCTGTCGCTGCGCAACACCTCCCTGGTCTTCGCGCAGCTCCTGGCCCTGGGCCTCGGCGAGCGACCCACCCCGCGCCAGTGGACCGCCGTGGGGTTCCTCAGCCTCGGTGCCGTAGGATTGGGGCTCGGGCGCTGAGCCCCTGGAGGTCCCATGCCCACCATCCTCGTCACCGGCGCGTCCCGAGGCATCGGCCGGGAGCTCTGCGGGCAGCTCATGGCGCGCGGCTGCACCGTGATCGCGGGGGTGAGGGATCCGGCCACCGCCCCGGAGGGCACCGAGCCGCTCGCGCTGGACGTGACGGACGGGGATTCCATCGCCGCGGCCGCGGAGACGGTCCGTCAGTCCCACGGGTACCTCGACGTCCTGGTCAACAACGCCGCCATCCTGCTCAAGGAGGAAGACCTCGACCTCCTGGAGCTGCCGGAGGACCTGCTGCTGGAGACCCTCGACACCAACAGCCTGGGCCCCCTGCGCGTGGTCCAGGCCTTCGCCCCCCTGCTGCGCAAGGGGGGAAGGGTCGTCAACGTGAGCAGCGGCGGCGGCCAGCTCAGCTCGCCCTCGGACTGGTCCCCCGCCTACTGCCTCTCCAAGACCCTGCTCAACGGGATCACCGCCCAGCTCTCCGTGGCCCTGAAACCCCGGGGCATCACGGTGAACGCCGCCTGCCCAGGTTGGGTGCGCACCGACATGGGGGGTCCCGGGGCCCCCCGGAGCGTGGACCAGGGCGCCCGGGGGATCACCTGGCTCTGCCTGGAGGCCCCGGCCACGCTCACGGGCCGGTTCCTGCGGGATGGGCAGGAGATCCCCTGGTAAGGCAAGGGGCCGGCGCGCGCCGGCCCCTGCTCAGTTCCGGTGAGGCTTACTTCCAGCCGAGGTCCTTCAGCACCTTGGGCTCCTTCTCGCCCTGGGCCAGCACCGTATGGCAGGCGTCGCAGTCATTGGTGATCACGCGGCCATCGGCGGCCTTGTGTTCGCCATCGTGGCAGCGGAAGCAGCCGTTGGATTCCTCGTGACCGATGTGGTTGAGGTGGGTGCCCCAGGTGATCTTCATGTCGGGGAAGATGTTCCGGAGGTAGACGCTGGCGACGCCCACCGCGGAGGCCTCGACCAGGGCCTTCTTCTCGGCATAGATCGCCGGGTACTTCTCCTGGTAGAAGCCCGTGATGGCGGCCTTGATCTTCTGGGCGGCCACCTCCTGGCTCGGGTACTCGGCCTTGATGGCGAGCATGGCCTGCTGCTTGATGAAGGGCAGCTCGGGGGAGATGCGCCCGTCCGTCATGGCCTTGTCCAGGCCGCGGTCGGGCAGCTCGAAGGCGTGGGTGGGGCGGTTGTGGCAGTCCACGCAGTCCATGGTCCGGGTGCGGGCCTTCTTGGTGAGTTCCGGCGTCATCTTCACGCCGCTGGCGATGTACTTCACGAGGTTGCCCTGGTCGTCCTTGTAGGTGACCTCGGGGATCTCCATGCGCTTCTCATCGGTGGTGACGTAGGAGATGCGGCTGGCATCGTCCAGGTGGCGACCGTGGATGCCGGAGCGGCCCTTGATGCCGTGGCCCCCGATCTTGAGCATCAGCACGTTGGTGGAGGGGGTGTTGGCCTCGTCCTCGCCGAAGGAGGTGTGGACGTAGATCTTGTCGTCATGGAACTTCGTGGGCCAGTGGCACTGCTCGCAGGTCTCGCGGGCGGGGCGCAGGCTCTCCACGGGGCTCTTGATGGGGCGGTCGAAGTGGTTGAAGGCCACCCCGAAGAGCTGGCGGGTGCCGCTGATCTTGGCCTTGATGAAGCCCTCGGCGCCGGGGCCCATGTGGCACTGGGCGCAGCCCACGCGGCTGTGGGGGCTGTTCTTGAAGGCCGTGTATTCCGGGGTCATGGGCACGTGGCAGGTCTTCCCGCAGAACTCCGTGGAATCCATGAACTCCACGCCCTTGTAGGTGGCCGTGCCCACCAGGAAGAGGTTCACCAGGGTGGCCACGGCCACGAAGGAGAGGGCGTGCTTGAAGAGGGGGGACTTGAGCGCCACCTTCTCCGCGGGCTCCGGGGTGATGCCCGCCTTGCGCATGCGGCGGCGGTTCATCCAGATGCCCAGGGGGATCAGGGTGAGGCCCAGGATGAAGAGCAGGGGCAGGAAGACGAAGAGCAGGATGCCCAGGTAGGGGTTGGCATGGTGGGGGCTCACCACCTCGATGACCACGAAGAAGATCATGGTCAGCGCGGCGGCGGTGGTGATGCCGGCGCCCGTGAGGCTCACCCGGTTATTGGCGTCCCGGAAGCCCTCCCGGACGAGTTCCTTGATGCGATCCACGACCATGGTTCCTCCGAGCGGCTTCAAGTGGCTTCGGAATACTAGACCCACAGGTCCATTGATGCCGGTCACATCCCCTTTGACCCCCAGGATGTCACGTCGGTGTGAGGTCGGGCCCCGGCACTGGATTTCCCCGGGCCCCGTGAGATCTCACGCGGACCTTCGGAGGATGCCCCCCCATCACAAGCCCCCTCGCGGAAGCGGCCTCCCCTCCCCTTCCGGCAGGTTCCGATGGCCCTTTCCCCCCATCCCTGTGCATCGTTCTGGAAGGCCTTTCCCACCTTCACCCTGTGCGGCGCGTCCCCGTCTCCCCGCCCGCGCATCCCAACCCGAGACATTCCAGGACCTTCCCATGGCTCAAGGCACCGTCAAATGGTTCAACGCTGAAAAGGGCTTCGGCTTCATCACCCCCGATGGGGGCGGCCCCGACCTCTTCGTCCACCACACCGCCATCCAGGGCTCCGGCTTCCGGACGCTGGAGGAGAAGCAGCGCGTGAGCTTCGAGAGCGGCCAGGGCCAGAAGGGCCCCCAGGCCATGAACGTCACCAAGATCTGAGCCGTTCCTGCATCCGTCAGGCCCGCCCCGCCCAGGAGGCGGGCCTTCTCACATGGGAGCGCCCGTGGCGCGAGTGAACTACCAGCGCGAGAAGCGCCTCAAGGACCTGGATCGCCAGCGCAAGCAGGAGGAGAAGCGGAAGCGGAAGCTCGACAAGGCCCGGGGCGTGGAGGGGGCGGAGGCCCCCGCCGAGACCTCCGACGAAGCAGCCGATCAGCCCCCCTCCGAGGTGGAGGAGGCCTGAGCCTCCCTGCGATCATCTCCCCATGAAGCGCTCCCACCCCATTGGCCTCTGGTCCGCGCTGGCCTTCCTCTGGCTCTGGGTCGCGGCCAGCGCCTGGGTGATCCTCGTCCAGCTCTTCGTGGTGATCTGGGACACCCCCGGTCACTGGCGCTGGCCCGGGATCTCCAAGGTCACGGTGCGCCTCATCGGCACGGACGAGGAGGGCAAGATCTCCGGGTATGTCTGGGCGGATCGCGATGGCGAGGATGTGAAGCTGCGCCTGGCCCGCACGGAGGCCTTCGACCTGGTCGTGGACCAGGAGCTCTGGGTGCTCCACCACTACCGGGTGGATGGGCACCGCCCCAATGAGTTCCGGCTCACCCCCGTGCGCCTCCTGGGCGAGTACCCGGAGCCCCTGCTGGGCCTGGCCCTCTACCTGATCGTGGGGTTGCACCGGCGCCGTAAGGCCGCCCTGAAAGCGGAAGCGGAGGCCCCCCGGCCGGATCGCAAGGTCTGGAAGGACGACTTCCACAGCCGGGCCGAGCGGTTCTCCAAGCCCGACCCGAAGCCCCCGGAGGGGTGAAGGTCAGTCCGCCAGGGTGCTGAGGTCCCCCGGGTCCTGGCCGAGGGCTTCGGCCTTCAGGGCCCGGCGGAGGATCTTCCCGCTGCGGGTCTTGGGCAGGGAGGGCTTGAACACGATCTCCGAGGGGGAGGCGATGGCCCCCAGGTCCTGCCGCACATGGTCCTTGAGGCTGGCCACGAGGCCCGGGCCCGTGGGCGTGCCGGCCTTGACCACCACCACCGCGAGGATGCGCTCGCCCTTCAGCTCATCCGGCAGCCCCACCACGGCGCTCTCCGCCACGGCGGGATGCCTCAGGAGACAGCCCTCCACATCGGCGGTGCCGATGCGGTGGCCCGCCACGTTGAGCACGTCGTCGGCCCGGCCCAGCACGGCGAAGTAGCCATCCGCATCCCGCACGGCCACATCCCCGGCGCAATAGCACCCGGGCACCTGCTGCCAGTAGGCCTCGTAGCGGGCGGGATCGTTCCAGACGGTGCGCAGCATGTAGGGCAGGGGCTTCCGGAGGACGAGGAGGCCCCCCTGCCCATCCGCCAGCGGGGCGCCCGTGGGATCCACCACCGCCGCCTCGACACCGGGCATGGGCTTGCCCACCTTGCCCAAGCGGGCCTCGAAGGTGGGGAGGGTGCCCAGCACGGGGCCCGCGATCTCCGTCTGCCACCAGTTGTCCACCACCATCCCCCCGCTCTGCCCCACCAGGTTCTTCTGGGCCCAGCGGTGGGCGGCCGGATTGAGCGGCTCGCCGGCACAGGCGATGAGGCGGAGGCGGCTGAGGTCGAACTTCCCGGGGGCCTCGTCGCCATGGCTCATCCACATGCGGATGGCCGTGGGCGCGGTGAACATCACGTCCACGCCGAAGCGCTCCGCGAGCTCCCACGTGACGTCGGGGCTGGGATGATCCGGGGCCCCCTCGCGGATCACGATGGTGGCGCCCAGGGAGAGGGGCCCGTAGACGATGAAGCTGTGCCCCACGATCCAGCCGATGTCGGAGGTGGACCAGTAGATGTCCCGCTCATGGATCTGGAAGAAGTTCCGGGCCAGGTAGTTCACCCCCACCAGGTAGCCGCCCGTGGCGTGCACCACACCCTTGGGCTTCCCCGTGGTGCCGCTGGTGTACAGGATGAAGAGCGGGTGCTCCGCATCCACCATGGCCGGCTCGCAGTGGATCTCGCGGGGGCGCTGGATGTCGTAGAAGTCCTTCTCGCGCTCGCTCTCGAAGCGCACGGGCTCGTCGCCCGGCTTGGAGCCCCGGCGGTGGATGATGACGTGGTCCACGAAGGTCAGGTCCCGCACCGCCTCATCCACGGCGGGGAGGAGGGCGATCTTCTTGCCCCGCCGGAAGGTGAAGTCCGTGGCCACCACCACCTTGGCCTGGGCGTCCTCGATGCGCGCCTTGAGGGCGTTGGTGCCCATGCCGGCGTACACCACGGAGTGGATGGCCCCGATGCGGGCGCAGGCCAGCATGGTGATCACGCCCTCCGGCACCAGGGGCATGTAGAGCACCACCCGGTCCCCCACCTGCACCCCGAGCCGCCGCAGCACGTTGGCGAAGCGGTTCACTTCACGGTAGAGGCGGTTGTAGGTGTAGGTGCGTTCCTCGCCATCCTCGCCCACCCAGATCAGGGCCGCCTTGCTGCGGCGGTGGCCCTTGGCATGGCGATCCACGCAGTTCACCGTGGCGTTGAGCTTCCCGCCCAGGAACCACTGATGCCAAGGGCTGCGGAAGCGCAGCACCTCGGAGAAGGGCTCCGCCCAGTCGATGGCCAGGGCCTTCTCCGCCCAGAAGGTCTCCGGATCCTGGAGGGCCGCGGTGCATTCCCCCGCATGGTTCATGGCGCACTGCCGGGCCAGCCACTCCGGGGCGGGGATGGGGGCCTCCCCCATCATCAACGCCTCGATGGCGGCCTGCTGGCTGGCGCTGATCTCGAGATCCGGAGCCATGGGTCCCCCCTCATGCTGAGGTTGCATTGGGCCCCATCATCGGCAAGCCGGGCGCCCCTGCCAAGGCGCCGGGGGAAAAACGGACCTGGATCACACCGGGGCGCGATCCTCCCCAGGCCAATCCAAGCTCCGGAATTCGGCGGCCTCCGGGAGCTCCAGGCCGAAGGTCCCCCGCAGGAGGTCCAGGCACTCCCGTCGGCTCTGGAGCTCCCGGGTGGTCTCCACCCCGCCCTCCAGGCGTGTGTAGGCCCGTCCCCGGAGGGTGTGGCGCACCTCGATCCCCGGCCGCTGCGCCGTGAGGGTGGTGGTGAAGCGGCTCTGGGGGTGGGTGCTGGTGTAGTGGTTGCCCATCTCCCAGTCCACGGGCAGCACCTCGCCGGGCTCCAGGGCGTAGAGGTCGAACCAGCCCTCCGGCCGGAGCCGCTGGAGCACCCGCCGGGCCCCTTCCGCCGCCACCCGGTAGCGGAACCCGAACTGCACCGCCTCCGAGCCGTCCGTCGGCAGGGGCAGGAGCAGGCCCTCCCCGCCGAAGCCCACGTCCACCAGCCACTCCCGGTCCCCCAGAGACAGGGTGTGCACCCCGTGGGTGCGCGGCAGGGGCTCCGGGGCGCCGAAGCGCACCCGGGCCTCCCGGAGGCGCGGGTGGAACCCGAAGGCCTCCAGGGCCGCGCGGAAGAGGGTGTTCTGCTCGAAGCAGTAGCCCCCCCGCCGCCGGTTCACCAGCTTGTCCTGGAGGGAGGCCAGGTCCAGCCGGATGGGCAGGCCCATCTGGATGTCGAGGTTCTCGAAGGGGATGGTCCGGGCGTGGGCCAGGTGGAGGTCGAAGAGGGCCTCCTCCGTGGGGACCACGGGCCCACCGTAGCCGATGCGCGCCAGGTAGGGCCCCAGCTCGAAGGTCATGCCCGGGCCCGCCAGGCGGCCAGGTTCCGGCGGATCTGGGCGGCGTGCACTTCGAGGTGCTCCGCGTAGATGCGGAACCAGTCCGCATCGGTGTACACCCCGCTGTGGGAATGGCGGCCCACCTTGCCGAAGGCCTCCTCCGGCAGGCGGCGGAGGCAGGCCGCCGTGTTGGCCCGGACCGCCTCGATGGTGCGGAAGGCGAGCGCCACATCGTGGGCGTGGTAGTCGAAGGTGTGGGCCCACACGTTCTCGTCGTAGCCCACGATGAGGGGTTCCCGCTCCGCGAGCACCAGCCGGATCCGGGTGTGGCCATAAGCTTCGGAGTCGGCGCAGTGGACCACCACCTCGTGGGCGGACCACTTGCCCGGGGCCGGCCGCCACTGGCGGGCCTCGGCGGGGACCTCCGACCAGGCTTCCAGCAGCAGGGCCGGTCCGGCTTCGAAGCGGTCGAGGTACGCCGCTCGGGCTTCGGCGGTGAGGGTCATGGAGCCTCCGTCAAAGGCCCATCCCAGCACCAATCCCCGGCGGGGGGAAGGGCGGTTGTCTCTCTGTCAAAGCCCGGGCGGAGGGGCGACCGAAGCGGCCAGCAGGCCCACCGCCAGCCAATAGGTCGCGAGCACCGCCACCTGCCCTTTGGGGAGGGGCCCCCGGAACCGGTCCGTCGCCAGGAGGGTGTCCGAAACCAGGAAGCTCAGGGCCCCCGCCAGGGCCAGGGTGGAGGCCCCACCCGGATGCACCTGCGCGGCCCGGGCGGCGGCGAGCACCATCCCCAGGAGCACCCCTGCGTAGATCGCCACCGGGACCTTCAGGCGTCCCGTCGCCGGGAGGAGCCAGGCCAGGAGCCCGAGGGCGCAGGGGGCCAGGACCCAGGTCCAGGCCGGCGGCCAACCCGGGGGAACCCCATGCAGCAGGGCGGTCATGAAGGCGAGGTGGGCGAGCAGGAAGCTGCCCAGGCCCCCGAGGAAGGCCCGCTCGCTCCGCCCGAGGAGGCAGACGTCCCCCAGCAGGCTGAGGCCGAGGCCCAGTCCCATCCAGGTCGCGCCCCGGGCGGGCGGCGCCAGGAGCACGCGGGCGAGGATCAGGGTCGTGGCCAGGGGCTTGAGCACCAGGAAGCGGCGGGGCCGCTCCCGCCGCCCGGCGGCCTCGAGGGCCGCCCCGATGACGAGGAGCGCGAGGATCGTGAGGGGGCTCATGGGCGGGGCGCCTGCAGGAAGGTGGACGCCACCTCCAGGGGCCACCGCTGCCCGGCCTCCCAGGCCTCGGCGCAGCGCCGCACCAGGGGGGAGCGGAGGGGGAGCCCGGGCAGATCCCCGGCCTCCACCCAGCGGCAGCCGAGGATGTCCGCATCCTGGGGCACCGGGGTCCCGGGGCCCACGGTGCCCGCGAAGCAGACGCGGACGTAGTCCCGACCATCCGCGGCCCGGAGCTGATAGAGCCCCACGAAGGCCGTGGGCGTGAAGACGAGGCCGGTCTCCTCGCGGACCTCACGGATTACCGCGTCCAGGACGGACTCCCCGGGCTCCACGTGCCCCGCGGGCTGGTTGAAGACCCGCTCTCCGGAAGCATCCGCCTCCTCCACCAGGAGGTACCGGCCCTCCCGCTCGATCACCGCCGCCACTGTCAGTCGCCAGGTCATGCCCCATTCTCACCTGGGATCGACCTCAGGCTGGCATGCCCTTCAGCGCGGCCCAGAGGTGGAAGCTGGCCAGGCTCCGGTGGGGCGCGTAGGGCGCCATGAGCTGCGCCACCGCCTTGGGATCCGGCCGCGAGGGCAGCCGCAGGCCCCGCTCCAGCGCCGTGGCCAGGGCCGAGTCGCCCAGGGGCACGCAGTCCGGCAGGCCCAGGCCCCGCATGAGCACGTAGTGGCTCGTCCAGGGTCCGATGCCCTTCTCCGCGCGGAGGCGCGCATCCGCCTCCGCGAAGGGCCAGGTGGCGAGCTCGTCCAGGGGCAGGTGCCCCGAGGCCACCGCGCGGCTGGTGGCGATGAGGCAGGCGGCCTTGGCCCGGGAGACCTTCAGGGCCCCCAGGAGGTTTGGATCCGCCTCGGCCAGGTCTTCCGGCCGCGGGTGCGCCCACAGATCCCCGGCCTCCGAGCCGAAGGTCCGGATCACCCCCTGCCGCAGGCGGAAGGCCAGGGCGAGGTTGATCTGCTGGCCCAGGATGGCCCAGACCAGCGCCTCGAAGGGCGTCGCCGTGAGCAGCACCCTGAGCCCCCGCCGCGCCTTCACGAGGGGTCCCAACAGGGGATCCCGTCGCACCTGGGCCTCGAAGGGTCCCGGGTCGAGGTGCAATCCCAGGAGCCGCGCCACGCCCGGCTCCGGCACGGGCCCTCCCCCCTCCAGCCGCGCGGAGGCCGAGGCTCCTTCCAGGGCCACGGCCAGCACCCGGGGACGACCCGCCACCCAGAGGGCCTTCCGCAGCACCTTCACGGTGATGCGCTCGGAAGGGCTCTGCGGATCCCGGCCGTGGAAGGCCAGGGTGTCCGTCAGGCGGTAGCCGACGGGAAGGATCCATTCACCCAAGGGGGGCGCCTCCTTTCGCGCGCTCGTAGCCCAGGATGGCCTGCTTCCGGGGCGTGCCCCAGTGGTAGTTCCCCACCGCGCCGGTGGCCTGGAGCACCCGATGGCAGGGGATGAGCCAGGCGATGGGGTTCTGCCCCAGGGCCGTGCCCACGGCGCGGACCGCGCGGGGCGCCCCGCTGAGGGCCGCCACGTCCTGGTAGGCCAGCACCCCTCCGGCGGGGATCCGCAGCAGGGCCTCCCAGGTGCGCAGCTGGAAGGGCGTGCCCTTCAACACCACCCCGAGGGGCTCCGCCTCCCGACCGAGCATCCGCCCCCGGAGGGCCTCCGCCACGGCGCGGATGCGCAGGGGCGACGCTTCGAGGCGGGCCCCAGGCCAGCGGCCGCGAAGCTCCTCGAAGGCGGCCTCGGGCGTGTCCTCCTGGAGGAAGGCGAGCCCGCAGAGGCCGCGATCCCCCTTCCCTTCCAGGGTGGAGAAGAGGGCCGGCCCGAAGGGGGTGTCCTCCACGCCCCAGTGCACCGTGAGGCCCGCGGCCTGCGCCTTGTACTCGCCCGGAGTCATCCGCTCCAGGCGGAGGAAGAGGTCGTGGAGCCGCCCCGGCCCCGAGAGCCCCACGGCGTGGCTCACGTCCAGCAAGCTCCGGGCCTCCGCCAAGCGGGCCTTCGCCGCCTCCACCGTGAGGAACTGGAGGAAGCGCTTGGGGCTCACCCCGGCCCAGCGCTGGAACAGCCGCTGGAAGTGGAAGGCGCTGAGGCCCACCTCCGCGGCCACCTCCTCCAGCCCCGGCTGCACGGCCCGATGCTCCGAGAGGTAGCGGATGGCGTGTTCCACCTTGCTGTAGTCGCTCTTGGCCATGGGTTCCTCCCACCCCGAAGGTGGAATCGCGTGGGGGCACCGCCCACCCGATTGTTGCGGTGACCGGCGGGGACCTGGCCCTGAAATCCGCCGCAAGAACCGGGTCGTGGGTCCGACCGCCTGGCTCCACGCTTCAGGGCGAGGTGATGCCATGAGCTTCCGTGTCCTGCCCCTGCCCACCCCCTTGGTGGAGACCGCCCGCCGCACCCGGCAGGCCCCCGGCTTCGGCCATCCGGTGGTGGAATCCATCGCTTCCGCCCATGGCTACGGTCCCTGCCGCCACTGCCTTCGCCGCACGCGGGAGGGCGAGGCCCGCCTGCTCTTCACCTGCAACCCCTTCGAAGCGCCTGAGCTCCCTCTGGCGGGCCCCGTCTTCATCCACGCCGAAGCCTGCGCGGCCCACACGGGCCTGGGCTTCCCCGTGGAGCTGCGGGGCCTGCCGCTCGTGCTCCGCGGCCACCTCGCCGACGGCAGCGGCCTCCGCCTCCGCCGCCTCGGGGGGGCCGATCCCGAGGCGGCCCTGGAAGCCATGCTGGCCGATCCTGCCGTGGCCTTCGTGGCCCTCCAGAATGCCGAAGCCGGGTGCTACATCGCCCGGGTGGAGCGGGCCTGAGGGCCTCACGCCTTCCGGCCGGTCCCGAGGGCGGCGCCGAGGCCCGCGCCCACCGCAATCCACACGGCCATCTGCCCCGTGGCCGCGCCCAGCGCAAGGCCCACGGCCAGGCAGAGCACGAAGGGGGTCTCGGAACGCGGGGTGCAGGACCAGTGGGAGTGGGTGGGCATGGGGGCCTCCATGCCTCGAGCGTAGGGGGGCACCGGGGCCCCCGGGGGGGTCACCGGCCACCTGCCGGATCCCACCGCTGAACGGCGGCCCGCGGGGGTGCTAGGGTTTCGGGCAACCCACCGGAGTCGCCATGCCCGCCGACGCATCCCTGTTCCAGGACCTCCCGCTCTTCGCCGCCATGGGGCCGGAGGAGCTGGAGCTGCTCGCCCGGGCGGTGGACCTGCGTCGCCTGGAGGCGGGCCAGGTGCTGTTCAAGGCCGGGGAGCCGGGGGAGGCCCTCTACATCGTCGTCGCCGGGGAGGTGGAGATCTCCGTGGTGGATCGGGCGGGCCAGAAGATCGTCCTCACGGGAAGGCACCGCGGCGACGTCTTCGGGGAGCTGGCGCTGCTGGATGCGGGGCCCCGCACGGCCACCGCCCAGGCGCTCGTCGCCACGGAGGTGCTGGAGCTGGATCGCTCGGACCTCCTCCTCCTCGTCACCCGCAAGCCTGAGGCCGCCCTGCACATGCTGGGGGCCATGGGAGCGATGACGCGCAAGGCGGATCTGCTCCTGCGCACCCGGGTGGCCCGCAACGTCCACGAGGAGATCGAGGACCAGCGCTCCCTCCTGGAGAAGGTGACGGACTGGATCGCGGCCTTCTCGGGCAGCATGACCTTCCTGCTCCTCAACGCCGGATGGTTCGCCACCTGGATCTGGCTCAACCAGAGCGGACGGGCGCACTTCGATCCCTACCCCTTCGGCTTCCTCACCATGGTGGTCTCCCTGGAGGCCATCATCCTCTCCATCCTGGTGCTCCTCGCCCAGAACCGGCAGGCGGCCAAGGACCACATCCGGGATGACATCGAGTACGAGATCAACGTGAAGGCGGAGCTGGAGATCGCCCACCTCCACGAGAAGGTGGAGGAGCTCACGGACCAGTTCCGCCAGCGCCTGGACCGGATGGAGGCCCGCCTCGCCCGGGGCGGGGCCCCGGGGACGCACCCCGGCGATCACGACCACCCTTGACGGTCCCGGCCCCCGGCCCGACCCTTCGACCCATGTCCCCCCTCTCCGCGGAACGCCTGAGGCCCCTGATGCGCTTCCAGATGGAGGTCGCCCGGACCCGCATGGCCCCCGACGAGGTGCTCGAGCAGGCGGTGGCGCTCGGATGCACCCTCACCGGGGCCGCGGGCGCCACGGTGGAGATGGCCGAGGGTCCGGACCTGATCGTCCGCGCGGCGGCGGGCCTGGTCGCCTCCCGGCTGGGGGCCCGCGGCCCGAGGGCCGGAACCTTCACCGGCCGGTGCCTGGCGGAGGGCACCTCCCGCCTGGGCCCGGAGGTTCCCGCCCCGGCCGATCCAGGCCCCTCCTGGGCGGGGGATGGGGAGCTGCCGAGCCTCCTGGCCGTGCCCCTCCACCACGAGGGGAATGCCATCGGGGCCCTGAAGGTGGTCTCCCCGGAGCCCGGCGCCTTCGGCGAGGGGGATGTGGAGGCGCTGAGCCTGCTCGCGGACGTCATCACAGCGGGTCTGTCCTTGGCGACCGCGCCCCAGGCGAGTCCCGAGGCGATGGAGGTGGCCTACCGGCTGGCCACCCAGGATGCCCTCACGGGCCTGGGCAATCGCACCCATTTCCTCGATCACCTGACCCACGGGCTGGCCTTGGCCCGTCGGCAGAAGCACCCGGTGGCCCTGGCCATCCTGACCCTGGAGGGCCTGGCCACCCTCAACGAGCAGCACGGCCACCGGACCGGCGATGCGGCCCTGCGGGCGGTGGCGGGTCGCCTCCGGCAGGCGACGCGCACCACGGACACCCTGGCCCGCGTGAAGGGGGGCACCTTCGGCGTGCTCCTCCGATCCGTCCTCGACCTGGAGGCCGCCGGCGAGGTGGGTCGCAAGCTCCGCCATCAGGTGGCCGGCCCCTTCGCCTTCGAAGGGCGGACCCATGCCCTAGAGGCGGCCGTGGGGCTCGCCCTCTTTCCCGACGAGGGGCTGGAAGCGGAAGCCCTCATGGCCCTGGCCGAGTCACGCCTGCAGGCGGCCCGCTTCCCTCCGGAAGGCCCCCGCTAGGCCCTGCGGCCGGGCCCCGGGGTTCAGTTCGGGGTCACCGAGGCTAGGAAGCCCCGGAGGTCCTGGAGGGTGAAGGGCTTGGGCAGGGTCGTCACCGCCTCGAAGGCCTGGGCGAGGTCCAGGGCCCGCTGATCCATGCGGCCCGTGCAGAGGAGCACCGGCGTCTCCGGACGCAGGGCCCGCAGGCGGGGCAGGGTTCCGGCCCCGCCCAGGCCCGGCATGTTCAGGTCGAGGATCACCACGTCGGGCTGGGCTCCCGCCTCCAGGGTGGCCAGCGCGGCCTCCCCCCGATCCACCACGGTGGGGCGATGCCCCAGTTGACGGAGCATGGCCCTGAGCGAGGTCTGGACGAGCTCGTCGTCGTCCACCACGAGAACCTCCAGGGTTCCGGAGCCCGCCCCCCGGCGGGACTCCGGGGCGGGTGGGGTGCCGACGCCCTCCCCTTCCCAGGCTGGCAGCCGCAGGGTGACCACCGTGCCCCGGCCCGGCTCGCTGTGTAGCGCCACCGTGCCCTGGTGGGCCTTGATCGTCCCGTAGACGAGGGCCAAGCCGAGGCCCGTGCCCTTGCCTTCGGGCTTGGTGGTGAAGAAGGGATCCAGCGCCTTCTCGAGGACCTCCTGGGGCATGCCCGTGCCCGTGTCCTCGACACGCACCTCCACCTCGCCTCCGGCCCGCGCCAGGGACCTCAAGGTGAGGGTGCCTCCGTCCGGCATGGCATCCACGGCGTTCACGCAGAGGTTCATGAGCGCATGGGACAGGGCTCCCGCATCGCCCCGCACCGGCCGCAGCTCCGGATCCAGGTCGAGGTGGCACTGAACCTGTGCAAGGGTGGTGCGCTCCAGGAGGGCCACCTCCTCCCGGATGAGCCCGTTCAGGTCGAACACCTTCTGCTCGGAGAGGTCCTGGCGGGCGAACCCCAGGAGCCGCCGGACCAGGCCGCCGCCCCGCTCGCAGGCGGTGGCGATGGCCCCGAAGGCGGCCCGGTTCGGGCTGCCCTCCGGTTCCAGCTCCTCATGCAGGGAGGCCAACCCGAGGATGGACCCGAGCACGTTGTTCATGTCGTGGGCCACGCCCCCGGCCAGCGCCCCGAGGCTCTCCAGCTTCTGGGTCCGGTGCAGGTGACGCTCCAGCTGGATCCGCTCCTCCTCGGCCCGCTTCCGCTCGTCGATCACCTCGAAGAGGGCCACGAAGTGGTCCTCCATGGGGCGGTAGACGGAGACGGAGAACCACATCCCCAGCGCGGAGACGTGGACCTCGAAGCGCTCGGGGATCCCGGTCCGCACCACCCGGCCATAGCGCCGGAAGAGCCCCGGGTCCGCCTCCCGGATCCCCGGGATCACCTCCGACACCCGGCGCCCGACCACATCCTTCAGGTGGGTGAGCTGCTCGAAGGCCGGATTCACCTCCAGGTAGGTCCAGTCCGCGATGGCCTCCCCCTCCCAGGTGACCCGGCACCAGGCCATCCCCTGCACCAGGTTGGTGAAGAGCTGCCGATAGCGGGTCTCGCTCTCCCTCAGGGCCCCTGCGGCGGCCTGGGCCTCCAGGCGATCGCCGATGTCCTGCGAGTTCACGACGATGGCCCGGACCCTTGGGTGGTCGAGCCGGTTCACTGCCACCGCCTCCATCCACATCCAGCCCCCCGCCCTGCGCGCATACCGGTACTGCACCCGGACCGGGCGCCCAGGGGCTCGGAGGCACTGCGCCATGGCCTCACCGACCCTGCCCTGATCCTCCGGGTGGATGAAGTCGAAGGTGTTCCGGGCCTCCATCTCCTCGACTGTGAAACCATGCAGACGCTGGGCCGCCGGGGAGTTGTACAGGAGCCTCCCCTCCGCATCCAGGAGGCTCAGGATGTCCGAGGAGTGCTCCAGCAGCGCCCCCAAGCGCTCAGGGCTGAGCCCATCCGCCGCCTCGACCGGACTCTGGCTCGGATCTGGAATGGACATGGCCACCACCAGGAAGGGGCTCCAGCATAGACCGGTTTCCCCACGAAGCCGGTCAAGAAGCGGGAGCTCGAGCTCCCGCTGAAAGACCCTGGAATCAGACACCTGACCCAAGCCTGTAGCATCATTCCGCCGGCCCCGCGCCGATGGGGAACAGCTCCTTCACCCGCTCCGGGGGGCGGGCCACCACGGCGCGATCCCCACTCACGACGATGGGCCGCTCCAGCAGGATCGGATGGGTCAGCAGCGCCTCGAAGGCCTCCCCTTCCGCGAGGTCCCGCACCCCATAGATCTCCCGATACACCGGTTCGCCCCGCCGGAGCAGGTCCACGGCCCCCAACCCCAGCTTCCGGAGGAGCTCCCGCAGGTCCTCCGCCGTGGGGGGTGTGGACAGGTAGTCCACCACCTCCATCTCGGCCCCGGCCTCCGCCAGGAGGGCGCAGGCCGCGCGGCTCTTGGAGCAGCCGGCATGGTGGTAGATCCGGATCGGAGCGGGCATCCGTCCATTCTAAAAGCGTCCTCCCCCGCGTTCCGACCAGGAAAAAAGGCGCCTGGCTCCGGTCCCTGCGCCGGCCCCGGGACAAGCGGGCCCACGTCCGCCCCATCGGCGCTAGACTGGCCTGTTGCTTGATTTTGCGATCCTTCCCAGCCTCCAGGAGACGCCCATGCTCGAGACCTATCGCCAGCTGGCCGCCAAGCGCGCCGAACAGGGCATCCCGGCCCTGCCCCTCACCGCCGAGCAGACGCAGGGCCTGGTGGAGCTGCTGATGGCCCCCCCCAAGGGGGAGGAGGCCTTCCTGGTCGAGCTGCTCACGCACCGGGTGCCTCCCGGGGTGGATGACGCGGCGCGGGTGAAGGCCGGCTTCCTGGCCAGTGTGGCCAAGGGCAAGGAGACCTGCCCCCTGGTGAGCCGGGCTAAGGCCACGGAGCTGCTGGGCACCATGCTGGGCGGCTACAACGTGCAGCCCCTCATCGACCTGCTGGACGACGCCGAGGTCGCCGGGGTGGCCGCCGAGGGCCTCAAGAAGACCCTCCTGATGTTCGACGCCTTCCATGACGTGAAGGAGAAGGCGGACAAGGGCAATGCCGTGGCCAAGGCCGTGATCCAGAGCTGGGCCGACGCCGAGTGGTTCACCTCCAAGCCCGAGGTGCCCCAGGCCGTGACCGTCACCGTGCTGAAGGTGAGCGGCGAAACCAACACCGACGACCTGAGCCCCGCCCCCGACGCCTGGAGCCGCCCCGACATCCCGCTCCACGCCCTGGCCATGCTCAAGAACCCCCGCCCGGGCATCACTCCCGAGGAGCCCGGCGTGCGCGGCCCCATCGCCTTCATGGAGGGGCTCAAGGCCAAGGGGCACCCCGTGGCCTACGTGGGCGACGTGGTGGGCACTGGCTCCAGCCGCAAGAGCGCCACCAACTCCGTGCTGTGGTGGACCGGCGAGGACATCCCTTTCGTGCCCAACAAGCGCTTCGGCGGCTTCTGCCTCGGCGGCAAGATCGCCCCCATCTTCTTCAACACCCAGGAAGACGCCGGCGCCCTGCCCATCGAGTGCCCCGTGGACCAGATGGAGACGGGCGACGTCATCACCATCCACCCCTATGAGGGCAAGATCACCAAGAACGGCGAGGTCATCAGCACCTTCGCGCTGAAGTCCGAGGTGCTCCTGGATGAAGTCCGCGCCGGCGGCCGCATCCCCCTCATCATCGGCCGCGCCCTCACGGCCAAGGCCCGGCAGTCCCTGGGCCTGCCCGCTTCCACCCTCTTCCGCCTGCCCAAGGATCCCGCCGCCTCCGCTAAGGGTTTCACCCTGGCCCAGAAGATGGTGGGTCGCGCCTGCGGCCTGCCCGAGGGCCAGGGCGTGCGCCCCGGCACCTACTGCGAGCCCCACATGACCAGCGTGGGCAGCCAGGACACCACGGGCCCCATGACCCGCGACGAACTGAAGGACCTAGCCTGCCTGGGCTTCAGCGCCGACCTGGTGATGCAGTCCTTCTGCCACACGGCCCCCTACCCCAAGCCCGTGGACGTCGTCACCCACCGGGAGCTCCCCCACTTCATGAGCGAGCGCGGCGGCGTGGCCCTGCACGTGGGCGACGGCGTGATCCACTCCTGGCTCAACCGCATGCTCCTGCCCGACACCGTGGGCACCGGCGGCGACAGCCACACCCGCTTCCCCATCGGCATCTCCTTCCCCGCCGGTTCCGGCCTGGTGGCCTTCGCCGCCGCCACCGGCGTGATGCCCCTGGACATGCCCGAGAGCGTGCTCGTGCGCTTCAAGGGCACGATGCAGCCCGGCATCACCCTGCGCGACCTGGTGAACGCCATCCCCTACGCCGCCATCCAGCGGGGCCTCCTCACCGTGGAGAAGAAGGGCAAGAAGAACGTGTTCTCCGGTCGCATCCTGGAGATCGAGGGGCTGCCCGACCTCAAGATCGAGCAGGCCTTCGAGCTCACGGACGCCAGCGCGGAGCGCTCCGCCGCGGGCTGCACCGTGCGCCTGAACAAGGAGCCCATCCTCGAGTACATGCGCTCCAACGTGACCCTGCTGAAGTGGATGATCGCCGAGGGCTACGAAGACAAGCGTACCCTGGGCCGCCGCATCAAGGCCATGGAAGCTTGGATGGCCAATCCCCAGCTCCTGGAAGCCGACAAGGACGCCGAGTACGCCGAGGTCATCGAGATCAACCTCGACGAGATCAAGGAGCCGCTGGTCGCCTGCCCCAACGACCCCGACGACATCAAGCCCCTCAGCGCCGTGCAGGGCGACACGATCGACGAGGTCTTCATCGGCAGCTGCATGACCAACATCGGCCACTTCCGCGCCGCCAGCCGCGTGCTCGAAGGCAAGAGCGACATCCCCACCCGCCTCTGGATCGCGCCGCCGACCATGATGGATCAGAAGATCCTCACGGAGGAGGGCTACTACGGCGTGCTGGGCCGCACCGGCGCCCGCATGGAGATGCCCGGCTGCTCGCTCTGCATGGGCAACCAGGCCCAGATCCGCAAGGGCTCCACCGCCATGAGCACCAGCACCCGCAACTTCCCCAACCGGCTCGGGGTCGACACCAACGTCTACCTCGGCAGCGCCGAGCTGGCCGCCGTGTGCGCCCTCATGGGCAAGATCCCCACGGTGCAGGAGTACCTGGACCAGGTGGCCGTCATCGGCAAGAAGGCCGGCGACACGTATCGCTACATGAACTTCGACCAGATCCCCGCCTTCAGGGATGTGGCGGAGACCGTCTCCATCTAGGCCGGCCGTCGCGGGCCCGGCCACCCCGGGCCCGCGGAGCCGACCTTCGATCCCGTTCGAAGAGGGAACGGGGGGCGTCCAGAATCAGGGCTTCACCCCTCCGGAGCCGACCGGCGTCATGCTGGACCGAGGGAAGGGGGAGGATCTGGTGAGTACGCCGAAGCGGAGGTTCGAGTACGAGGGGGAGGGTTCCTTCCCGCGAACGTCCTCCCGCCGCCGGTGAAGCCGGAGGTGGGCATGCTCCTGGAGGCGACGGGCCTGGGCCGACGCTACGGCACCCGATGGGTGCTGCGGGGCGTGGACCTGAGCGTGGCCCCCGGGGAGCGGGTCGCCCTCCTGGGCCCCAGCGGCTGCGGCAAGAGCACGCTGTTGAACCTCGTGGGGGGCCTGGACCGGCCCGATGAAGGCACCCTGCGGCTTGCCGGTGAGGATCTGGTCGCCGCCAGTCCCAGGCGCCTCGCGGAGCTCCGGCGGTCACGG
>CAZVKM010000015.1:0-27596 GCA_964627685.1 uncultured Solibacteraceae bacterium | reverse complement strand
GCCGAACTTCTGGCGGCTGCCCAGGGTGCGGTTCTTGTACCAGGCCTCCCGGCGGAGGATGGCCCGCACCCGCACGAGCAGTTCCCGCACCTGGAAGGGCTTCCCGAGGTAGTCGTCCCCGCCGGTCTCGAAGCCGTGCACCCGGTCGTCCTCGGTGTTCTTGGCCGTGAGGAAGAGGATGGGCGTGGTGTTCTTGGCCTCCCGCACCCGCTCGCAGACGGAGAATCCATCCATCCCGGGCAGCATCACGTCGAGGATGACCAGGTCCCAGCGCTCCGCGAGGATGCGCCGCAGGGCCTCATCGCCCCGGGTGATCCAGGTGCAGGGCAGCCCCTCCAGCTCCATGTTGAGCTTGATGCCCTCGGCGAGGCTGAGCTCGTCCTCCACCAGCAGGATGCGCGGTCCGTCGGCCATGCCTAAACCCCAATCGTCACGACAGTGTAGCGGGGCCCCGGGGGTTGAGACAGGCACCCAGGTACAATGGCCCATCGGAGTGCCCATGCCCTATCTGTCCGTCGTCGTCCCGATCTACAACGAGCAGGCCAACATCCCCCAGCTCTGGGACCGCCTCGCCACGGTGCTTCGCGGGAATTTCCAGGGGGAGCGTGACTGGGAGGTGATCTTCACGGATGACGGCTCCAAGGACATGAGCCTCAAGATGCTCATCGACATCGCCGCCCAGGAGCCCCGGGTGAAGGTGGTGGAGTTCAACCGGAACTACGGGCAGCACTCGGCCATCTTCGGGGCCTTCGCCCAGGTGGAAGGTCAGGTGGTGGTCACCTTGGACGCGGACCTCCAGAACCCGCCGGAGGAGATCCCGAAGCTGGTGGCCAAGGTCGAGGAGGGCTACGACGTGGTGGGCGGCTGGCGCCAGGGCCGCATGCAGAACGACAGCCTGCTCCGCACCCTCCCCAGCAAGATCGTGAATGCCGTGACCCGCAAGACCACCGGGGTGGCCCTCAACGACTACGGGTGCATGCTCCGGGCTTACAGCCGCGACGTGGTGGAGGCCATGCTCCTCTGCAAGGAGCGCCACTCCTTCATCCCGGCCCTCGCCAATTCCTTCGCCAAGCGGATCGCCGAGGTCCCCGTGGGGCACGCCGAGCGGGCCGCCGGCGACAG
Source organism: uncultured Solibacteraceae bacterium (assembly GCA_964627685.1). Taxonomy (GTDB): domain Bacteria; phylum Acidobacteriota; class Holophagae; order Holophagales; family Holophagaceae; genus JAFDVN01. Next base: position 26,474 of record CAZVKM010000015.1, on the reverse strand, counting down.
CAAGTACAACCTCTGGCGGCTCATCAACCTCCAGTTCGACCTGCTCACCAGCTTCAGCTTGCTGCCCCTGCAGATGCTCTCCGTCCTCGGCGTGAGCATCAGCGTCATCAGCATGCTCTTCGCCATCGGCCTGATCATCTACCGCTTCCTCCATCCCGAGGGCACGGTGGGCGGGGTGTTCACCCTCTTCGCCATCCTCTTCTTCTTCGTGGGCTGCATGTTCCTGGCCCTGGGCCTCCTGGGCGAGTACATCGGCCGCATCTACGTGGAGGTCCGCGATCGCCCGCGCTACATGGTGAAGCGCGTGCACGGGAAGGTGGAGCGCCGCCGGAAGGACGACGCCCGCTAGCGCACCCTACACGTCTCAGTAGCTGCCCTCATCCTTGGCGGGCGGGTAGGGCTTCCCGAACTTGTTGGTGTGGGGCTCGAAGGGCGGCTGGGTGGCGCCCAGGGTCCACTCACCGAGGGTGGTGCCCTCGCCGACCTTCACGGTCCACACCTGATCCCCGGTCTCCGGGTGCCAGAGCCGCAGGTGGTAGGTCCCAGGGGGGATGTCCTTGAACTCGGGACCCTCCCGGCCGTCCAGCACCTGGAACCAGGGGGTCTCCACCACCCAGAGGAAGGCGTTCATCTTGTGGTGGACGTTGCAGTAGAGCTTCACCAGGCCACGGGTCTTGAAGGTCCAGTCGGGGCTGTCCCCGGGCTCGTAGTGGCCGGTGTCGAAGCGGTTGCCGGGGCTCAGGGAGAAGACGTTGTGGAGGATGTGGTCCTGGTTCGGGAAGAGGACCTTCGTGCCCACCGTGACCACGGCCACCCGCGGCACGAACTTCTTCCCCGCCGTCTTCACGCGGATGGGGGGGAGGGGCTTCACGGGCGGGGCGCCCTGCAGGGGCTCCAGGAAGGCCACCACGTCCTTGAGGGGGCCGGGCCGGGGGGTGCCGTCCTTCTCGCGGAGGATCACCTTGCCCGTGAGCCCGCCCGCCGTCAGGGGCGCCGCCAGCAGGAGGGCCCAGGCCCGCATCAGAATCCCACCTCATCCAGCTGGTGCCAGCTCCCCACGGGGCCCTTGCCCAGGGCCCCCCGCAGGACCCCGGCGTGGTTGACCTCGTCGCCCAGGATGCGGCCGGCGGCCTCGGTGAGGGCGCGCTTCCGGAACTGGGGCAGCGCCGCCTGGTAGGCATGGGCCGCCTTCATCTCCAGGAAGAGGGCGAGGCGGAGCACGTCGGTCTCGGTCTTCAGGTCGAAGGCGGCGAAATCGTAGCTCTTCCGCGCGGGGATGGGGTGGCCCTTGAGGTCCCGGATCACCTGCTCCAGGGTGGCGCGATGGCCTTCATGGCTCTGCTTGAAGAGGCCCCCCACCTCCAGGGCGCCTTTGGAGAGCAGGCCCGAGCCGGCCGCCAGGCCGTAGGCGTAGACGGCCGTGTGCTCCAGCTCCAGGGCCACGTTCAGGAGGGCCACATCCGAAGGGGCACGCCCGGCTGGGCGCGTGCCGGGCGCGCCGAAGAGGAACAGGCCGGTGCCCCCGGCGAGGGAGGCGAGGAAGGTGCGGCGATCGGTCATGGGGGCTCCGGGGTTCCCGGGGTTGGATGCCGGGAATCATGGCACCGTTGCGGGGTCCGGTGGCACGGAATGGCCGGAAAGGGCGTCTAATGGGGGCAACGCACCCCCGAGAGGACTCCATGGCGAACCTGCTGCCCTGGCACCGCACCCTGGCCTGGCGCTTCTTCCTGCGCACGGCCCTGGCCATCCTCGGCCTCATGGCCGTGGTGCTCTGGGCGGCCCGGGACCAGAGTCAGCGCCAGGCGCGGGCCACGGCGGAGGGGGGCATCAAGGTCAGCGCCCAGGTCATGGAGCGCAGCCTGGAGAGCCAGGCCCGGATCATGGATGCGGGCCTCGAGGTGTTCACCACCTACAGCCAGAACATCGCCTACATCGAGCGCCAGGACTTCACTTCCGTCCGGGACAACCTGCTGGAGAACCTGGGCAACCTCCGGTCCGACATCGCCGTGGTGGTGCGCCCCACCGGGGCGCTGCACAGCGGCACCACCGACGGCCACCCGCCGTACGACACCGCCGAGGGGATCGTGCAGATGGCCATGCATCCCGAGGAGGCGGCCCAGGCCGGGGAGCGGGGGCCGGCCTACCGGGGCTACTTCAGCATCGACGGGGGGACCTTCCGGGGGGTCTACCACGGCGTGGCCCGCCGCCTCCAGACCGCGGGGGGGGAGTTCATCGGCGTGATGGTGTTGGCCATGCGCCTCAGCGACGAGGCGGCGGTCCAGCTGCGCCGCCAGTCCATGGTGCGGCTGAAGGACGGGGACCCGGACGCCCATGTGACCCTGGTGTCCGGTACCACGGTGAGTGGCAGCACGGTGGCCCCGGGGGCCGTCCGGGAAGCGCTCTCCGCGTGGCTCGCGACGCCCGAGGCGGCTCAGGCCAGGGCCCTGCTGGCCAGCCAGCCCCGCTCGAACCCCGTGGCCCTCCGCGTGGAGGGCCGGGATCAGCTGGCGATCCTCTCCCGCATGAACGGGGTCAACGCCATGGATCTGAGCATGGCGGAGCTCATCACCGTGCCGCTGGAGCCCTTCCTGCGTCCCTTCCGCATCATCGAGTCCGTGATCCTCGGCGTGGGCGTCGCCGGCATGCTGGTGGCCCTCCTCCTCGCCCTGGGCACGGCGCGGAAGGTCACGGCGCCCCTCGCGCGCCTCACGGAGGCCACGGCGGTGCTAGCCGAGGGCGGCCGCCCGGACCTCCCCAAGGGGGGCGAGGACGAGGTCGGGGCCCTCACCGGGGCCTTCCGCATCCTCCTGGGGGAGCTCAAGGCCAAGGAGGACCTTCTGGCGGCGCTGGAGTCCGTGCGCGCGGCGGAGGTCAGCCGGGAGGGGATGTCCAAGGTGGGCATGTCCATGGTGGACGTGGATGCCACCCTGATGATGCCCAGCGCCTCCCAGGTGGCGGCCGGGGGCGTGCCCACGGCCGCCCGCCGGACGGTGACCCTCAAGGAGGGCGAGACCTTCGGGGGCCGTTACGTCATCGACAAGATCCTGGGGCAGGGGGGCATGGGCCTCGTGCTGAAGGCCCGGGACACCCAGCTGGACGAGGATGTCGCCCTCAAGGTCATCCGAGCCGAGTTCGGGCAGGATCCCGCCTTCCTGGAGCAGCTCAAGCAGGAGATCAAGCTGGCCCGGCGCATCAGCCACCGATACGTGCTCCGCACCCACGACTTCGGCGAGGCCGAGGGCATCCCCTTCGTCTCCATGGAGTACCTGAAGGGCGTCACCCTCAAGCAGCTCTTCGATGACCGGGGGAGCCTGCCCCTGCCGCTGGTGCTCCGCATCGCGCGCCAGGTGGCGGAGGGCCTCGAGGCGGCCCACGCGGTGGGGGTCGTCCACCGCGACGTGAAGCCCCCGAACGTCATGTTCGATGCCCGGGGCGACGCCAAGCTCATGGACTTCGGCCTCGCCGCGCCCGCGGCGGGCAAGGGCACCGGGGAGGAGGGGCAGGTCTACGGGACCCCCCGCTACATGGCGCCCGAGCAGGTGCGGGGCGAGCAGGTGGATCCGCGGACGGACCTCTACGCCTTCGGGATCATGCTCTACGAGCTCTCGACGGGCGTCCTCCCCTACGACCACACGAGCGTGCCCGAGATCATGAAGCAGCACCTGATCGCGCCGGTGCCGGATGCCCGGTCCATCAACGCCGACCTGCCCCCGGCCTTCGCCCTCCTGATTGCCGACCTCATGGCGAAGGCCAAGGAGGCCCGCCCCACCACGGCCACGGAGGTGGTGGAGCGCCTCAAGCTCATCGCCAGCGGCGCCTCGGAGACCCGCCGATCCTGAGCATCAGTCGGCGGCCCCCGACCGCAGGGCCGCCAGCCGCTCCAGCCCCTCCTCGGTGCGGCTGAGGTACCAGGTCAGGGCCTGCCCATCGACGAGGTGCACCTCCGCCTCGGGAAACCGCCTCTGGAGCTCGGCGCGGTGACGGGCGTTGAAGCGGTAGGGCTCCGTGGGCAGGAGGATCACCTCGGGGGCCAGGGCCTCCAGGTCCCCATCGGTGAGCGTGGGGTAGCGGTCGGGGCCGATGGGCGTGAAGCCGGCCTGCCGGACCAGGTCCGCCACGTAGGTGCCGGGACCAGCGCTCATCCAGGGCTCCCGCCAGATGAGCGTGAGGGTGCGGGGACCGGCCTTGCGGGGGCGCCCCTTGAGCAGGGCCTTCAGGCCCGCGGCCTTGGCCTTCGCCTCGGCCTCACAGCCCAGCGCCTTCCCAAGCTGCTGCCAGGCGGCCGCACAGTCGGCCACCGTGCGGACCTCCAGGGCCAGCCAGGGGAGGCCCAGGGCCGTGAGGCCGTCGGCCACGGCCTTCGGGTTCTCGTCGGTCTCCAGGATCACCAGCTCCGGAGCCAGGTCGCGGATGGCCTGGAGGTCCGGGTCCTTGGTCCCGCCCACGGCGGGGACGCTGGCGCGGATCCACTTGGGGGCGATGCAGTAGCGGCTGCGGCCCACGATGCGGGTGGCCAGCCCCCACTGCACCAGGAGCTCCGTGACGGAGGGGACGAGACTCACGATGCGGCGGGGACCCGAACCCCGGTCTCCGGTCTTCGGACTTCGGTCGTCGGGTGTCGGCTCGGCCGAGGGCGACGACCGGCGACCGACGACCGAGGGCACCTCGATCGGAGGCGAGAGCTTCCGCCCCGAGTGCGGATCCTTGATCTTCCCCAGCCCCGTGGGGCAGAGGTCGATCAGGGGGCAGGCGTCGCAGTCGGGCTGGCGGGCGTCACAGGTGCGGCGGCCGTGGAAGATGAGCTGGTGGTGGAGGGGGATCCAGGCCTCCTGGGGGAAGATGCGGCAGAGGTCCGCCTCCACCTTTTCCGGCGTTGACGCTTTGGAAAGACCCAGGCGCCGGGCCACCCGGAAGATGTGCGTGTCCACGGCCAGGGCCGGCACGTTGAAGGCGTTGGCCAGCACGACGTTGGCCGTCTTCTGGCCCACCCCAGGCAGGCTCGCGAGCTGCTCGGGATCCGAGGGCAGCACCCCGTCGAAGTCCGCCATCAGGCGCTGAGCCAGACCGAGGATGTTCTTGGCCTTGTTCCGGAAGAAGCCCGTGGACTTGATGAGGGCCTCCACCTCCGCCTGGTCCGCCGCCGCCAGGGCCGCCGGATCCGGGAAGCGGGCGAAGAGGGCCGGGGTGGTGAGGTTCACCCGGGCGTCCGTGCACTGGGCGCTGAGCACCGTGGCCACCACCAGCTGGAAGGGGTTCTGGTGATCGAGGGCGCACTTGGCGTCCGGGTAGGCCCGGGCCAGGCGGTCCATGAGCTCGGCAGACGGGAAGGCCTTTTTTGCCATTCCATCAGGTTACAGGCCCTTAAGCCGATGCTGGGGGGGATGATCCCCTACAATGGACCCCGAGGTACGCCATGCCCAGCCCCATGACCGGAAAGCTCGACTGCCAGGACACCGCCAACCATTACCTGGGGCTGGTGAAGGCCAACATCCAGAAGCTGGGCTTCAAGCCCGGCCTCGGCGTCATCCTCGGCTGCGACGACATGGGCTGCGTCGTGTACCACAAGTGGTTGATGAAGGACTGCGAGGAGCTGGGCATCGCGGCGGCCGACATCGAGGTGAAGTCGGGCATGGAGCTCGTGAAGACCGTGGCCCGCCTCAACCAGGACCCCGCCACGCACGGCATCTTCATCTTCTATCCCCTGCGCTACACCGACATCCGCGACGACGAGGTGATGGACCTGGTGGATCCCGACAAGGACATCGAGGGCCTGCACAGCATGAATCTCGGCTACCTGAACAAGTACCGGAAGCGGGTGGATGGCAGCGACCACCGCTGCATGACGCCCTGCACGGCCCGGGCCGTCATCAAGACCGCCAAGCGTGGCTTCGGCGACACCTTCTTCACGGGCAAGACCGTGCTCATCATCAATGACAGCCTGCGCATCGGCCGCCCCCTCAGCGCCATGGTGGCCAACCTCAAGGGCACGCCCATCCTCTGCCACCAGAACACCCAGGCGGAGCACCTGCAGCAGTTCGTGAAGCTGGCCGACGTGATCGTGAGCGCCGTGCCCCAGCCCACCTATCGCATCCCCACCGACTGGATCAAGGACGGCACGCTCTGCTTCGACCTCAGCGGCCAGGGCAACTTCAACTACGAGGCCCTCACCGAGCGCGGCATCCCCTACACCGACACCACCCAGAACAGCATCGGCAAGGTGACCCGGGCCATGGCCCTGCTCAACCTCACCTACGCCGCGGGCGTGGAGTAGACCCCTAGAACCGGAAGGTCAGGGCCAGGCCCAGGCTGCTGCGGCGGCGGGGCTCGATGCCGCTTCCGAAGGGGCGCTCCAGGTGCTCGAACTCGAGGGTGAGGGCCACGTGCTTGCTGAAGGCCCGCCCCATGCGGATCCGGGGTCCCACATAGGCGCTCTCGCCCTCGGGGAACTCCAGGATGGCGGCGGCGCCCAGGAACACCACGTCCTCCACGAAGGCGTTGGCGTCGGCCACGATGCGGACGGCGGTGTCCCCCCCATTCCAGCGGCGGAGGCCGAGGCCGGCGCCGACGTGGAAGTGCACGCTCTCCTTGTTGGTCTCGATGTCCACGGTGGTGAAGGGCACCGTGAACTCGGCCAGGGTGGCCTTGGGCTGCCGGATGAGGGAGATGACGGGCGCCTGCGCCGCAAGAGGGGCGGCAAGGGTCAGGGCGAGGAGGGGGAGGGTCAGGAAACGTCGCATGGGGGAGCTACGCAGGCCTCTCTGATCGGCTTAGCCCGTGACCTTGCGCCACACGGCCCGGCTGAGGATCCGCACCTTGGCGCCCAGGGGGAAGCGGCCCAGGTTCGTCTGGATGGCCCCCTCGGTGAAGGCCGTGGCCTTGCCGTAGTCCACCCGCACCTGCACCAGCACGGGACGCCCCTCCGCCGCCAGAGCCCGGGCGTGCCAGATGCCGGATTCCAGGGCGGCATCCTCCGCGAGGGAGACGAAGGCGCAGCCCGTGGCCTGGGCCAACCCGGCCAGGTCCAGGGAAGGCAGCACCGTGCACACCTTCCGGTTGTAGGGGGCCTCCTGGGCCTGGGCGATCTGGCTGAGTTCCCCGTCGTCGAAGACCCAGACCACCAGGCCGAGCCCCAGGGAGGAGGCCGTGGCCAGCTCGAGACCGGTCATGCGGAGGCAGCCGTCCCCCACGATGGCCTGCACCTCCCGGGCGGGATGGGCGAGCTTGGCGGCCATGGCCGCGGGCACCGCATAGCCCATGGCGTTGAAGTCCGTGGGGCTGATGAAGCCGCCCCCTGCGGGCACGGGCCAGAGCTCGGCGGCGAGGAAGGTGTGGTTGCCATCGTCCACGCAGGTGAGGATGTCCGGGGCCGCGGCCTCGGCGAGGGCCTCGAAGAAGGCGGCGGGATTCACGCGGCCCGGGGTGGGATGGGCCTTGAAGGCGGACCGGTACGCGGCCTTGTCGGCGGCGATGCGGGCCTCCAGGGCGGGGCGGCGGGGCTTGGCTTCCAGCCGGGCCAGGAGGGCCTCCACCACGGCCACCGCATCGCCCACCAGGCCCAGGGCCGTGGGGTAGTTGGCACCGAGCACACCGGGATCCACATCCACATGGATGAGGTTCTTGGGGGGATCGATGCCGAAGCTGCCCGTGGCGATCTCCGCGAAGCGGGTGCCCAGGGCGAGCAGGCAGTCGTGGCCCTCCAGGGCATGGCGGGCGGCGGGCACGGCGCTGCGCCCGAAACCGAAGCCGGCGTGCAGGGGATGGTCATGGGGGAAGCTCGCCAGCCCCTGCAGGGTCGTGGCCACGGGGGCGCCCAGGCGCTCCGCGAGGTCCACGAGGCGGGCGTTCCGGGCCCCCCAGCCCACGAAGAGGGCGGGCCTCAGGCTCTCCTGGAGCAGGGCCGCGGCCCGGTCCAGGGCCTCCTTGGGGGGCAGGGCCGGCGGGGCCTCGGGCACGAAGGGGAGGCTGTCGTCGGCGGGCCCCGTGAGGAGCTGCAGGTTCACCGGCAGCTCCACCAGAACCGGCCCCGGCGTGCCGCGCTGGGCGATGCGCGCGGCCTCGTAGATGGTGGGCATCACCTCCGCGTGGGTGTTCACCCGGAAGGCCGCCTTGGTGAGTCCCTTGGCGATCTCCAGCTGGTCGATCTCGTGGAGCTGGTAGTGGAAGGGGAGGTCCGTCCGCGTGCCACCCGTGATGACGAGCAGGGGGATGCCGTCGAGCATGGCCTCGCCGATGCCGCTGGCGGCGTGGGTGAGTCCCGCGGCGGGCACGAGCACCAGGCAGCCCAGGGAGCCCCCCACCCGGCTGGTGGCCTCGGCCATGAAGGCGCCGCTGAACTCGCTGGTGACGAGGATCGGCGTGATCAGGTCGCTCTGGCCCAGCTCGTCGTAGAGCTCCGTGTTGTGCACGCCGGGGATGCCGAAGGTGGTGCGCACGCCCACCCGCTCCAGGGCGAGGCGGGCGAGGTGGGCGGCGGTGTGGGAGGCCATGGTCACTCCTGTCCGGGCAGACGGCCCGTGAGGGTGGCGGAGGCGAACTGCCGCGCCCCGAGGATGCACCCCCCGAGGAGCGTGCCCTCGAGGGTGCGGAGCCCGTTCATGCCCCCGCCGCCGAAGCCGGCGGCCTCCCCGAGGGCGTAGAGGCCGGGGATGCCGTGCCCGTAGGCATTGAGCACCTGGCCATCCAGCGCCGTCACCAGGCCCGAGAGGCTCTTGCGGGAGAGCAGGCGGAGGCGGATGGCCACCAGGGGGCCGGCCTCGGGATCGAGGATCGCCTGCGAGGCGCAGGTGCGGAGGCGGTCGCCGGGATAGGCGCGCACGGCCCGGAGGTACTCCAGCTGGGGATCCGTGTGCACCTTGGGGCCCCGGGCGAGCTCGGCGTCCCAGCGCTCCGCGGCGGCGCGCACGGTGCTGATGGCGACGTGGCCCTCGGGCGCGGCCAGGTTCATGCGGGCCACGAGCTGTGGGAGGTCCGGCGCCGAGAGCACGTCCGGGGCCTGCCCCAGCACCTCCCCGGCCAGGCCCCGGTTGCCCCGGAACAGGTTGGTGAGGACCTGGCGCCAGCTGTGGTCGCGGAAGGCGGGGTTGAAGGCCGAGCCCTGGATGGCCAGCTCCTTCTCCAGGATGCGGCGGTTCAGCAGCAGCCAGGACCAGGGCTTTCCCGTGGCGGTGATGCGTCCCACCAGGGCCCGCGTGTCCGTTCCCGCGAGCAGGGGCGGGGAGAAGCGGGCGCCTTCGGCATCGAGCCAGAGGGCGGAGCGGGGCGGCACCACGGCCAGCCCCTGGCCGGGGAAGTCGGGCTTCCAGTGGGCGATGCCCGCGGCGTAGACCCACATGTGCGCCCGAGGTCCGGTGATGGCGCCCAGGGGCAGGGCCAGCTCCTGCATCTCCCCATCGATCCAGGGGTAGGAGCCGTTCAGGAGGTCCTGGGGGGCCGTGCCCCAGTCGCCCGGCCACCGCTCCCGGACCCGCCCCAGGTTCCCGTTGAAGCCGCCCGAGGCGAGTACCACCTGGTCCCCGGTGGCCTCGAACTCCTGGCCCGTGTCGGTGCGCATCCCCCGGACGCCCTCCACCCGCGCCCCTCGCCGCAGGAACCCCTCCACGGTGTGGTGGCAGGCGAGCTTGAGGAGTCCCGGATCGTGGGGAGCCAGCTGCTGCCGCACCCGCTGGACCAGGCCTTCCCCACAGCCCCAGAGCAGGTGGAAGCGGGGCAGGCGGTTGCCGCGCCCATCCCGGGCCCGCTCCGCCCAGGCGGGAACGGGGAAGAATGAGAGTCCCCGGCGGAGGAGCGCTTCTCGAACATCGGGGAGGTTGCGCTCCACGTACCGCCGGGCCCAGGCCTGGGCCGGGCCGCTGTCGGGACCGAACTCCGCGTAGCCCCGCCAGTCCTCCCAGGCCAGCTCCACGTGATCCCGGAGGCCCGCCCGGCGCTGCTCGGGGCTGTCCACGAAGAGGAGCCCGCCGAAGGCGTCCCGGGCCTGCCCCCCCAGCCGCTCGAGCCCGTTCCGCTCGAGGATGAGCACCCGGCGCCCGCCCTCCACCAGCTCCAGGGCCGCGAGGAGGGCGCTGATGCCGCCACCCACGAACACCACGTCGGCGCGATAGGTGAGCTTGGCTTCAGCCATGGGAGACCCTCGCGGATAGCCTGCCACGGGGCCGGGCATTCCGTCAGGCCCCTCTCAGGGATCCGTGGCGAGGCGGCCGTAGAGGGCATGATCCACGGGCTTCCCGTAGAGCCACTCCGCTTGGCGGAGGGTGCCCTCATGGCGGAAGCCCAGGCGCTCCGCCACGGCCCGGCTGGCGCGGTTCCGCACCGCGGCCCGGATCTCCACCCGGTGGAGGCCCAGGGGCCCGAAGCCATGGGCCAGGAGGGCCGCCACCGCCCGGGTGATGAGCCCCTGGCCGGCGTGGGCCTCGTCGATCCAGTACCCGACATGGCCCGTGCGGTTGGGGCGGTCGATCCAGTTGAAGCCGACCATGCCCACGAGCTCGCCCCGGGCCCAGAGGCCGCAGGTGAGGGTGATGCCCCGGCGCTCCAGGTCCCGGATGCGATCGATGAAGGCCCGGGTCTGGTCCAGCTGCTGGTGGGCATCGAGCCAGGGGAGCCACCGGCGCAGCCAGGCGCGGTTGGCTTCCACGAGGGCCAGGAGGGCCCGGGCATCCCGCAGGCGGATGGGCCGCAGCTGCAGGTCCGGCCCCACGGGAAGGCTCCGGGGCATCAGGCCTTCCCCGCGGGATCCTTCAGGGCCGCCTTGCGGTTGGCGCGCCAGATCACCAGCAACTCGTCCAGCAGGTCGCCGAAGGCTTCGAGGCGGAAGGCGTTGGGGCCATCGCTGTGGGCCTTCTCGGGGCAGTCGTGCACCTCGAAGAAGAAGCCGTCCACGGCGGTGGCCGCGGCCCGGGCCAGGGTGGGGATCATCTCCCGGGCCCCGCCTGTGGCGTTCCCCAGGGCGCCAGGCTTCTGCACGCTGTGGGTGGCATCGAAGACCACGGGGCAGCCGGTGCGCCGGAGGTGGGGGAAGGCCTGGAAGTCCACCACGAGGTTGCCGTAGCCGAAGGAGGACCCGCGCTCCGTCACCCACACCGGACCCCCGCCGCCCGACTGCTGCACCTTCTGCACGGCGTGCTTCAGGTCCCAGGGGGCGAGGAACTGGCCCTTCTTCACGTTCACAGTCTTGCCCGTGGCACCTGCGGCCAGCAGGAGGTCCGTCTGCCGGCAGAGGAAGGCGGGGATCTGAAGCACATCCACGGCCTGCGCCACGGGGGCGCACTGGGCGCTCTCATGGACGTCCGTGAGCACGGGGACACCCACCTCCCGACGCACCTCGGCGAGGATGTCGAGACCCACATCCATCCCTTGGCCCCGGTGGCTGTCGAGGCTCGTTCGGTTGGCCTTGTCGAAGCTGCTCTTGAAGAGGAAGGGGATGCCCCGGCTCACGGCCAGGTCCTTCAGGGCCGAGGCCATGAAGTGGCTGTGCTCCCGGCTCTCGATGACGCAGGGGCCCGCGATGAGGAAGAAGCTGTCGTCGGTGAAGGGCTGGCGGAAGTCCATGGCGGCCTCGTCTTTCCAGTTTATCTCCCTCATGGGGTTTTACACTTTGAAAGGGTTCGAATTCGAAGGCTTGTCAAATCGCACGAGGTCACAACACTGGAGGTCTGGGGGTTCCCGTGAAACACCTGCTGGATGACGACCTCAACCGCCGAATCGTGGCCCTGCTCCAGGCCGAAGGGCGCATCCCCCACGCCGAGATGGCGGAGCGCCTCGGGGTGAGCCGGCCCACCATCATCGACCGCGTGAAGCGCCTAGAGGCCGAAGGCATCCTGGACGGCTACGCGGCCCGCGTGAGTCCCGCCGCCGTGCAGAAGCCCGTCATCGCCTTCGTGGCGGTGCGCTACAAGGCCGACAACGATGAGGCCCTGGAGCGGCGCTTCTGGAAGTCCCTGGAGGCGGAGCCGGATGTCCTGGAAGCGCACACCGTGGCCGGGGAGGACTGCCTCCTGCTCAAGATCTGCGCGGCCACCCCCATGGCCCTCAATGAACGCCTGCGCAAGATCCGAACCCTCGGGCCCCACGTCACCACCCGCACCACCGTGATCCTGCAGACCCACTTCCACAAGGACGGCCCGAGCCCCTTCCCGGCGGAGGTGGCCCCCACCCAGCCCCTCCGGAAGCGCGCCTGATGTTCGCCCGCACCCCCGAACCCCCCTACACCGCCGTGATCTTCGCCAGCCGGCGGCCCGTGGGCCTCGAAGATGGCTACGGGACCGCCGCGGCCCGCATGGTCGAACTCGTCGCCACCCAGCCCGGCTTTCTGGGCGTCGACAGCGCCCGCAGCCCCGAAGGTTTCGGGATCACCGTGAGCTACTGGACCGATGAGGCCTCCGCGCAGGCCTGGCGGCGCAACCTGGAGCACGCGGAGGTGATGCGGCAGGGGCGGGTCCGCTTCTACGAGGCCTACACGCTCCGCGTGGCCACGGTGCACCGCGCCACTTCCTTCGACCGAGACTGACCATGCTCCCCTGGATCGCCTACGCCACCATCGCCCTTGTGTGGGGCTCCACCTACTTCGCCATCGCGGTGGGTCTCCAGAGCTTCACGCCCTATGGCATGGTGGCCTTCCGCTTCATCGGCGGCGGCCTGCTGGCGGTGCTGCTCTCCCGGTTGCGGCGAGAGATCCTGCCCGACAGGGCCGACCTGCCCCACCTCATGCTGACCGGTGCCCTGATGCTCAGCGGGAGCAATGCGCTGGTCACCTGGAGCGAGCGGCATGTCACCAGCGGACTGGCGGCCACGGTGTGCGCCATGGTGCCCCTCTTCCTCGCCCTCTTCAGCGGCGAACGCCAGGGGACGCGGACCTGGGTGGGGCTGGGTTTCGGCCTGCTCGGGGTGGCCGTGCTGGCGGATCCGCTTCATGGCGACGTGCACTGGCTCGGGCTCGGGGCCCTCCTGCTGGCGAACGTCCTCTGGGCCTTCGCCACCCTGCACGGCAAGCACCACGTGAAGCAGCACCAGTCCTCCTTCGGCAACACCGCCGTGCAGATGCTCACGGCGGCTGGGCTCGGCTCGCTCCTGGCCCCCCTCACGGGCGGCTTCACGGTGGCCCCGATCACCCTCAAGGCCGGCCTCGCCGTGGGCTACCTGGCCGTGTTCGGCTCGGTGATCGCCTTCAGCGCCTATGTCTACCTCGCCCGGGTGTGGCCCCCCGCGAAGATGGGCACCTACGCCTACCTCAACCCCCTGGTGGCCGTGATCCTGGGCGGCCTGCTCCTGAGAGAGCCCTTCACCTGGGCCACGGGTCTGGGCCTCGTCCTCATCCTCGGGGGTGTGGCCCTCGTGCAGCTGCGCCCGAAGGTCCGCCTCCTCCCCCGGGTCGCCGGAGACACCCCGTGAGCCGAACCGCCCTCCTCCTCATCGATGTGCAGCAGGCCTTCGACGACCCCAGCTGGGGCCCCCGGAACAACCCCGGGGCCGAGGCCCACATCGCCCGCCTGCTGGAGGCTTTCCGGAAGCGGGGGCTGCCCGTGCTCCACGCCCGGCACGACAGCACGGAGCCGAACTCCACGCTCCGTCCGGAGCGTCCGGGGAACGCCTTCAAGCCCGAGGCCCAGCCCCTGCCAGATGAGCCCATCTTCCCCAAGTCCGTGAACAGCGCCTTCATCGGGACGAACCTGGAAGCCCACCTGCGGCAGCGCGGCCTCGATCATCTGGTGGTCCTTGGCTTCATCACGAACCACTGCGTGAGCACCACCGTGCGCATGGCGGGCAACCTCGGGTTCCGCGTGGCGGTGGCGGCCGATGCCTGCGCCACCTTCGACTTCAAGGGCCTCGACGGGTCCGTGATCCCGGCGGAGACCATGCACCAGGTGGGCCTGGCGGAGCTCCAGGGGGAGTTCGCCGAGGTGCGCACCACCGCGGAGATCCTCCGGGACCTGCCCGCCTGATGCTCGCCTGGGCCTGCTTCCTGGCGGTGGTGATCGGCTGGGGCTCCAGCTTCCTGGGCATCAAGCTGGCCCTGGCCAGCTTCACGCCCCTGGGGCTCGTGGGCCTGCGGAACGTGGCCGCGGCGGGCTGCCTCGTGGCGGTGGCCCTCGCCCGCCGGGAGGCCCCCGTCCCCCGGCGGGAGCTCCCCCGCCTCGCCGTGCTCGGGCTGCTCATGGTGGGCGCCTCCAACCTGTTCACGACGCTGGGGCAGCAGCAGCTCAGCACCGGCGTGGGCGGGTTGCTCAACGCCTGCATCTCCCTCTGGATCGTGCTGCTCAGCGCGCGGCAGGAACGCCACCCGAGGCGCGTGTGGGTGGGTGTGGCCCTCGGCCTCGCCGGGGTGGCCCTGCTCCTGCTGCCGGGTCGCACCCAGCAGGTGACCTGGATGGGCTTCGCCTGCATGATGGCCTCCACCTGGAGCTTCGCCTGGTCAGCCCTCCGCCTCCGGAGGCACCCCGTGACCGGGGGCCTGGCCTGGATCCTCGTGGTGCAGATGGGGGCGTCGGGGCTCTTCCTCACGGCCCTCGCCCTGCTCCAAGGGGGCTGCTTCCACGCCCCCATGACCACCAGGGCCCTCACCGCCTTCCTCTACCTCGTGGCGGTGCCGAGCCTGCTCGCCTACGGCGCCTTCGCGGTGCTCAGCCGGCTCTGGTCCCCGGGCCGCTTCGGGAGCTACGCCGTGCTCACCCCGGTGGTGGCGGTGGGCCTCGGGGTGGGCTTCCTCCAGGAGCCCCTGACGCTCCGCATGCTCCTGGCCATGGCGGTGATCGTCGGCGGCGTGGCCTTGGTGCAGATCCGGCGCTAGCCGAGGGGCCGCGCCTGGGTCCGGCGGGCGCTCAGGCGGAGGCGCCCGCCCGCCGGGAGGCCCGGAACCGGAGCACGCCCACGGTCACCCACACGAGGCCCACGGCCAGCAGGACCCCGGTGCGGGTGGAGGACGACCGGCCGAGGAAGGCCGCGACGAAGCAGGCCAAGGCCGCCAGGCAGCTGATCCAGATGAGCGCGTGGTCCTGGGCGGGACGCTGGGAATCAGACATGGGGAGTTCCAAGAGAGGGCAGGGAACGGATCAAGGGCGCGGCCGCAGGAGCCGGAGCCCGAAGAGGGCCAGCAGGGCCACGAGGCCCCCCATGAGCCAGGGCCAGAGGCTCGCGGTGCGGTCCCAGAGGGAAGGCGTGGGGATGGTCTCCGCCTGGCCGTGGGGATCGGCCTCCGCCGGGCCGAGGGACAGGGATTCGGCGGCCTGGGGATCGAAGCCGGCCTGCAGGGTGGCGAGGTCGCCCGGGGCCTGGCGCCGGGCCCCGCCGCTGTGGAGGAAGTACCGCCGGCCGGCTTCCGCGGGGAAGGCGAGCGTCGCCCGGCCGCAGAGGGCCTGGATGGCGATCGGCTCCGCCCCCTCGGGCAGCCGCAGCAGCAAGGGACCGTGGTGGGGCGCCTCCAGGGTGAGCGTCGTGCCTTCGCTGTCGAGGGCGGGTAGCGCCCAGAGGGCGCCGTGGGCCGGGAGGGGAATGGGCGGCTGAGGGCGGCCTTCCACGGGAGGTCGCGGGATCAGGAGTTCGGCGCGGAGGGGTGCGGCGGGGGGGCGGAGCTGCACCTCCAGGCGGCGCAGATCCTCCCCCTGCGGCAGGGCCAGGGCCCAGGTACCGGGGCCGGCCGGCTCGAAGGCCAGCGGGAAGCGCGCCTCCGTGGCCAGGGTCCAGGTGGTGGTGCGGGAAGCGAAGCTCAGGCCCGTGAGGCGGGGGAGCCTTCCCACCACGGGCTTCAGGATGAGCCGCCAGGGGCCGGGCTCCGCGGGCAGGGTGACCTCGGTCTCCACGCTGCCGGCACCCAGGTCCCATACGTGGGGGCGGGGCTTGGGATCCCAGGTGACCCAGGTGCCGCCCGGGCCCTGGCGTTCCAGGAGGGGCCGCGCAATCCAGGGACGATCCTGGGCCTCCACCTCCAGGCGCAGCACCCGCTCGCCGGGGTCCGCGGGCACCAGGAAGGCCGCCGTGGGCCGGCCCGCGGGATCCTTGCCCAGGCGCAGGCCGTCGGGCACGACGGCGGGCAAGGTCCGTCCGCCGGCCTGGACCTCCAGGAAGGGCACGGGTCGCCCCTCGGCGTCCGAGATCCAGAGGCTGCCCTGCTGACGGGTGGCGGCCGCATCGAGGGTGACGGTGCCCCAGCCGCTGCGGGCGGGGGCCCCGAGGGGCCGACGTTGGAGCCCCTGGGCCGCCAGCGTGACGGTGAGGGCGAGGAGGAGGGCGGCGCGGCGCATCAGGCCTCCCGGGACTGGCGGGCCCGGGCCCCGATGAGGGCCGTGGCCAGGAAGATCCCGCCCACGGCGAGGAAGGCCAGGGCCCGCGCGGCGAGGTCGGCGTGGGCCAGGTCCACCCCGATGAGCTTGCAGGAGGCGAAGGCGAGCCAGAGGTAGCCCGCGGCCGTGAGCCCCCGCCGCAGGAGGGGGGCTTCCGTGCGGAGGCCCGCCAGCCAGTGCAGGGCGCCGCTGGCGGCCAGGGCCACGGTGATGGCCACGGAGGCGCCCCGGAGGCCCGCGCCCAGGGTGCGGGCCAGGCCCTCCACCTCCGTGGCGAGGGTGAGGTGGCCGAGGATCTGCGCCACGACGAAGCCCACCACGCCCAGGGCGCCGCCCCGCCGGGCCAGCAGCAGCCAGGCTGCGGTGGCGGTGGTGGCGAGGGCGAAGGATCCATTGAGGAAGGGGGTGCGGGCGGTGTCGAAGAGGTGGTCCACCCCGGTGAGCCAACGGAGGGTGGCGAGGAGGGTGAGGCCGAGGGCGAGGCGGCGGAGGTGGCCCACTTCCTGGGCGCTCCAGTCCCCGCGAGCCTCCATGGCCTGGGCCGCGTAGGCCAAGGCCAGGGCGAAGAGGCCCCAGAGTGGTCCCACCCAGGCCCAGTCCAGGGCGATGGGAAGGGCGAGGCTCAGGAAGGCCGCGCCGAAGGCGAGGAGGCCGAAGTCCGCCCGGGGGCTGCCGAGGCGCGCCCGCATGGGCTTCACCAGGCCGAGGTTCAAGGCCCCGAGGAGCACCACGGGCAGGGCGAAGGCCGCCTCCGGGAAGAGGGCCGCCTTCCAGAGGCCCCAGGCGAGGCTGGCGTAGGCCATGAGCGCCATGGCCCAGAGGGTGAGGGGGCTGGCGGGAACCTCGGCCACCGGGCCCGGCAGCCAGACCCACAGCAGGGCCAGGCCGAGGTGGAGGGTGAGCAGGGCCAGGAGGACCGGGGCGTCCACGCCCGGGGCGTCGAGGCCGGTGGCGAGGAGGGTCCACACCCCCAGCGTGGCGAGCCATCGCACCACGCCCCAGCGGGCGCCGGTGCCGGCCCGGTAGGGCACCACCAGCAGGGCCCCCATCAGCCCCGCGAGGTAGAGGGACAGGGAGATCTCGTGATGGCCTCCGGTGCTGAAGATGGGAGGGGCCAGCAGGGCGGCGACGAGCCCCACGGCCATGGCCGCCTGGCTCTGCACCCGGGTGCCGAGGCCGCCGGCCACCAGCGCACCGGCCACGGCCAGGCCGAGCCCCAGGCCCGCGGGGTAGAGGTGGTACAGGCTGAAGCCCGCGAAGGCGCTGAAGTCCAAGGTGCCGAGGCCGGCGGCGAGCAGCGCCACGGCCACGGCGCGACGCTCCGTGGGGAGGAACCGCGCGGCCAGGATGAGCAGCCCCGTGCTGGTGGCCAGCCCCAGCAGCACCCGGGCGGCGGGATTGATCCAGCCGCGCTGGATGCTGAGCCAGAGGAAGAAGATCACGCCGAAGAGGAAGAGGGTGGCGCCTGCGATGGCCAGCAGCGTGGAGGCCTGGAAGGGCGCCCGTGGCGGCCTCGGAGGGGCGGTGGGCCGCGGCGCGGGGGCCATCCTCGGGGCCTGGGGCGGCGGGGTCGGGAGGGGTGCGGGCGGCGGGGTCTGCTGGAGGGCCACGGGCACGGCCACCTCCCCCGTGCGCTCCGCGGGGTGCAGCTTGGCCAGCTGCACCCTCAAGGTGCGTAGCTCCCCTTCCAGGCGGCTCACGGTGGCCAGGATCTGATTCACCTCGTGTTCGTGCGCCATGGAGCCTCGGGGGGATTCCCGATTCTAGCGGCCTCCATGCCCCTCAAATGGCGAGGCTGATGCCCCTTCCACCAGCACCGCCCGCACGGGCGAGGCGTCCGCGCCCGCGAGGCGGAGCGGGAGGGCGAGGAGGGTGTAGGTCCCTTCGGGCACCCCGTCGAGGAGCAGCCCCTCAAGGTTCCGGAGGCCCGTGCGGAGCAGCGCCTGGTGGCTCTCCAGGGCCTTGCTGGCGAAAGGATCCACGCTGGGGGTGTCGATCCCCACCAGCACCACGCCCAGGGTGTGGAGGTGCTCGATGAGCTCGGGGCTCAGGCTGGCGAAATCCTCGTTCCAGGATCGGGGATCGGGGAAGGTGCCCGTGTGGAGGAGCAGCCGCGGGGCGGTCACCGGGCCCGGGAGGTGGCGTGGGTGGATCCGCTCCCCCCGGGCCACCGCCACCCGCATCACCTGGCAGGGCCCGAAGTAGGGGAGCAGGTCGAGGGCTTCGATGGAGGGTGCGCCGAGCCCATAGTGGCTGGGCGCGTCGGCATGGGCCCCGAGGTGCACCGTGGTGTGGATGCTGCTGAGATCCAGGTTCGCCCCCTGATCCAGGGCGAGGAGCACCTCCCGGGCATAGGGGCGATCCCCCGGCCACACGGCGAGGCCGGGCTCGATGAGGGGGCTGAGGTCATGGATGCGCACGGCCCAGCTTACCCCCACCCCGGGCCTGGACTTGACGGGCGGCGTGGACCTGCCGATGGGATCCCCATGCGCCGGTCCCTCCTCCCCTTGCTCCTGCTGACCTTGTCGGCGAGGGGGGAGGCGCCCGGGGATCCGAAGCCCCCCGGCACCACGCCCCTGGCTGGGGGCACCGTCGTCATGAGCCAGGTCTCCTACCTGGAGGTGCGCTATGGCGTGGACCTCCCGCGGCTGCGCAAGCTAAAGGGGATGCCGGTCACCGGTCGGGGGACCTGGGCCCTGCAGCAGATCGCCGCGGGCCGGGTGGCCTCCTCCTTCCAGGTGAAGGCGCTGGTGGACACGAGCGCCGCCCGACGCCGCTCGATCCTGGAGGGCCTGCTTCGACAGGACTGGCCCGGAGGCGAGTTCGCCCTGACCTTGCCCGAGGTGGGGGACTTCCTCGACTATTCCGGTCGGCTCCTCAACGTCGGGGACCGCTTCGAGTACCGCTGCGAGCCGGAGCGCCTCTGGGTGCGCTACCAGCATGAGCCCTGGCGGGTCTTCCGTTCCCGGCCTCTGCGGGAGGCGGTGCTCCGCTTCAACACCCGGGTGGTCCCGGCCAATGAGGCCGCGATGGCGGCCTTCGAGAAGGCGCTGGACGAGGCCCTGAACTAGGCGCTGAACTAGGCCCGGGCGATGACCTTCATCTCCACGGCGATGGGCGTGGGCAGGGCCCGCACCTCCACCGTGGTGCGCGTGGCCTGGATCCCCTCGAAGTACTGGCGGTAGACCTCGTTGAAGGCCTTGAAGTCCCGCTGCATGTCGATGAGGAAGCACTGGCAGTCCACGATGGCCTCCAGGCTGGAGCCGGCGTCCTCGAGGATGGCCTTGATGTTCTCGATCACGGCCTTCGTCTGGGCGGCGGTGTCGTAGTCCCGGGGGGTGCCGTCGGCGTTCCGCACGGGACCGCCGGGGATCTCGTCCGTCTCGGGTTGCCGGGGCCCGATGCCGCTCACGAAGATGAAGTCGCCCTGCCGCCGGGCGTGGGGGTAGGCGCCCACGGCCTTGGGGGCCTTCTTGGCGCTGGTGTGGATGGCGCCGGAGGGGGTCGTCGGTCGTCGGTCGTCGGTCGTCGGTGGGGGAGCGGCCTTCCCGCCCGCCAGTACGCCGCGTTCCCCGCCGAAGGTCTCCACTTCGCCTTCGTCGAACTCGCGGCTGAGGTTGCGCTCGGGGGCGGGGGTGAGGCTCACCACGGCGGCGCCACTGCCCCAGAGGGGGCCGTAGGCCAGGGTCTGGCCGGCATAGCCGTTGTGCTGCCCCAGCATCCCGCTGAGCCACCAGAATGCGCGGCCCCGCTGGTCGCCGTGGGCCTGCTGGCTGAACTCGCGGATCACCTGGCTCACGTCCTCCACGCGGCCATCCTCGAGCATCTCGAGGACCTTGCGGTTCCACTCGTCGTCCTTGGCGGCGTAGAGGCGGTCGTCCGTGGGGTCGATCATGCGGGGGAACACGCGGTTGGAGAGGGCGGTCACGGCCACGGCCACCACCTTCTTCCCGGTGGCCTTCACCGCGTCCAGGGCGGCCTTGGCAAGCACGATCGTCTCCGCCCGGTCCGCGTACATGTTGCAGCCCACCACGCAGGCGGGAATGGCGTTGTCGGGGTTGAGCAGCTGCAGGGCCTGGATGGTGCCGCTGTCGATGGGGAAGCCCCGGTAGCTCACGGCGCGGGTGAAGAGGCCCCGGGCGCGGCCCGCCGCCTCGTAGGCCTTCGCGAAGTCCGCATCCATGCGGAGCTTGTAGGGCATCGTGCCGAAGGCGTGGAAGTCCTGGTCCACGTGCACCCATTCGGGCTGCGGGTCGCCCTGGATCTGGTGGCCGATGACGTTCACCCACTGGGTGCTGTAGCAGAGGATCAGGTCGGCGCCGCTGGCCTGGATCTCGGCGCGGGCCTGCTCAAAGCCGCGGCGAAGCTCCGCCCAGGCGGGATTCCGGTCCGGGGCGAGGAGGGGGAGGGGACGACCGGGGACGATGAAACCCTTCACGATCACGCCTTCACCTCAGCCGGGATCCAACCCACCACCGCATTGCCCGTGCCGATCACGCTGCCGTAGCCGTAGACCTCGGCGGGGTAGCTCGGGTAGCCCAGCGCCGCCAGCAACCAGGCGAGGCTGCCGTCCTTGGTCTCGCTGATGGCCTGCTCCGTGAAGTCCGGCAGGATGTCCATGAGCTCCCGGGTGCGGCCCTGCTTCATGAGCTCGAGGACGCGCATGTCCCACAGGTACTGGCCGTGGTGGGTGATGTGCTCCTTGCTCATGTCCTCGGGCAGGTCGCTCTCGGTGGTGAAGTGGCGGTGGCTCAGGGAGCAGCTGGCCAGCAGCAGCGCCTTGCGGCCGGTCCGCTCGATGGCGACCTTCGTGGCCTCGCCCAGGCGGGCCATCTCGTCCTGGCCCATCTCGTTGCTGAAATCGAAGTAGGTGCTGTTGGAGCTGAGGGCCACGATGGGCTTGTCCCAGGCGGGGTTCGCCAGGTGGCAGCTGATGATGGTGCCGTAGTCCACCCGGAAGTCCGGGTTCTCCATGAGCTGCATCTCCAGCTTCCGGGCCTGGCCCTCCGCGTGGATGGCCCGGGCCAGCTCCACGTCCACCTTCAGGTCGAAGGTGTAGCGGAAGAGGTTCGGGAAGATGGGGTCCACGCTGAGCCCACGGAGCTGGGGTACGGCCAGCAGGTGGTTGCCCGTGCGGGTCTTCCAATGCGGGCTGTGCACGAGGATCACGTCGTAGTCCGTCGTCGCCAGGTCCTTGCGCAGGCGCTCGTAACCCCAGCGGAGCACCTCCCAGCCCCCTTCCGAACGGGGCTCGTTCTGGGGCGGGTTCTCCGCGTAGACCAGGTGGGGCGGATGGGGCGCGAGGGCGCCTGCGACGATGCGGCCGGTGCTCATGGGATCCCCTAGTCCAGCTTCACGGTGATGGTCTTGGCTTCGCTGAAGAACTCCAGGCTCCATCGCCCGCCTTCGCGGCCCACGCCGCTGTCCTTCAGACCCCCGAAGGGCACGCGGAGGTCGCGCATGAGCCAGGTGTTGATCCACACGAGGCCGCTCTCCAGCTTCTTCGCCACGCGGTGGGCGCGGTCGAGGTCCTGGGTCCACAGGTTGGCGGCGAGGCCGTAGCGCACGCCGTTGGCCAGCTGCAGGGCCTCCTCCTCGGTGTCGAAGGGGTGGACCGTGACCACGGGGCCGAAGATCTCCTCGGTGGCCGTGCGGCAGGTGGCGGGTAGGCCCGTGATGACGGTGGGCTCCAGGAAGAAGCCGCCCGCGAATTCGGGATCGAGGGACGGACGCTTCCCGCCGCAGCGGATCGTGCCGCCCTCTTCCACCGCCAAGCGCAGGTAGCCCTCCACCTTGTCCCGGTGGCCGGCGGAGATGAGGGCGCCGCCCTTGGTGGCCTCCCGGCGCGGATCGCCGGGGACCCAGGCGGCGGCCTCCTTCACCAGGGCCTCCACGAAGCGGTCGTGGAGGGAACGCTCCACCAGGATGCGGCTTCCGCAGAGGCAGATCTGCCCCGTGTTTTGGAAGGCGGCGCGGGTGACGCCCTGCACGGCCTTGTCGAAGTCGGCGTCGGCGAAGACGAGGCTGGGGTTCTTGCCGCCCAGCTCCAGGGAGAGCTTCTTGAAGGCGGGGGCCGCGGCCGCGGCCACGAGGGCGCCACTGGCGGTTCCGCCCGTGAAGCTCACGGCCTTCACACGGGGGTGGGCCACCAGGGCCGCGCCGGCCTCGCCGCCCAGGCCGTGCACCAGGTTCACGATCCCATGGGGTGGTCGCAGCGCATGGAGCTCTTCCATGAGCAGGTGGGCCGTGAGGGGGGTGAGCTCGCTGGGCTTGGCCACCACGGTGTTGCCCATGGCGAGCGCCGGGGCCAGCTTCCAGGTGAGCAGGTAGAGGGGCAGGTTCCAGGGCGTGATGAGGGCACAGACCCCCGCGGGGCTGCGGTGCACGTAGTGGAAGCCGTCCTCCACGTGATAGGCCTCGTCGTGCCGCTGGCGCACCTCCCGCGCGAAGAAGCGGAGGTTGGAGAGGGCACGGGGGATATCGAGGCTGCGGGCCAGCTGCAGGGGCTTCCCGGCGTCCCGGCTCTCGGCCTCGGCGAAGTCGTCGAAGCGGGCCTCCACCCGGGCGGCGAGGGCCTCCAGCAGGTCGGCGCGCTCAGCGACGGAGCTTCGGCCCCAGGCGGGCTGGGCCGCGGCGGCGGCCATCACGGCGGCCTCCACATCCTCGGCGGCGCCGCGGGCCACCCGGGCGAGCACCTGGCCCGTGGCGGGCTCCAGGTCCTCCAGCCAGAGGCCGCTGGCGGCGGGCTGGAAACGGCCGGCGAGGTAGTGGGGCAGGTCGATGGGCGTGGGCATGGAAGTCTGTCGATTATCCGCGAGGTCGCGGGTGGGGGGCTACGACCAATCCGCCGCGGCCCGGCCGGCCCTAAGATGGGCCTCGGGAGGCGGGCATGCGTCGATGGGGGTCCCTGGTGACCGGGGTTCTGGCGGTGGGGATCCTGGGGACCGCCACCTGGCTTCGGCTCCGGGCGTGCGGTCCCGGCAGCGTCGAGGCCGTGTTCACGGATCTCCACCAGCCCGATGTCGCCTGGCCTGAGGCCGTGCGTGGGGATCTCGGGATCCTCCGTCCGGGCCTCCCCATGGACCACCTGGTGGTGGCCTACCGCCACCTCACGGGGTTGCCGGTGCCTCCCGAGCTTTGGATCCCTCCCGCGCCGGAGGCCTCCGCAGGACCGGGACCCGGGCCCATGGCCCCTTCGGAGCGGTGGCAGGAGGTGGTCTCGGCCCATCTCTCCGTTCCGGTGGCACGCCTGAACACCTACCGGACCACGGACAGCTATGAAGGCTTCACCAATGTCTCCGAGCACGCCTTCGAGACGGCGCTGACCACCTGGGAGGCCCGCCAGAGGGATCACAGGACCGAGGCGGGGGCGCTCCTCGACTGGCTGAAGGCCCAGGATGGGGTCTTCCGCAGCAACCCGAAGGGGCTCCAGCTGCCGGAAGCCGTGACGGCGCCCCAGTGGCTGAAGTGGGACCGGGACTACCAGCGGGCCGCGGCCTGGTTCTACGCGGATCGATGGGAGGAGGCTCGCACCGCCTTCCGCGCCATCGCGGCGGAGCCCGCCTCCCCCTGGCGGGCCTGGGCCGGATTCCTGGAGGCCCGCTGCTGGATGCGCCAGGCCAGCCTGGGGCCCCAGGCGGAGGCACCCACGGCCTGGGCGGAAGCCAAGCGTGTGCTGGGGACCCTGATCCCGGATCCGGCCTTCGCGCCTGTGAAGGCGGAGGCGGAGGCCTACCTCGAATATGTGCGCTTCCGCGTGGAGCCCGAGGTGCTGGAGGCGGAGGCCCTGGCAGGCCTCGTGTCGAAGGCCGGCGGTCCGGACCTGGTGGAGCAGCTGAGGCAGGCCCAACGGCGCAGGGGACCCACGGCCCCGGACCTGTCGCAGGAGGCCCGCGACTTGTCGGAGTGGCTGGCGGTGATGGGGAATCCAAAGGCCTCGGCCACGGCCGTTCTGCCCCACCTCGGGGCCGCGCCCACCTTGCCCTGGCTCGTGGCGGCGCTCGCCCTGCTGCCCCCGGAGGATGCCCGGCGGGCCGCCCTCGAGGCGCAGGCGGTCCGCCATCCGCATCACCGTGTCGCGGCCCCGACCTTGGCGTGGTTCCACACCTTGGCGGAGGTGCGACGGGCGAAGGGCAGGGACTCGGTGGCCCGGGTCGAGTCCGCCCTGCGTCAGGCCTGGCCCGCCTGGGCCGAGAATCGTCTTCGGGCGGAGGGCCGCGCCCAGGCCCCCACCTTCGAAGCCTGGGCCCGCATGGGCGGGTCTCAGGTGGTGGGCCTGATCGAGGATGTCTCGGAGCGGAGCGTCCCCCTCGGGGAGCTGCCCCCCGCCACGGCGGCGCACTATGGCCCCCGTCCCCACCTCATGGATCCGGAGGTGGCGGATCAGGTCAACCGCGACCTGCCCCTCTCCCGGTTGGAGGACCTGGCGAAGGCGGAGGGGTGGGAACCCGCCCTGCGTCGGGATGTGGCCCACGTGGCCTGGGTGCGGAGCCTGCTGCTGGAGGACTGGGCGGCCGAAGGCCGCCTCCGGGCCCTCCTGGATCCCGAAGTGCGGAACCGGATTCCCGCGGACCTCACCCAGGCCGACCCGGACCGGCGCTCCTTCCGCATCATCCGCCTGTTGATGGCCCATCCCGGGCTGGCGCCGGAGCTGGAGGGGGGGATGGGCCGGTCCAACGAGGGCTGGGCGCCGATCACGGAGGTGGTGCCCTTCGGCACCAACTGGTGGTGCTTCACTCCGAGGCCGGGAACCCGGACCCTGAGCGCCCCGCTGGGGTGGCTCACGGCGGCAGAGCGTCAGCAGCGGGAGGCGGAGGCCGTGCGCCTCAAAGCCTTCCCCTCCGCGCGGCACTGGTTCGGCGCCGGGGTCATCGCCCATGCCACCCGCCATCCCGAGGACCCCGAGGTGCCCGAGGCCCTCCACCGCTTCGTCCGCATCACCCGCAATGCGGCTTGCGCGGACCAGGCCCTGTCCGCCCTGAGCAAGCGGGCCTTCCGGATCCTGCACACCACCTACCCGCGAAGCGGATGGGCGGCCAGGACCCCGGTGCACTACTGATGCGGCCAGGGGTCCCGTTGCTGCTGGCCCTCGTCGTCCTGGGGGGGTGCCGTCGGGAATCCCCGCGCCTGCGGAGCCTCCCCCAGCGCATGCTCTGGGCCTGGGAGAGCCCGCAGGACCTCCGGTTCCTGAGCCATGGGGAAGGGGTGGCCTTCCTGGCCGGGGAGCTCCACCTGGAGGCTGCAGGGGCTCAGTGGCGGCCTCGGCGCAATCCCCTGAAGGTGCCCCCGGGGACGCCCCTCCTGGCGGTCATCCGCGTGGAGGCCCAGGGTCCCCCGGGGACAGGTCAGATCCAGGCCCTCGTGGATCAGGCCCGGGCCTGCGTGGCCCTGCCGGGGGTGAGGGGCCTCCAGATCGACTTCGATGCCACCCTGAGCCAGCGCCCCTGGTACGCCGAGGCGCTGCGGGCGGTGCGGACGGCCCTGCCCGAGGCCACGCCCCTCTCCATCACGGCGCTGGCCTCCTGGTGCTGGGGGGATCCCTGGATCCGCGGCCTGCCCGTGGATGAGGCCGTGCCGATGCTCTTCCGGATGTCCGCGGATGAAGGCGTGATCCGCGCGCGGCTGGCGCAGGGGAAGGACGTCACCGTGCCCCAGGCCGCCCACAGCTGGGGGGTCAGCACCGATGAGCCGCTGCCGCGGCTGCGGCCCGGTCGCCGCATCTACGTCTTCCACCCCGGGGCCTGGACCGAGTCCGCCTGGACCCGGTTCCAGGAGCGCCTGACATGAGACGCGCCGATCGCCTCTTCCAGGTCGTGCAGATCCTCCGGCGGGATCGGCTGAGCACCGCGGCCAAGCTGGCGGGGGAGCTGGGCATCAGCGTGCGCACCCTCTACCGGGACGTGGCCGATCTGCAGGCCTCGGGCGTGCCTATCGAGGGCGAAGCCGGTGCGGGCTACCGGCTGCCGCGCCACTTCGACCTGCCGCCCCTGATGTTCACGGTGGACGAGGCGGAGGCCCTCTTCCTGGGGCTCCGCATCGCCAGCGCCTGGGCGGATCCGGAGCTGGCGGAGGCGGCGGCCACGGCGCGCCGCAAGCTGGAGTCCGGCCTCACGGAAGGCCTCAAGCGCGCCCTCCGCGACTCGGTGCTCGAGGCCCCGGGCTTCCACGTGCCCGAAGCCCTCAAGGCCCCCCTCACGGACCTGC
>CAZVKM010000014.1:0-27694 GCA_964627685.1 uncultured Solibacteraceae bacterium | reverse complement strand
CCGACCCTCAGGTTCGAAGCCTGATGCTCTATCCAGCTGAGCTATGGGTGCCTCTTGTGAACCATTGATTCTACCCCTTCAGGGGCTCAGGCTCCAGCACTCAGGCACCAGGCGTCCTCGGCCCCGAAGCGGCGCATCGCCAGCAGATCGGCCTCGGAAAGGCCCATCCCACGGGCGGCGGCCCGTTCGGAGGCCAGGGTGCAGGGGATCACGCCGGGGTCATCCGTGCCCAGGGCGCACCGCACCCCCGCGGCCCGCATGCGGGGGAGGGGGTGCGGCTGGACGTCCGCGGCCAGGAGGGCGTTGGAGCTGGGGCAGATGTCCACGGGGATGCGACGCTCGGCCAGGAGGTCCAGGGTGGCGGGGTCGGCCCTGAGCCCGTGGACGATCCGGGCGACGCCCCCCTCGAGCACCGCCTCCCGGACCTGGTGGGGGTCGCCGTTCTCCCCCGCGTGGGCGGCGATGCGGAGACCCCGCTTGCGGGCCCGGTCGAAGACCGGGGCCCAGGCGCGGAAGGGCACCCGCTCCAGGCCGCCGGTGCTGAAGCCCACCACGAAGGGCGGCAGGTCGGCCTCGATCAGGTCCAGCACGGCATGGCCGTGCTCAGGGCCGAAGTGGTTCACGGCGTCGACCACCACCGCCACGGCCAGGCCCTGGCTGCGGGCTTCGGCGAGCCCGGCCTCCAGGCCCCGCCAAAAGATCTGGAGGTCCAGGAGCTTCCAGTGGGACACCAGGGCGCTGGGACTGCACCAGAGGTCGAAGCCCGCGCCTCCGGCCGCCCGGGTCCGGGTCGCGATGGCGGCCACGGCGGCGGCCACCGCCGCCTCGGAGGCGAGCAGCTGGGCTCCGAAGAGGAAGGCTTCGATGAACCCCTCGAAGGGCTGGGGTTCCCCCCGCCAGAGGGCCTCCAGGCTGGGGGGCAGGGCCCGGCCCAGGCGGGCGGCCTCGAGCCGGACCCACGCCGGATCGAGGCCGCCCTCGAGGTGCACATGACGGTCGATGAGGGGAGGGGGCGCGGCCATGGGATGCCCCATGCTACCGCCCCGACCCGCGCCTACTCGTCGTAGTCGTCCATCTGGAGATCGCCCACGTCCCGGCCTTCCCGGGGGGAGCGCTCGAAGGGCAGGGCCTCGCCGATCCCCTCGTCCACCACTTCGGCTTCCGCCTCGTTGGAGAAGTCATCGTCGATGACGTGGGCCACCTTCTCCTTCTTCGGGGCCTTGGGCTTGGCCGGGGCATCCTTCACCTTCGCCCCGCACTTGGGGCAGAGCGGATCCGCCTTGCCGAAATCGTAGAACTTCGCTCCGCACTGGAAGCAGGTGTGCTTCTTGCCAAGATCCGCCATGGTGCCTTCCCCCTGGAACCGCCGAGGTCTCAAAGATCGGAAGGTGTATCACGAAATTGAGAAAAAGTCACGCCCAGGGCGCGGCACCGAGCCTTCCGGCGTCTCCTTCACAGAGCAGATCCACCACCGCCCGGCTGAAGATGCCCTGCTGGCGCTCCAGGTCCTCCCCGAACCGCTCCACGAAGCTCTGGCGGCTGCGGTCCAGCTCCTCGCGGAGGAGCCCGTAGAGGTCGCCCTGGGTGCGGGCCTGCGCCACCTTGGTGGGGAAATACAGTTCGATGTCGCCCGCCAGGACCCGGGCGAACCGCTCCGCCGTGGCCTTCACCTTGGGGTCCACCGGGGGCCGGGGGGGCTCGGGGATGGGGTCCTGCACCAGGACGGTGGGCAGGGTGGGGCGATCGGCCACGGGGGCCGCCTTCTCCTCCTCCTTGGCGCCCGCCAGGGCGCTGAGGGTGGCGCTGGCGGCCTGGGCCAGGGCCCGGAGGGCCTCGGGGTGGTCCAGCTCCTGCCGCAGGCCGCAGTCCACGAGGAGCACCGCCACGGCCTTCCGCTTGAGGCGGAGGGGGAAGACCCGGGCCTCGGGGGCCTCCATGCGGGTGAGGGGGGCCAGGAGCGCCTGGTAGCCGGGGCCGCGCCCCAGCCAGGCCTGCCGCCCGGCGATGAGGGCCTCCAGCTCCGCGGGGGGCACCACGGGGGTTCCGGCCTTGGCGGGGGTGCCTTCGAAGCCCCGGCAGTCGAAGAGGGTGGCGATGCCCTGCTTCAGCACGAACAGGGCGGTGCGCTCCGCGAGCGGCTCGAGGCCGTCCATGAGCTTGTGCAGGGCCTCCCCCTGGCTGGTGGCCGCCTCCAGCAGGTCCAGGGCCACGCCGAGCTCACGGCCCACGCCGGGGTCCGCCGCCGGGGCCGGCGGGGGGGTGAGGGCCAGGATGCGGTTCAGGAGGGCTTCCTCCGGGGCGGCATGCAGGCTCAGGGACTGGATGGCGCCGGCGACCTCCTCCGCCAGCCGCTGGTGCTGGTGGCTGGACCACTCCGTGAGGAGGGTGCGGAGGGCCTCGAGGGACTGGGGCTGGGCGGTGGACATGGGGGCCGTGATGAAAGGGTGACTCAGGTTAGCAGTGAAGTCGGACCCGGAAGATGGCGATGTAGCCAAGGGGTGCCCCAGCGTTTAGGATGGGGGACCGAAGATCCTTGGAGAGAACCGTGGCTGATCTTGCGATCGAAGTGCGCGAAGTGGATGGTGTCGCGGTGGTCCTGCCCGCCGGGTTCATCAACGCGCACACCGTGCGCGAGTTCGAGCAGGCCCTGGAGGGCCTCGTCTCCCAAGGGCAGTACCGCATCCTGCTGAACTGCCAGAACCTCTCCTACATCTCCTCCGCCGGCCTGGGCGCCATCATGGGCCTCATCGAGACCGTGCGGGAGAACGGGGGGGACATCCTCCTCTCCAACCTGCAGGAGAACGTCTTCGCCATCTTCGACACCCTGGGCTTCACGCAGCTGTACCGGGTCTACAAGGACCAGGACGCCGCCCTCGCCGAGTCCGGGAAGGGGGCCTGACATGGCCAAGCCCCTCTCGGCCGAGTTCCGGCTCACCATCCCGAGCCAGACCCGCTACCTGAACCTCGTCACCGGGCTGGCCAAGCGGGCCGCCCTGGTGAGCGGCATGGACGAGGCGACCGCCGCCAAGGTGAGCATCGCCGTGGATGAGGCGGTCACCAACGTCATCCTCCACGCCTACAAGGGCGATCCGGGCCGGGAAGTCGAGCTGGACCTCCGGTTCACGGGCCAGGCCCTGGAGATCCACATCTGGCACAGCGGCCAGGGGCTCACCCGGGACCAGGTGGTGCTGCCGGATCCCAAGGAGTACGTGAAGCATCCCCGGAAGGGCGGCCTCGGCCTCCTGCTCATGAGCCGCTTTATGGACGAGGTGGACTTCCGCGAGGACGAAGGCCGCTGCGAATGCCTCCTGGTGAAGAAGATCTCCTGAGGGGGCGGTGATGCCGAACGGCAGCTCCCTGTCGGATCCTTTCCAGCGGCTCCGCACGCTCGCGCTCTCCATTCCCCAGGGTGCCCAGGAGCTCCTGCCCCTCATCGACTTCCTCGAGACCTTCCCGGAGCAGGGCACGGAGGAGGACCTCCTCCACCTCGTGGGGGTTTCCGCCCTGGGCATCGCCCGGGCCGCCCAGGGGGGCATCTGGGACGGGAGCAAGTGGCTCTTCCTGCGGGGCAGCGCCCCGGCCTTCCCCACCAATCCGGGAAAGGAGTGGATCAGCCTGCCCTGGAAGCACGGCGAGGCCACCTTCGGCCACCTCGTCGTCAAGGCCCAGGGAGAGGTCCCCGCCGCGCTGTACCTGCTGCTCACCATCAGCGCCCCGCTGCTGGTCTGGCGGCGGCTGGAGAACCTGCGGAGCGACCAGAACCGGCAGCTCGCGCTCCAGTTCAGCCGCATGTCCACCCTCTTCGACCTCAGCCGCTCCCTGGGGGAGGTGGAGACGAAGCACGACCTCATCCGCCTCATGGCCAACACCCTCAGCGGGGAGTTCCGCATCCTCCGGCTGCTGGTGCTGGATCGGGATGGGGCGGTGGTCATGGTGCGCGGCCTGCCCAATCTCCCCGCGGTGCTGGAGGGCGATGCGCTCCATGCCCTGCTGGAGGAGCGGAACCTGGTGCATGCCATCGAGCTGCGGGATCAGGACCACTTCCATGGCTTCGCCTATGCCGCCGATCCCCTCGTGGGCACCCTCACGGAAGAGGACCGGATGTTCCTCCAGACCCTGGTGAACCTCACCAGCAGCCAGCTCACGGGGCTCGAGCTCCGGGCGGCACGGCTGCAGGCGGATCGGCTGGAGAAGGACCTGGACCTGGCCCGCAACATCCAGCGCCAGCTGCTCCCGCAGCGCCTGCCGGAGCCTCCGGGGTGGCAGCTGGCCGGGGCGAACCTCCCCTACCAAGCGGTGGGGGGGGACCTGTACGACGCCTGGATCGCCAGCGATCCCCCGGCCGGTGGCTGGGAGGATGAAGCGGAGGGGGACCGCCTCCACCTGGTGGTGGCGGACATCAGCGGCAAGGGCCTCCCGGCGGCGCTCATGATGACCCAGCTCAGCGCCTACCTGCGCGCCCGGGCCGACCGGCGCGTGAAGAACTGGGGCCGCCTGGCCACCCGCCTGAACGTCCGCATGAACGAGGTGCGGGATGGGTTCCGCTACACCACCCTCTTCGCGGCCAGCGTGAACCCCGACAACGGTGACCTCCGCTACGTGAACGGGGGACACAACCCCCCGCTCCTCGTGCGCCGTGACGGCACCTTCCAGCGCCTGGACTCCACCGGCCCCATGGTGGGCCTCCTGCCGGGCGCCACCTTCGAGCAGGGGCACAACCGCATGGGCCCCGGGGATGTGCTCGTGGCCTTCACCGACGGTCTGGTGGAGGCGGAGAGCGTCGCGGGGCAGGAGCTGGGCGACGAGGCCCTGGCCAAGGTGGTGTCCTCCCTGCCGGACGCGACGGCGGACGACCTCCTCGAGGCGCTCCTGGTCCGCGCCTTCCAGCACATGGAAGGCAACGGGTTCCGGGACGATGTGACCCTGCTCGTGGTGAAGCGGAGCTGATCCCTCAGAGACCCAGGCCCAGGGACGCCGCGATCTTGGCGGCCAGGTCCTGTTCGCTGAAGGGCTTCATGAGGTAGTTGCAGGCTCCCTCCTGGAGGAAGCGGAGGATGCGGGTGCGCTCGGATTCCGTGGTGAGCATCATCACGGGCACGGACTGGTGCACCGGGTGCTCCTTGATCCGCTGGAGGGTGGTCTCGCCATCCAGCTCGGGCATGTTCACGTCCAGGATCACGAGGGAGACGTCGCCGTTCTCCCGGTCCAGCACCTCCAGGGCCTGGAGGCCGTTCGCCGCCTCCAGGAGCTCATACCCCAGGACGGCCACGGTGCGTCCCACCACCCGCCGCATGGTGGCGGAGTCGTCAACGGAGAGGATCTTGATTCCCATAGGTGGCTCCCTAGTCCGGCTTGCACTGGTAGTAGGTCCCTCCGCCGTGGGAGAGGGGCGTGAAGCGATCGCTGAGGCCCAGCAGGTTCTCCACCGCGCTGATGATCAGGTAGCCGTCGGGGGAGAGGAGGTTCGCGATCTCACAGTAGATCCGCTGCTTGAAGTCCTCGGCGAAGTAGATGGTCACGTAGCGGCAGAAGACGACGTCCATGCGTCCGAGGCTGCCCAGGGGATTCTGGAGGTTGAACTTGCGGAAGGTGACCAGGCGCTTCACCTCGTCGTTGAGCACCCACACGGGCCCCTGGGCCGTGAAGTAGCGGGCCCGCTTGTCGTCGGGCATGCCGCGGGCCAGGGCCGCGGCATCGTAGCGGCCGTTCCGCGCGAAGAAGAGGGCCGAGGGGGAGATGTCCGTGGCCAGGATCTCGAACTGCTCGGGGCGGAGCCCGGGGGTTCGGGCGCAGTGCTCGAGCACTTCCATGGCGATGGAGTAGGGTTCCTGTCCCGTGGAGGAGGCCGCGCACCAGATGCGGATCCGGAACCGGCGGCCGGCCAGGAGCTCCTCCCCCATCTGGGGCAGGAGCTTCTCCCGCAGGATCTTGAAGGGGTGGCCATCCCGGAACCAGAGGGTCTCGTTCGTGGTCATCGCATCGATGATCCGGTCGCGAAGGTCCGAGGGGGAGTTCGACATGGCCAGGCGGTAGAAGGTGCCGTAGTCCGAGCATCCGGTCTCCACCATCAGCCCCGCCAGGCGGGTCTCCACCAGGTAGGCCTTCTCCTCGCCGAGCACGATGCCGCACTCCCGTTCGATGAAGTCGCGGAGCAGCTTGAATTCAGCGGCACCGATGGGCTCAGCGTTGGCCATGGGACTACCGCTCCTTCCTGGCGAGCTGGGTGATGCGGGTGGCGAGGCGCGGGAGGGGGATCCGCTCGTCGGAGAGGCCCGCCTCATCCACGGCCATGGGCATGCCGTAGATGACGCAGGTGTCCTCGCTCTGGGTGAGGCAATGGCACCCCCGCCGCTTCAGGGTGCGGACCCCCTCGCAGCCATCGCTGCCCATGCCCGTCATGACCACGGCCAGGACCTTGGATTCGTACTGGACGGAGAGGCTGCGGAAGAGGACGTCCACGGAGGGGCGGCAGCTGTGCTCGGGGGGATTCGTGTTGAGGCCGATGAAGCGATGGCGCTCGCCATCTTCCGTCGTGCGGGCCCGGACGACCATGTGCTGGCCCCCGGGAGCGAGGTAGAGGCAGCCGGGCTTCAGATCCTCTCCATCCTCGGCCTCCTTCACGCGGATGCGGCTCCTCTTGGCGAGGTGCTCGGCCAGGGAGGCGGTGAATCCCGGAGGCATGTGCTGGACCACGAGGATGGGCAGGGGGAAGTCCGCCGGGAGGGCGGGCACGAGCTCCCCGAGGGCGTTGGGGCCTCCGGTGGAGATGCCGAGCCCCACCACCTCGAAGGTGCCGGGTCGCACGCCAGGAGGAGCCTCGCGCGCCGGGGGAGGGGGTGGAGGCGCCGGGGTCGGTGGGGGAGGTGCCGGTTGGACCCCCCGGAGGTTCCGGCGGGTCCGGACATGGCGGACGAGGGGGCGGAGCGCCTCGCGGAGCTCGGTGCGGCTCGCGGTGGCGTCCCCCCCTTCGGGCTTGCGGATGAAGTCCAGGGCCCCGAGCTCCAGAGCCGAGATGGTGGCGTGGGCGGCCAGGGAGTTGGAGCCGCTCACCATGACCACCGACACCGACGGATGGCGGGCCCGGATGCGCTTGAGGGCCTCCAGGCCATCCATCTCCGGCATCTCCACATCGAGGAGCACGAGGTCGATGGGGAGCTGTTCCAGCCGGGCCAGGGCCAGCTGGCCCTGAGGGGCGGTGCCCGCGACCTTCACGCCGCCCAGGTCCTCCAGCGCCTCCGTGAGGATGCGCCGGTAGAGGATGGTGTCATCCACCACCAGGGCCTGGAGCGGCGTGTCGGTCATGGTCCGTTCCTCGGGATCAGGGCTCAGAGCTTGAACGTGGCCACGTTGGACTGCAGGCGCTCGGCCAAACGCGCCAGTTCCTTGGAGGCGTTGTTCGTGTCGGAGGCCCCGCGGCTCGTGTCCTTGGCGGCGACGCTCACGGAGGCCACGTTGCGGGCGACCTCATTGATGCCCCGCGCGGCTTCGGAGGCATTGCGCGCCACATCCCCCGCACCCATGGCCAGCTGGTTGATGTTCTGGGAGATGTCCGTGACGCCCTTGACGGCTTCCTGGACGTTCCGGGACACCTCCGTGGCTCCACCGGCGGCCTGGCCCACGTTGCGGGCGGCCTCGGCGGCGCCGCGGGCGGCATGGCCGATGTTCTTGGAGATCTCGTTGGTCGTGGCCGTCTGCTCCTCCACGCTGGCGGCGATGCTGCCGCTGATCGCGTTGATCTCGTTGATGATCCGCACGATCTCCTCGATGGCCTTCACCGCGTCCTGGGTGTTGGACTGCATGTCCTGCACCTGGGTGCGGATCTCCTCGGTGGCGCCCGCCGTCTGCTTGGCCAGCTCCTTCACCTCGTTGGCCACCACCGCGAAGCCCTTGCCGGCCTCCCCGGCGCTGGCGGCCTCGATGGTCGCATTGAGGGCCAGGAGGTTGGTCTGGGCGGCGATGCCCTTGATCATGTCCACCACCTTCCCGATCTCGATGGCGCTGCGGCCCAGGCGCTCCATCATCTGCGCGGTGCCGGCCGCGCTGGTGGCCGCCTTGTTGGTGACGGTGGCCGCCTGGCCCGAGCTTCGGGAGACCTCGTTCAGGGAGACGGACATCTCCTCGATGGCGGTGGCCACGGTGTTGACGGCGGACTGCATCTGCTCCGAGTTGCCGGCGATGACGCGGAGGTTGCTGGACATCTGCTCCACGGCGGCGCCCACGGTGCGGAGGTTGGCGCTGACCTCCTCCGTGGCGGAGGCCACGGTGTTGGCGTTGGCGCTGATCTGCTCCACGCCCGCGGCCATGTTCTTGACGTTGGAGGAGGCCTGCTCCGTGGCGGCAGCCACGGTGTTGGCCTGGCCGGTCATCTGCTCGCTGTTGCTCG
This sequence comes from uncultured Solibacteraceae bacterium, assembly GCA_964627685.1. Classification (GTDB taxonomy): domain Bacteria; phylum Acidobacteriota; class Holophagae; order Holophagales; family Holophagaceae; genus JAFDVN01. The sequence goes on along the minus strand of CAZVKM010000014.1, from coordinate 19,311 downwards.
CCATCACGTTGCTGGTGGCCGTGAGCTCATCGGCGCTGGAGGCCAGGGTGTTGGAGGCGCCGCTGATCTCCGTGAGGGTCTGGGCCAGTCGGGTCGCGCTGTTGTTGATGGCCTCGGCCAGCTTCTGGAAGTCCCCGCGGTAGGCGGTGTGGATGCGGGAGGTGAGGTCGCCCTTCTCGATGGCGGCCATGGTGCGCATCACCTCCTCCAGCGGGCCGACCACGGCTTCGATCAGCTCATTCAGGCCCTTCACGAGGTCGGCCCAGTTGCCCTGCAGGGAGCGGTGGTCGCCCCGGGTGGAGAGCTGACCCGCCTTGGCGGCATCGATGAGCTGGCCCACGGTCCTGCTGACTTCCTTGAGGTTCTTGCGGACGTCCTCGATGGTCTCGTTGATGAAGGCCTTCTTGCCCGGGAACTTCTCAAGGGGGGCGTCGAAGTTGCCACGTCCGAACTCGGCGAGGCAGGCCATGGCCTTCTTCTTCACGGTGATGTGGCCGAAGACCATGTCGTTCACGCCCTGGCCCATGGCCTTGTAGGCGCCCTGGAACTTCTCCACGCCGATCTTCACGTCGATGTCGCCGGCGTCGTGCTGCGCCGACATGGTGTTCATCTCGGCGATGAGGCCATTGAGGCTGTCGAGCACCTGCTTCAGGGCGGGGCGGACCTCGTCCTGGGCATCGGCCGCCACCACGGTGGCGCTCAGGTCGCCCGCAGCCACCTGCTTCAGCGTGGCGACCACCTTGTTCTGGAGCTCGTCCGTGAAGGCGTCCATGTTCCGGGCCAGCACCCCGATCTCGTCCAGGCGGGTCATGTTGAGCCGGTTGGTGAGGTGCCCCTTGGCCATCTCCTGCATCATGTCGACGCCCTTCTGGAGGGGGGCCGTGATGGCACGGGAGATGAGGATCGCCACGACCACGCCCAGCACCAGGGCCAGGGCGATGAAGATGGTCATCATCCGCGTGGCGCTGTCGGCGAGGTCCGAGTTGGCCTTGGCCGTCTCCTTGGCGATCTTGATCTTCATGTTCTGGAGGTCATCGAGGGCCTTGATCACGTCCTGGGTCGCCCTGTAGCCGTCGCCACGCAGGATGGCCTCGGCCTCCTTGACCTTGCCGGCCTTCACCAGGTCCAGCATCCGGTCCGAGAGGCGATCGTAGACCTGGTTGGCCTCCCTGTAGGACTTGTAGACCGCGCGGCCCTCGTCGGTGAGGATGGTCTTCTGGAACTCCTCCTCCTTCTTGCTGAGCTCCGCTTCGAGCTCCTTGATGCGCGCCCCGAACTTCTCATGATCGCCCGTCATGAGGGCATCGCGCATGTTCACCCGCTGGCGTTGGAAGAGCTGCATGATGTCCCCCATCTCCGCCAGGGGGATGGTCATCTTCTCGTACATGCGGGTGTCCGCGGTCTCGAGGTCGTGCAGCTTGGAGATGCCCACGGTGCCCACCAGGGCGGAGAAGAGGGCAATGAGGATGAAGGAGCCGATGAGCTTGGGACCCATCTTGATGTTGTCGAGCCATTGCATGGGATACCTCCTGAGGAGTGGGGCGTCAGTGCGCGGTGAGCAGGTCGGTGAGCTTGAGGAGCACGAGGAGGCCGGCGTCGGTCTTCACGACCCCGGAGAGGAAGCGGTCCTCCACTTCGTTGACGTTGGCCGGTGGCGTCTCCGTGATGGCCGCGTCGGCCTCGATGACATCCCCGATGCTGTCCACCAGGAGCCCCACGGGATCCTGGGGCACGCCGGGCGTCGCCAGGGGCTTGAGCACCACGATGTGGCTCCTGTCCGTGAGGGCGGGGCGATCCATGCCCAGCCGGACCGCGAGGTCCATGATGGTGACCACCTGGCCCCGCAGGTTGATGAGGCCCCGGACATGGGCGCTGGAGCGGGGGACATCCGTGATGTCGAAGGCCCGGATGATCTCCCGCACGGACAGGATGTCGATGCCATAGAGCCGCTCGCGGCTGTGGAAGGTGGCGTAGAGGGTCATGCGGACCTCCCCTGGACTTCACGGACCATGGCCTGGGGATCCAGGAACAGGGTCAGGTGTTCGTGGACCACGGCGGAGCCCAGCAGCCCGGCGCCGCGGATGTCCACGGGCTTGAGCTCCACATCCAGATCCAGGGCGTCGAGGATGGCGCCGATCAGGATGCCGCTGGGGGGGACCTCCGCCTGTCCGGGCACGGCCTTGGGGATCACGAGGAAGTACTCCTGGGCCCCGGCATCGATGGGGCTCACGTCGAGGGCCTTCTCCAGGCGGACGATGGGGAGGGCTTCGCCACGGTACTGGATGTACTCCCGATCCCCCATGTGGCTGAGGTCGGCGGGTGTGATGCGCTCCAGCCGCTGCACCTTGTCCTGGGGCACGGCGAAGTGCTCCCCTTCGGCCCCGCGGAAGAGGATCACCGACCTCCGGGAGCCCTGCGTGCGGAGGCGTTCCTGGTCTTCGGACACCTCCTGGAGCCCCTTGCCCTGGAAGTCGGAGAAGTGGAGCTGGGCCAGGGCGGCGAGCCCCGCCGCATCCAGGATCATGACCACCCGGCCGTCACCGAGGATGGTGGCCCCGCTGAAGCACTTGGTGTCCTGGAGGTAGGCGGACAGGGGTTTCACGACGATCTCCTCGATGTCGTAGAGGTCGTCCACCACCACGCCGAACTGGAAGGGGCCGTTGCGGAGGACCACGATGTTGTAGTCGCTCCGCCAGTCCTGGCGGCGGTCGGTGCGGGGTTCGGCCTCGGCGGCCGGTCCCCGTCGATCCACCAGGGACTCCCGGCGATCCGGCTGGTCCTCGCCCGTCTCGGGGGACCGGTAGGAGGGATCGATGCCCAGCACCGTGGAGAGCCTCACGAGGGGGAGGAGCTGGTCCCGGAGGCGGAGCACTTCGGCGCCCTGCACCCGCTCCACCCGGTTGCGGGCGTCCGCGGCCTTCACCCACACGAACTCCACCACGCTCACCTGGGGGAAGGCGAAGCGCTGGGGGCCCACGCCCACGATCATGGAGGGGATGATGGCCAGGGTGAGCGGCAGCTGGAGCCGCACGGTGGTGCCGACGCCCACGATGGTATCCACCGTGACATGGCCGCCGAGCTTCTCGGTGTTGGTGCGCACCACGTCCATGCCCACGCCCCGGCCCGAGATGTCGGAGACCTGCTCGGCGGTGGAGAACCCGGGCGCGAAGATGAGGTTCACCATCTCGCGGTCGCTCATCTCCTCGGCTTGGGCGGCGGTGACGATGCCCTTGGCGAGGGCCTTCTCCAGCACCTTCCTCCCGTCGATGCCCCGGCCATCGTCGCGGATGGTGATGTTCACCTGGCCTCCCTCGTGGAAGGCGTTCAGCACGATGGTCCCGGTGGCGGCCTTCCCGGCGGCGAGGCGCTGCTCGGGGGTCTCCAGGGCGTGGTCAGCGCAGTTGCGGATGATGTGGGTGAGCGGATCCACCAGCATCTCCACGATGGACTTGTCCAGCTCCACCTCGGCACCGAGGATCTGCACCTCGATCTGCTTGCCCAGCTGCCGGGCCATGTCGCGGATGATGCGGGGGAACCGTGTGAAGACCCCGCCGATGGGCTGCATGCGGGTCTGCATGATCCCCTCCTGCATCTCGGAGGTGACCTGGTTGATGTTCTGCAGGATGGCCGGGAGCCCGGGGATGCCCCGGCTGTGACCGCCCACGGCGCGCATGAGCTGGTTGCGGCCGAGCACCAGCTCACCCGCCAGGTTCATGAGGTTGGTGAGGAGGTCCACCTTGACCCGGAGGGTCTCCTGACCAGCCTCCTTCGCCGCCTTGGGGCCCCGGTCCTCGGAGGGGGCCTCGGGGGCCGGCGCGACGACCTTGGGGGCTTCCTGGACCGCTGGGGAGGCCGGTGCCGGAACGGGGCTGGACGCGGGAGGCTTCTCCTGGTTCAGCTGCTGCTTGAGGGCCAGCATGTCCAAGGGCTTGAGCTGCTCGGCCGGCAGCTTGAGGCCCAGGGCGGCGAGGTCCGGCTCCAGCACCGTGCCGATGAGGAGGGTGATGGGGAGGTCCTGATCCAGGCAGTGGGCGAGGTCCGCGATGGCGGCCACATCCACGTAGGCGTCGAGGCAGACGCCGACGCTCTGCGCGTTGGCCAGCCAGGCCAGGGGGGTCATGCCCTGGTCCCGGATATCCCGGTGGAGGAAGGCCCGGGCGTGGTAGAGGACCATGCCCCGGCGCACCGCGGCGCGCACATCCTCGGCGAAGAGGTCGAACTCGGGGCCGCCCTTGACCTTGCCCTTGAGGGTGGCCTCGGGGCGGACGCCCTGGCCCTCCAGGATCCCCTTCAGCGCGGCCATCTCCTCGGTGCAGGGGACGTGCTCGCTCTCCTGGATGTCATCCAGCATGGCCTTCAACCGGTCGAGGGCGGCGAACACCACGTCCATCACCTCGCCGGTGACGGAGAGCTTCCGGTCCCTCACCTGCATCAGCACGCTCTCCATGGCGTGGCTCAGGGTCTTGAGGCGCTCGAAGGCGAAGAAGCCCGCACCCCCCTTGATGCTGTGGATGGCCCGGAAGACCCGGTTGATGGTCTCGCTGGAGGCCTTGTCGCCCTCCTCCTCCATCCGGAGCAGGTCGGGCTCGATGCTGCCGAGGTGCTCGCGGCTCTCCGCCACGAAGTCCCGGATGATCCCTTCGTCCGCGAGGCTACTCATGGCGACCCGCCTCCTGGACCGGGAAGAACTTGGTGAGGCTGAAGAGCCGGAACACCCGCATCAAGTTGGGATCCACGCCGATCACCTCGAAGGCGCGGCCCGTGCTCTGCGCGCTCTTGAAAAGCCCGAGCACCAGCGTGACGCCCATGGAGTCGATCTGGGTGATGCCCTCGAGGTCCAGCTGGATGGCGCCCTTCACGTCCGCGATGGCGGCCTGCAGGGCATCCCGGAGGGGCTCCACCTGGCTGGCCAGGATCTCCACCTTGGGCTTGATGCGGAGGCCATCGCCCTGCTTGGTGAGCTTCAGGATGGATTTGACGGCTGCCATGTCAGGCCTCCCATGCGAAGGTCAAGGTGAGCTCGCCGCCGGCCATGCGGGCGGTGGTCGCGAACTCGTGGATGAACGCCAGGCCGCGGCCCCGGGTCGACTCGGGGGCGGGGATATCCAGGGGGAGGCCCCCTTCGAAGCCGAGGCCCTCGTCGGCCACCACCACCTCGAGGCGGGTGGGAGGGGTGCACCAGCGGGCCTGGAATCGGATGGGCGCCTCGGCCCGACCCTGATTGCCATGCGTCACGGCATTGATGAGGGCCTCCCGGGTGGCGGTGAGGATGTCGAAGCGCTGCTCGCGGCTGAGGGGGAGGGCGGGGTCCCGGCCTTCGAGGACCTCCTCCAGCGCCTGGATGGCCTCCTCCACGGCGCCCATCTCCGAGCGCACCCAGCGGACGCATCCTTCCGAGGCCACGTGGCCCTGCTCGAAGGCCAGCACCATCACATCGTCCTGGATGCCGCGGCTGCTCCCCAGGGTCGCCGCGGCGCAAAACACCTCGAGGGCCTGGGGGATCGTCGTGCCCCCCAGGTGACTCCAGAGTTCCAGGGCCCGGTCCTGGAAGGGTCTGCCGCCCTCCTGGCCGCACTCGAGGAGGCCGTCGGTGGTGAACAGGACCCGATCCCCTTCGCGGAGCCAGACCACCTTCTCCTCGGGGAGCACCTGGGGGAAGAACCCGAGGGGCGTGCCGTTGATCTCCAGCGCCAGCGTCCGGCCCTCCTCGCAGTCGGCGAGGTAGCCGTGGGGGATGCCCGCGTTGAGGAGGTGCAGGCGGCCGGTGCGCAGGTCCCAGTGCCCCAGGAGGGCGCAGACGGGGATCTCCGGGAAGGGACCCTCGAGGATCGCCTGGTTCAGGCGGTCCAGCAGGTCCCTGAGGTCGGAGGCTTTGGGGGCGAGCCCGGAGAGGGTTCCCAGGAAGGCGGCCACGGCGTAGGAGCTCATGACGGAGTGCCCCATCACGTCGCCGAGGATGAAGAAGAGGCTGCCGTCGGGGCGCCGGAACCACTTGAAGAGGTCGCCTCCGGCATCGGTGAGGGGCTGGTGGATGGTGTAGATGGGGACGTCGGGCTCGGGGCTGGCCACCAGCGCCTTCTGGGCCTTCCGGACCTCCCCGGCGGTGACGTGGGACTCGTGGGCCCGCCGCTGCTGCTGGAGCTTGAGGACGAGCCGATCCAGGCACTCCCCCAGCTGCCGCTGGGTGAAGGGCTTCCCGAGCAGCTCATCCACGCCGAGGTTCAGCGCATCCTTGGCCGACTGGTGATCTTCGAGTGACGTGAGCACCACGATGGGGATCGCCGATCCGCCCGTCCTCACCCGCTCGATGAGCTGGAGCCCATCCACCCGGGGCATGATGAGGTCGGTGAAGATGAGGTCCAGGTGATCCTGCCCCTGGACGAAGGCCTCCCAGGCGAAGGCCCCGTCCCGGGCCTCGGTGACTTCGCACCCCAGCTTGCGGAGCCAGTTCCCCACGAGGGCCCGGGTGGAGGAGCTGTCCTCGGCGAGGAGCACCCGCAGGGAACGGGGGGACTCCGGCACCTCCCCGACCTGGCGCGGCGGCCGGGAAACCAGGCGGGGCGCCACGTCCCGGATGGCCCGGGCGAGGTCCTGGAGGCCCGCGGGCCGGGTGAGGTAGCCATCCGCCGCGCCGGGTTCCCCCGTGGTGGCCATGGGGGCGCCGGGATCGGTCACCAGGATGCAGGCGAGGTCCCTCCGGATCTGGCGGAGGTGGCCCAGGAGGCTCGTGCCCGAGAGCCCCTTGGGGTGGAGGTCGGAGACCACCACGTCGAAGCTGGTGGGGTTCCGTCGCAGGGCCTCCAGGGCCACCATGCCGTCAGAGAGGGCCGTGACCTGGTACCCGAGGCGCGTGAGGCCCTGCTTCATCAGTGCCAGCTGGATCTCATCCTCGCCCACGAGCAGGACGCTCTCCAGCCCGGAGAGGGACTGGTCGGGCCTGGAGGCCTCCGGCCGGCGGCCAGGGGAGGTCATGGGCAGCCGTACCTCCGCCTTGGTGCCGAGCCCTGGGGCGCTCTCGAGGCGGATGCTGCCGCCATGACCCGCGAGGATCTTCTGCACCACGGAGAGCCCGAGGCCCGTGCCGCCACGGCCCCCCTTGGTGGTGAAGTAGGGCTCGAAGACCTGCTGCAGGATCTCCGGGGGGATGCCGGGGCCATCGTCGGCCACGGTGAGGATGAGCTGGGAGGACTCGCCCTCCGACCCTTCCACCTCCCTCAGCGCGATCTCCAGGTTCCCCGGACGCCCTTCGATGGCCTGGTAGCTGTTCACCGCCAGGTTCATGAGCACCTGGTGGAGCTGGGCGGGGTTGCCCACGGTCCAGAGCGAGGAGCCCAGGGAGGTGACGAAGTGGATGTTGGGGGGGAGGGTGGTCTTCAGGAGGGTGCAGACCTCCTTCACGAGGCCGCTGAAGTCCAGGGGGATGAGGGTCTCCTGCCCCTGCTGCGAGAAGGTCTGGATGCGGCGGTTGATGTCCTGGGCCCGGAGGGCGGCCTGCCGGATCACCTGCAGCTTGGGGAGCGCCTGGGCATCGCTGGGGAGCTCCCACTCCAGAAGCTCGGTGGCGGTGAAGATGGCCATCAGCACGTTGTTGAGGTCGTGGGCCACGCCGCCGGCGAGGGCTCCGAGCGCATTGAGCTTCTCCACCTGGAAGAGGGACCGATCGGCCTCCAGCTCCTGGGTGAGGTCCTGCACGATGCCCACGAGGTAGGCGCCCAGGCCGTCCGGGGCCTGAGTCCAGGAGAGGGTCGCGCCGAGCACGCGGGACTTGGACACGCCCGCGGAATAGCGGATGCGCCCCTCCCAGGAGCGCCCCTCCCGCAGGTTCCGCCGCATGGCGCGCAGGAGCTCCATGCGCTGCCCCGAGGGCAGGAGGCGGCCCAGGAAGGCGCCGGGGGCGAGGGCCTCCTCCTGGGGGAGCAGGGCCAGGAAGGCCGGGTTGCCGTAGAGGAGACGCCCCGTGGGGGTGGCGAGGAAAACCCCTTCATGGGTCTGGTCGATGGCCGCGGCGAGCCGACGGTGGCTCGCTTCGAGCTCCAGGTATCCGGTGATGTTCTCCTTCACCGCGAAGTAGTGCGTGATCCGGCCGCCCTCGAGCACGGGGGAGATGGTGGCCTGTTCCCAGTAGAGGGTGCCATCCTTCCGACGGTTGCAGAGGCGGCCGGACCAGGTGTCGCCGGCGATGAGGGTCTTCCAGAGCTCCTCATAGAGGTCCTTGGACTGGAGGCCGGACTTGAGGATGCGCGGATTGCGGCCGAGCACCTCCTCCCGGCTGTAGCCCGTGGCGTTCAGGAAGGCCTGGTTCACGAACTCGATCCCGCCCCGGGCATCGGTGATGACCACCGTGTTGGCGCTCTGCTCGATGGCCTGGAGGAGCAGGGCCTCCCGCGCCTTGTGCGTGTGGAGTTCCGTGAGGTCCTCGACCAGCGCGAGGTAGCACTGCACGTTGCCATCCGGGGCGTAGATGGGGTGGCTGCCCACGCGGAGGGGCACCGGGTGGCCATCCTTGCGGAGGATGGTGAGTTCGGCCTTCTGCGGGGCGAGGGGGGAGGTGCCCGGGTCGGCGGAGGACCCGCTGGGGGCCTCCGCCTCGCCCAGCCAAGTGGCCCAGTGGCGTCCGACGATCTCCTCGCGCTCGTAGCCGGCCAGGTCGAGGAGGGCCTGGTTGGCATCCAGGATGTGGCGGTCCGGGGAGAGCACGGCCACGCCCACGATGGAGGCCTCGAAGAAGTGCCGCCACCAGTGCTCGTTCCGGCGGAAGGCATCCTCCGCCTGCCTGAGCCCCTCCCGCGCCTCGAGCACCACCACCTGGTAGTCGGTGGCGCCCTGGTGGAAGGTCTGGAGGTGCAGATCCGCCTCCAGCGGCGATCCGCCCTGGGGGACCTTCAGGGTGAGGGGGAGGGGGGTCCCCTGCATCCGGGAGCCGGCGGCGAGGTGGGCCTGCCAGGCGGGAAGGTCCTCGGCGCGGAGGAGGTCCTGGAAGGGCCGCCCGCTCACGGAGGCCGGCGTACCCGTTCCAAACCGGGCGAGGTAGCGCCGGTTCGCCCAGACGTGGAGGCCGCCCCGGAGGATGGCTGCGGGCAGGGGCAGGAGGTCGAGGGCCCCCTCGAAGAAGCCGAGGCTGCGGCCCTCCCCCGTGGGCCCCTCCGGCTGGGTGGGCCGCTGGAAGCGGGCCCGGAGGGCATCCAGATCGAGGGCGTGGGGATGGGGTTGGGACATGGGCAGGGGATTCCCGACCCGGGCGGGGCCCGGGTGCGACGGGGGCCGCTCGGGGATACGCGCAAAAGGCGCGGTCACGCCCCTGAGAGCGGAACCGCGCCTTCGACTGGCAAACCCTGAGTGTGCCCGCCAAGGCGTTTCATCCCGAGGATGAAACGGTGGACTCGACCAAGGTAGGTGTGCGGACAGGCCACGGCAAGATGACCGAAATCACCGATCCAGGGGGAGGGGGACCGCAGGCCCCACCAGGCGCTCCAGCTCCTGGCGGAGGGCCGCAAGCTCCTTGCTCTTGAAGGACCCCTTGGTGCGCTCCAGCACCTCGATGGCGTCCCGGAGGGCGCCTTCCAGGGCCTGGACGCGGGGGGACTTCTGGTGGAGGTCACCGAAATCCGCATCCGCTTCGGGATCCAGGGTGAGCTCGAAGATGGCCTTCATGTCCAGCAGCATCCCGGCGATGTTGCCCAGGGAGAGGGCCAGCACCTCACGGGCCGTGTCGCGGTCGGGGAAGCCCCGGGTCTCCCGCACCATCTGCTGGATCCGGTCCATGTCGCCCACCCAGCCGAGCAGGCGGTCCTGGCTCTGCCGGAGCACCCGACGGGCCTGGATGCCCTCCCCGATGCGCTGGAGCTCGGCGAGCAGGGCCCCGTAGTCCAGGGGTTTCGTGAGGTAGGCCTTCACGGAGAGGTGGAGGGCATCCACCGCCGTGTTCACGGAGGGGTAGCCGGTCACCAGGATGATGGGCAGGTCGCGATCCACCTCGCGGATGCAGCGGATCAGATCCAGGTTCGCGTTCCCGGGCATGAGGATGTCCGAGATCATGAGGTCGTAGGCGTTGGCCCGCAGGAGGTCGATGGCCATGCCCGCCTCCGTGGCGGTGTCCACGAGGAAGCCATCGCCCCGCAGCAGGTCGGCGGTCGTCTCCCGGAAGGTGGCTTCGTCGTCCACCAGGAGGAGGCGCTGAGGGGTCGAGGGCTGGGTGGTCATGGCTGGGGCGGGGCCCCTCCTGTTCCTCCCATCGGGGAGAGCGGGAGGGTGATTGAGAAACAGGCCCCGACGCCGGGGGCCTGCGGGTGGAGGATCAGGTCGCCGCCCAGCTCCCGGAGGAGGCTCCGCCCCAGGGCCAGGCTGGGGGTCAGGCCCCCCGTCACGGTGGCCCGCTTCGTGGAGAACCCGAGGCTCCAGATGGCTTCGCGCAGGTGGTCGGGGATGCCGGGTCCCTCATCGATCACCCGCACCTCGAGGTGGGGCCCCAGCCGGGAACCCTCGATCCGGAGGACGCCCCCCCGCGGCGAGGCGTCGAGGCCGTTCATCAGCAGGTTGAAGAGCACTTGGCGGATCACCTCCGCCTCGGGGCCGGACACCTGGAGGCCGGGATCGATGGCCTGCTCCAGGCGGATCCCCTGGGCCTCCAGCGCCCGCAGCAGGAGCGCCTGCAGCTCCTGACCCAGCTCATGGATGGAGATGGCCTCCTGGGGGTCCACGTCCCGGTTCATCACCGTGAGGGCGCGCACCACTTCCTGGATGCGCGTGATGCCCTGATCCATGAGGTCCAGGTAGCGTTCCTGGCGCGCCAGGTCCCCCTGCCCCCGCGGATCAGCAGGGCGGCGTTCTTGAGCCCCGCGAGGGGGTTGTTCACTTCGTGGGCCAGGTACCCGGCCATGCGGGCCTTGGCCTGGGTGATGGCCTGCACCCGGGCGAGGGCCAGCTCCCGGGGCAGCGGGACCTCCCCCGGGGGCACGGGGGTGGCCAGGGCTTCCGCCAGGATCCAGGGGCCCCGGGCGCCCACCAGGCACCGGAGGCGCACCTGGCCCGAGGGGGTGGCGGGGAAGGGCACCAGCCGGTCCCCGCCGGCGGGGGAGGCCAGCAGCGCCACCGCGGGGCCCCGGAGCGGCTCCCAGGCCCCGGCCTCCAGGGCGCCCGAGCAGGCGAGGAGGTGCCCCTCCGGGGAGAAGGCGGCCCGGGGCGGGCCTCCGCCCCCCAGGAGGAGGTGGAAGGCCTCGGCCCGGGGATCGCCGTTCACAGGCAGCGGTCCAGGGCGGTGGCGAGCGCAGCGGCCAGCTGGCCCGGATCCGTCCTCCCGGGGCGGACGGCCTCCGTGACCAGGGGCTCGAAGCCCCCCTCCTCCCCGAGGTTCCGGGTGGGGACCACGCTCAGCACCTCGCCCCGCTGTTCCAGGCCCAGGCAGCGGGCCTCCTTGAGGAAGTCCGGCCACTTCCTGGCGCCGCTGGCCTCGAGCAGGGGCGCCATGGCCTCCGCGAGGTCCACTGGGTGGGAAAGGCCCATGCAGGAGGCGGCCAGGGCCTCCCGCAGAGGACCCTCCAGCCCCGCGAGGGGCCCGGCGGGGAACACCCGGATGGGGCCCGCCGGGATCCAGGCCCCCTTCACGGTCCGGCCCAGGGCATGGACCAGGGCCCGCTCCCGGAAGAGGTAAAGGCTGGCGATCCGGATCTCATCGGGCTTCATGGAGGCTCCCTGCCCCCAAGGATGCACCGGTTCGGGGGTGAACAAATCCACCCTTGACCCCATCCGTAGAGTGGAATGAGGAGGCAATCGCATGAACCAGGCCAAGAGCTTCATCCTCATCGCGGCGCTCACGGGGCTGCTGGTGTGGATCGGGGACCGCTTCGGCGGCACCTCGGGCATGATCCTGGCGCTCGGCATCGGTCTCGTGATGAACGGGATCAGCTACTTCTTCTCCGATCGGATCGTGCTGGCCATGTACGGGGCGGAGGTGATCACCCCGGAGCAGGCGCCCGAGCTCCACGCCATCGTGGCCAACCTCGCCCAGCGGGCGGGCCTGCCCATGCCCCGGGTGGCGATCATCCCCGAGGACACCCCCAACGCCTTCGCCACCGGCCGCAATCCCGACCACGCGGTGGTGGCCGTCACCACGGGCATCCTGAACATGCTGAACCGCCAGGAGCTGGAGGGCGTCCTGGGCCACGAGCTGGGCCACGTGAAGCATCGCGACATCCTCATCGGCTCCATGGCCTCGGTGCTGGCCCAGGCCATCATGTTCCTCTCCCGGATCGCCCTCTACGTGACCCCGCGGGACGAGGAGGGGCGCTCCAGCCCCCTGGCTGGGCTCCTCATCGCCATCTTCGGCCCCCTGGCGGCCATCCTGCTCCAGATGGCCCTGAGCCGGAGCCGGGAGTACATGGCGGACGCCTTCGCCGCGGAGATCACGGGGCGGCCGGATCAGCTGGCCAGCGCCCTGGAGCGCCTGGAGGCCTACAACCACCGCCTGCCCATGCAGCACGTGGAGCCCACCACGGCCAACATGATGATCGTCAACCCGCTCACGGGCGGGGGGCTCATGACCCTGTTCAGCACTCACCCCCCCATCCAGGCCCGCATCGAGCGCCTGCGGGCCATGGCGGTGGCCTTCTAGGCCCAGGCGCCGCCCAGGAATCCAGACCAGGCCCCTCGGCGCCGATGCCGTGGGCATGCCCGACCACCTGGGGAAATACAGGATCCTCCGCCCCCTGGGCCAAGGGGCCATGGGGGAGGTCTTCCTGGCGGAGGACCCGGCCCTGGGCCGGGAGGTGGCCATCAAGACGGCCCGCCCCGGCGGGAGCTTCGGGGAGGAGGCCTGGGCCCGCTTCCGGCGTGAGGCCCAGATCGTGGGAGCCCTGAGCCATCCCCACATCGTGACGGTCTACGACTTCGGGGAGGACCAGGGCACGCACTTCCTGGTCATGGAATACGTGGCGGGCCGCGACCTGGAGGCCCTGCTGCCCGGCCACCAGAAGCCCAAGGCCGAGCTGGTGGAGCTGCTGGCCCAGGCCTGCGAAGGGCTGGCCCACGCCCATGAGGCCGGGGTGATCCACCGGGACCTCAAGCCCGCCAACATCCTGGTGCGGAACGACAGCGGCCGGTGGACCGCCAAGCTCACGGACTTCGGGGTGGCGCAGATCGAGCAGAGCCAGCTCACCCAGGAGGGCCACTTCATGGGGACCCTGGGCTACATGGCCCCGGAGTACCTGGACTCCGCGAAGGCCACGGTGGCGACGGACCTCTTCGCCATGGGGGTGATGCTCTACGAGATCATCAGCGGCGGGCGCCGGCCCTTCCCCGGCAACGCCCCTGGACCCATCCTCCACGCCATCCTCAACGGACGTCCGGAGCCCCTCACCGAGGGGGACTGGGTGGGCCTCCCCGAGGGCCTGAAGGCCGTGCTCCAGCGCTGCCTCCAGCGGGACCCCTCCCTCCGGGACCCCTCCGCGGAGGCCCTGGCGGAGGAGCTCCGGCGGGTGATGGCCGGCCAGGCCCCCCAGGCGGGGCCCCGCGTCGAGGAAGGCGGGGCGGCGGCGCCCCGCCCCCTGGAGCCGCCGGTCAAGGAGGACACGGACCGCCTCATGGTGGTGGGGCGCGGTGGGGCCGGGCGCTGGATGAGCCTCCGCGTGGCGCTCCGCCAGGCACCTCCAGGCTCCCGCATCGTCATCATGCCGGGCCACTACCGGGAGGCGGTGGTGGTGGACAAGGACGTCATCCTCATCGCCAAGGGGGAGCCGGGCAGCGTGATCCTGGAGGGCAACCAGGGACCGGCGCTGCAGGTGCTCGCCGGCCATGTCTCGGTGCGCAACCTCACCCTGCGGGGCGTCGGCTTCGAACCGGCCCTGGAGGTGAAGGCGGGTGTGTTGGAGCTGGAGCGCTGCGCCCTCGTGGGCGAGGAAGGGCCCGTGGCCAAGGTCTCGGGGGAGCTGGAGATCCGCGACTGCGCGCTGGGTCCCGGGGAGGGACCGGGCCTCCAGGTGCGGCGGGGCGGGCAGGTCCAATCCGAGGACTGCCGCTTCACGAAGCTGGCGGGGGGCGGGGTGGAGGTGGAGCCCGAGGGGCGCCTCCGCATGCGCGACGGATGCTTCGAGCGCTGTGGCTACGGCGGCCTCCTGGCGCTGGAGAGCTCGGACTCCCGGCTGGTGGACTGCCGCTTCGAGCGGAATCCCCAGGCGGGACTCGTGGCCCACTCGGGCGCCCGGGTGGACCTCCGGGGCTGCGTGCTCCGGGAGAACGGGCATGGCCTGGTGATGTTCCGGGGCGCCCAGGTGCGGGTGGAGGCCTGCGATGTGCAGGAGAACACCGGGGGCGGCCTGGTGCTGGGGCTCGGAGCCGCCCCGCCCCGCGTCATGGGCGGGCGCCTGACCGACGCCGCCTTCCACGAGGTGGAGGGGGGCGTGCTGGAGCCCACGGTGCTTCAGGCGGGGCCCGACTTCTGAGGGGCCTCAGGTCCGCAGGCCGAGCACGGCGTCGAGGCGGCGGGCCAGGGCCGTGGGGCGGGCTCTCGGATCGATGATCAGGGCCTCGGGGGCCTCCTCGCGCTCCTCCACGAGCAGGAGGAGGGCCTCGCCCGCTTCGGCCTCGTCCCGCAGGCGGTGGAAGCCCTGGCTCATGAGGGCCCGCACGAGGTCCTGCCGGAGTTCCCCCGGGGGCAGGCCCAGGGCGATGGGGGCGCAGCGGCGCCGGAGCGTGAGCAAGGGGGAGGTGGGCAGGTCCGGGGGCTCCGGTTCCGTCTCCTGGGCCGGGCGTGTGCCTTCGGAGACCGGGCCGGAGGAGGGGAGCGGGCCCGAACGTGTGCCACCGGCGGCGGCGGAGGGGTGGTCCCGCAGGGCCACCACCCCCTCCACGGCGGCCACCAGCTCCGCGGAGGCGCTGAGGAACTCCAGGCCCACCCGGATCTCCCGGCCCTCCTCCCGCACATGGGCCACCTGGGCTCTGAACTCCAGCACCGGATGCCGCATGACCTGTTCCATCCGGCCCAGGAAGGGCTGTCCCCGCTGGCACAGGCTCGTGTCGGGGATGAGCCGGGCCAGGGTGTCCTGGCGGAAGGCCCGCTCGATGCGGAAGCCGAGGCCGCCCGCGCTGAGGTTCAGCAGGCTGCCGCTGAGGGACTTCTCCCCGTCCCAGAGGGTGACCGTAGCCCCTTCCCGGGGGCGGAAGGGCACCCGCTTGGCCCCCCGACGGCCGGAGAGCCGCAGGCTGCGCGGGGCCTCGAAGCGGTACAGGAGGTAGTCCTCCCGGCCGAGGTAGCGGAGCACGCCCTCATAGCGCTGCTCATCCGTGGTGAAGGTGATCTTGAAGGGGCTCCCCGAGGCCAGCTTGGGCGGGAGGGCCCGCTGCAGGCGCACGAGGCAGGGCCCCTCCCCCTCCCCGGGTGAGGCCAGGAGGGCGGTGTAGGGCAGGGCCTGGGCCCCCTCGGGGAGGAGGGGGAACTCCAACCCACCGGCGGCCAGAGCCTCCAGGGCCTGGCGGACCTGGGCGGGATCCTGGATGGGGCGGGAGGTCTGTTCCGGGGTGGAGGTCATGATCCCTACCTTCATCGGCCCGGGGCCGGGGCGGGTGAGTCCCCGCGGGCCCCACGCCGAACTCCGATTCCAGCCCCCTCCGGCCGATACCGGGGGGATGCCCGACCGGTTGGGAAAGTACGAGATCCTGCGTCCCCTGGGGCAGGGGGCCATGGGGGAGGTGTTCCTCGCCGAGGATCCGGTGCTCGGGCGGGAGGTGGCCATCAAGACGATCCGGCCCGGCGGCTCCTTCGGGGAGGACGCGTGGGCCCGGTTCCAGCACGAGGCCCGGGTGGTGGGGGGCCTGAACCACCCCCACATCGTGACGGTGTACGACTTCGGCGAGGACCAGGGGATCCACTACCTGGTGATGGAGTACGTGCCGGGGCGGGACCTGGAGAAGCTGGTGCAGGCCGGGCACCCCAAGGCGGCCCTCGTGGAGCTGCTGGCCCAGGCGCTGGAAGGGCTCGGCACCGCCCACGCCAAGGGCATCATCCACCGGGACCTGAAGCCCGCCAACCTCCTCGTGCGCACCGACGGCAAGCGGTGGCTGGCCAAGCTCACGGACTTCGGGGTGGCGAAGGTGGAGGGCACCTCGCTCACCCAAGACGGCTCCTTCATGGGCACCCTCCACTACATGGCCCCGGAGTACCTGGACACGGGCAAGGCCTCGATCCAATCGGACCTCTGGGCCTTCGGGGTGATGCTCTACGAGGTCATCAGCGCGGGCCGGAAGCCCTGGCCCGGCAACAGCCCGGGCCCCATCCTCGGGGGCATCCTGAAGGATCAGGCGGCGCCGCTGGTGGCCACGGACTGGGCGGGCCTCCCGAAGGGGCTGAGGGGGGTGCTCCGGCAGGCGCTGGAGAAGGATCCCCGACGCCGGTGGAGCGATGCCGATGCCTTCGCCGAAGCGTTGCGCCGGGCGCTCCATGAAGGGGAGACCGCCTCCCACGTGAGACCCGTCCCGGTCCCGGAACCCCCTCCCCAGGCGCCTTTGGCGCCTCCGCCGACCGGGGACCCGGGCACCGACCGCCTCCTGCGGGTGGGCAAGGGTGATGCCCGCTGGCTGAGCCTTAGGGTGGCCCTGCGGCAGGCCCCGGATGGGGCGCGGGTGATGGTGAAGCCCGGCACCTACCATGAGGCGCTGGTGGTGGAGCGGGACCTCACCCTCGTGGCCCTGGGGGAACCGGGCTGCGTGATCGTCGATGGGGGCAGCGCCGCCGCCATCCGCCTCAAGGCGGGGACGCTGCGCCTCGAGGGCTTCAGCCTCCGCAGCCAGGGGGCGACCCCGGTGGTGCAGGAGGGTGGGCGGCTGGAGCTGGTCCAGGGGATTCTGGAGGCCGGTCCCGAGGCGGCCCTGGTGGCCACCGGCGGTCAGCTGCACCTGCAGGAGACCTGGTTCCAGGGCCCCGGGGTGGGCCTCCGGCTGGCGAACGTCCCCCTGGAGGCCATGGGTTGCACCTTCGAGGCCCTGGGCGGCGGCGGGATCGAGGTGCAGGAGGCCCGGGTGGGCCTGAAGGCCTGCACCTTCCGGGGCTGCGCCTTCGCGGGGCTGCTGGCGGGTCCGGGTGCGGAGGTCCTCGCGGAGGGGTGCGTGTTCGAGGGCTGCTCGGAGGCCGGGGTGAGGATGGGGACCGGGGCCTCGGGGCAGTTCCAGCAGGCCACCTTCCAGAACAACCCCGGCTTCGGGCTGGTGATGGCGAAGGGGGGTTCGGCGCACCTGCAGGCCTGCACCTTCGCCACCCATGGAATCGCCCCCATCGGGCTGGAGAAGGAGGCCGAGGGGCCGGAGCTCGAAGGCTGCGAGGTGGAGGGCGTCCCCCTTCGGGAAGAGCCCCTCCGAGCCTAGATCCGGAGCCCCAGGGCCGAGTCGAGGCGCCGGACCAGGGCTCCGGCGGGCTCATCCGGCTCGAAGGGCAACGCGCCCTCCATCTGGCTGGCCAGGGACTCGGGGCTCAGCACCAGATGGGTGGGGGGAAGGCTGGCCGGGTCCGCAGCCACCTGCAGGTGGAAGTAGCCTTCCGCCGCCAGCGCCCTGCGGAGGGACTCGCGGGGCTCCCCTTCGGGCATCAGGAGGCCGAGCTGGACGCTGCGGCGTCGCAGGCGGAGGAAGGGGGAAGGGGCGATGGGCGAGGGGGGTTCCGGGGCCGGAGGCTCCGGGCCCTTCTCCGCCGCCGCCCGGGGGGCCGGGCCCTTGGCCTCCTTCGGAGGCACGGAGACGTTGGCGCCCTTGGCCAGGACCTCCCGGAAGCGGAGGGCCGCCTGCAGGCTCGCCTCCGCCGCCTCCTGCATCCCCGTGAACTCGACACCCAGGTGCACCACGCCCCCCACTTCGTAGGCACCTGCCAGGCGGACCCGGAGGTCCAGGAAGGGGGCGCGGGGAAGGTCCTGCACCCGGACATCGAAGGCCCGGCCCCGCTCGAAGAGGGCCGTGTCCACGGTGAGGCGGGCATGGGTCTCCAGCTGCACCACCCGGTCGACCCGGAACCCGAGCCCGCCGATGCTCAGGCTGGCGAGGGGCCCGCTGGCGGCGATCTGACCATCGTGGAGGGTGACGAAGACGTTCTCCCGGGGGCGGAAGGCGTGGCGCTTGTGGCGCCTGCGATCCGCGAGGAAGACTTGGCGTGGCGGGGTGAAGCGGTACTGCAGGTAGCCGACCCGCCCCTGGAAGGCGAGCAGGCCCTCGAAGCGCTGGGACTCGTGGGTCACGATGAAGTGGAAGGGGGCCCCTTCCATCAGTTCCGGAGGCAGGGCCCGCTGCAGCTTCAGCACCCACTGATCCTTGGGCAGCTCCACGACCTGGGAGGTGTAGGGCAGGGTGGAGGTGCCTTCCACCTTGATGGGGAACTCGTCGCCCCGGGCCTTCAGGCCTTCGGCGACCGCCTGGAGGAAGTCCAGGGCCTCGATGGGGGTTTTCCGATCCTCCGGAAGCTGGAATTCGGCCACGGAGGGCCTATCGGTCCCCCTCCCGGGCCCCTTCAATCCGGCGACCGGAGCCGGGTCGGGGCCCGGGGAGGGGCGGCCTACACGTTGAACAGGAAGTGCATGACGTCTCCGTCCTGCACCACGTATTCCTTGCCCTCCGTGCGCTGGCGGCCGGCGTCCTTGGCGCCCTGCTCGCCGCCGTGCTGGATGAAGTCGGCGTAGCTGATGGTCTGGGCACGGATGAAGCCCTTCTCGAAGTCCGTGTGGATCACCCCGGCCGCCTGGGGGGCCGTATCGCCCTTGTGGATGGTCCAGGCGCGGACCTCCTTCTCGCCCGCGGTGAAGTAGGTCTGCAGGCCCAGCAGCCAGTAGCTCTCGCGGATGAGGGCGTTGAGGCCCGGCTCCTTGAGTCCGGCCTCCTCGAGGAACATGGGGCGGTCCTCGGCGGGCAGGTCCTGGATCTCGGCCTCCAGCTTGGAGCAGATGGGGATGGCGTGGCAGCCGCGCTGGTCGGCGATGGCCTTGAGGGCGGCGAAGTGGGGGTTGGCCTCGGGGTTGGCGATGTCGCCCTCGCCGATGTTGCCCACGAAGAGCACGGGCTTGAGGGTGATGAGGCCGAAGCTCTTGATGAGGGCCAGCTCGTCCTTGTCGAGCCCGGCCTTGGAGGCCCACTGGCCCTCGTTCACCACGGCGAAGGCCTTCTCCAGGGCGGCCACCAGGGCCGTGGCCTCCTTGTTGGCGCCGCTCTTGGCGTTCTTGCGGGCGCGATCGAGGCCCTTCTCGAGGGTCTCCAGGTCCTTCAGCACCAGTTCCGTCTCGATGATGGCGATGTCGCGCTCAGGGTTCACGCCCCCCTCGACGTGGGTGATGTCCCCATCCTCGAAGCAGC
>CAZVKM010000013.1:18928-27936 GCA_964627685.1 uncultured Solibacteraceae bacterium | reverse complement strand
TCTTACGATGGAGGGAGGAGGCCTGCATGCAGGTGGTGATCGTCGGGGCCACGGGCTTCGTGGGACGCGAGGTGGTGCGCCAGGCCCTGGCCCTGGGGCATGAGGTGGTGGCCCTGGTGCGGGTGGCCGGCGACGCCCGCTTCGAGGTGGAGGAAGGTCGGGAAGGCCGCTTCTCCGTGGCCCCCTTCGGGGCCGACGCCGAGGTGCTCAAGGCGGGCTTCGGGGTGGAGGCCGGTGCCCAGGTCCTCCACGTGGCGGGCCTGCCCCGGGAGCGACCCGGCCAGGATCCCTGGAGGGTCCACGGGCCCCTGGCCGAGGAGGTGGTGGCCCTGGCGGAAGGTCTGGAGGCCTCCCGGTTGGCGGTCCTGCTGCCCCTGCGCACCGAGGGCCCCGACGCCTGGGGTCGCAGCCATGCCGTGGCCGCGGCTCGACTGGCCCAGGCCCCGGTCCCGGTGGCCCTGCTGCGCAGCGCACCGCTCTATGGCCCGGGCGACGGCCTGCTCGATGAGATCGGCGCCTGGATGCACCGCAGCCCCTTCATCCCACGCTTCCTGGAGGAAGTCCGACTCGATCCCCTGGCCGTGGAAGATGCCGCCGAGGCCCTGCTCCGGGCGGAGCCCGGGGAGGCGACGCTCGGCGGTCGGCCCTGGACCTGGGGCGCCCTCCTGGAGGCCTGCGCCGAAGCCGCGGGCAAGTCCCTCGTGGGCCCCCGCCTCAAGCCGGAGACCGCCCGGGCCTGGGGCGCCCGCCTGGGCCATCGGGCCCTCGGGAGCGACCTCGTCCCCTTCACGGCCGAGGGCTTCGACCGCCACGCCCGGGGCTACGCCGTGGAGGGTTCCGATGCCCACCGGATCCTGGGCCGGGAGCCCGCCTCCCTGGAACCGTATCTGGGGAGCACTTGGCCCTACCGGGCCTAGCCCGCCACTTCGAAGAGCCCCGGCTGCCGGACCATGGGCGGTGGGACCAAGGCCGATCCGGCGCCGCGCCTCGGACTGCGGGAGCTCCGCTCCGCCCGTGGAAAGGCCTCACGGAATGCGTGCTTCACCTCTCCGACGTACTCGGGATCCAGGACCCGGAGCCAGCCCTGCTCCGCCAGGGTGCGGTAGAAGGGATCCTTCGGAAGCAGGCGCAGGCCACCCACCCAGGCGCTGGAGGCCCCGCTGGCCTGGGCCCGGCGGATGAAGGCGGCCAGGTCGTGCACGGGCATGAGGGGCGCCACGGCCACGCCCGTGCGGAGCCCCGCACGGCTCAGCCGCTCCAAGGTGGCCCATCGGCTGGGAATGGGCGGCGCCGGGGGCTCGGTGACCTGCCGGACGGTGTCGTCGTCCGTGGGGATGGAGAGCCCTACGCTAAGCCGCGGGCCGAAGGCCTTCAGCAGCTCCAGGTCCTGCAGGATGAGGGGTGAGCGGGTGAGGAGCATCACCTGGGTGGTGGGGCACTGCAGGAGCACCTCCAGGCACTTCCGCGTGAGGCGGAACTCCCGCTCGATGGGCTGGTAGGGATCCGTCGCGGAGCTTAGGAAGACCGTCTGCTGGTGGAGCCGGTGGCGCTGGGCCCAGAGCAACTCAGGGGCGTTGAGCTTGGGCGCCACCCAGCGGCCCCAGGTGGCGGGATCGTGGAGCTGGCCGGTGCGCGGATCCTTGGCGGGGTACTCCCGCACATAACAGTAAGCACAGGCATGGCTGCACCCCCGGTAGGGGTTGAGCCCGAAGTTGAAGCCGTAGACCGGGTCCTTCTGGGCCCGGAGGATGCTGCTGGCGTCCTCCGCCTGCACCTCGAGGTCACGGAAGAGCGATGGAGCGGGGGGTGAAGCCAGGAGTGGGGTCATGGAGCTTCCAGATCAGAGCCCGGAGCGGCCTCGGGATCATGGAAGCAGTTTCGCCTTTATTTCGCTTACGTCAAGCCCTCAGGCCAGGAGATCCACCCGGGCACCCAGAGGGCCTGAGGGATCTGCGGTGCTCCTTGGTTCGGGCAGCTGGGCCATTCCACCACGCACTTTCACCCCCTCGGCCATCCGGGAGCGGTCCGCCTCCTCCGGGACCGGGGACTTCACCGGGTTGGCCGTGACCGGTTGCGCCTTCACTTCGGGGAAGGTGAGGTAGGGCTTGCCCACGAAGGCCGCGCCGAGGGCCCTCGGGTAGGGCTCCGAGCGATCGGGCTGGAGGGGGTTCAGGGGCAGGAGGGGCGCAGATCCGATGCGCATGGCACACGTCCGGAACCAGTTTCGGTTCCAGGACCACCGAGGGCAATGGGCAATCCCCTCAGCTCTCCTTGGGGATCACGTTGATCCGCCCGTTGGTCTCCAGGATGGCATACCTCACGGACTCCAGATCCGCGAGGCCCGCCTGCCGCACGGCGGCCATGAGCTCATGCCGCGTGATCCGCTCCGTGCACAGGGCCCTCTCATCCACCTGCCCTTCATGGACGAGGATGAGGGGCTTGCCCTCGATGAGCAGCTCCATGGCTTTGCTCCGGTAGGTGAACCACCCCACCAGGGCGTTGGCCACGAGCAGGGTGAGCACGAGGATGTACCCACCGGTCACCGTGTTGTCCCCCGCGTTCATGCTGTTCTGCACGGCGTTGCTGAGCACGAGGAGCAGCACCAGGTCGAAGGGCGCCAGCTGGCCCACCTGTCGCTTGCCCGTGAGGCGCAGCACCACCAGGAGAAATCCGTAGACCAGCACGCCCCGGAGCACGAACTCCCACCAGGGCTGGGCCAGGTGCCACATGGACCGGGCCACGGGCAGGGAACCATCGAAAAGGAGCATGGGTGGCCTCGGGAATGCTCCCAGGGTACCCATGCTCCAAGGTGGTTAGAAGGTGATCACCAGGCTCGTGGTGAAGACCGTATCGAGTTTCTTCAGGGTCACCGGCGCCTTCCCCAGGATCACCGGGGGATCGGTGACCGGAACCTGCACGATGTCCACACCCAGCACGTTGGGCTGGTTGCGGTAGGCCAGGTCGTAGCCCACCTTCAGCGCAAGCCGCTGGCTCAAGGTGGTGGTGAAGGTGTTCTTCAGGGTGCCCAGCCAGTCCTTGCCTTCCTTAAGGCTCCCGCTGAGGGAGAGCTCCGAGGTAAAGGCGGAGGTGGCGTAGACCTTCTGCTCCAGCTTGGCCCCCAGCTGCCAGGTGGCATAGCTGTCCACGAATCCATCGGGCCGGAAGAGCGGATCCTCCTTGGTGTAACCGAAGCCGTAGTCCGTGCGGAACTTCGTGCGCTCGGAATCCACCCAGGCGTTGCCCACGCCGAGGATGCCCTTGTAGCGGTTGTCCAGGCCCGAGGGCCGGTTGCGGTCCCAGGTGCCGGCGCCGAACCAGAAGGCGTGCTCCGACAGCTTGCGGTCGTAGCGCAGCAGGGCCGTGTAGGCCTCGCTGGTGGTCTTCGTGGTAGTGGTCTCCAGCAGGGTGTAGCTGGTGGCGCTCGTGCCGTTGGCGCTGCGCTCCGTGGTGGTGGTGTTGACGCGCACCCCGGCCACGTTGAAGGCGAAGCTGGCGTCGGTCCACTTGTACAGGTACTCATTGGCGAAGCCCAGGCTCTGGCTCTGGGCGTTGCCACCCACGGAGACGAAGCTCAGGCTCGCCTTGTCGCTCCAGGTGGGCGCGGGCACCGGCGTCTGGGCGAGGAGGGCCGCAGGCGCCAGCGCGAGGATCAGGCGCTTCATTACTTCTCGAGCTCCACGGTGAAGGCGGCCTCACCGAGGACCTTGCCATCGGCACCCAGGACCTTGGCGGTCCACTTGCCCGCGTCACCGGCTCGGAAGGTGCGGTAGGCCCAGGTGCGGTAGGGGCTGCGGCTCACCTTCAGCTCCTGCTTGAAGGCCTGCTTGCCGTCCTTCTCGAAGCTCACGGTGATGGTGCTGTCGGCGGCGCCGGTGACGGCGGTCCACACGTAGATCTTCGTGTTGGCCGCGACCTTGAACGAGGTGGCCTCACCCTGCAGGGCCATCTTCTCCACGCCGGTGCCCACCTTCACTTCGGCGGAAGGGGCATCGGCGGCGACAAGGGCCGTGAGGGCGACGAGGGGGGCGAGGAGGATTCGCATGGGGGCTCCTGATGAGGCCCCCAGCATGACAGCCCTTTCAACCCTCGCGAGACGCGTCAGGCGAAGGCGTAGCCGTCGAGGGCTTCCACCAGGTCCCGCACGCCGGGACCGAAGCGGGCGTTGCTGATCCAGTCCACCCCGGTGGGCAGTCCGCCCAGGGCCTGGGCCAGCCGGGCCCGGTGCCCCAGCTCGGCCCGCGGGATGGCGTTCGGGCACTCCACAAGGCGCGTCTGGGAGGCCGGGGACAGTTCGGGCACCCAGCCCTTCAGGAGGCCCTGCACGCCCTCCACGGAGTCGGTGCCGGGGGCCACGGGGAAGGCGCCGCCCACGAAGGCGCGGAGCTGCATGGTGCCGGGCGCGGCGGAGCCGGGGTCCATCCAGGAGGGCACGAGCGCCCCCAGGAAGCCCTTCCCCTCCGGCGGGTGGATGAGGAAGCCGAAGCCATCCTTCAGGCCCTCCAGGGCCCTGTGGCGGCTGTTGTAGAGCTTCACGCTGGTGTAGGGCATGGCCGTGAGGGCTTCGGCCGCGGAGGGCGCTTCGGCCCCCAGCAGGGCCCCGGCCTCGAAGGCTGGCAGGGCCAGGATCACCCGGTCCACGAGGCGGCTCTCGCCTCCGCCGGTGACGCGCCAGCCCTCACCTTCCCGGCGCAGCGACTCGGCCCGCAGGCCCGTGCGGATGGGTGGCAGCTTGGCGGCGAAGGCCCGGGGAAGGCTGCCCATGCCGCCCTTGGGGACCACCATCTCGGAGCGTCCGCCCTTGCCCATGCCCTTCACCATGGAGCCCGTGGCCTCCCACTCCCTCAGCTTGGGCATGGCGTCCACGCTCAGGATCTGGGGCGGGGCCGCCAGGATGCCCGCCACCATGGCCGGCATCATGGCCTCAGCGGCGCCACGGCCCAGGCGGCGCGCAGCGAAGTCGAAGAGGGTCTCCTCGGGCTCCGCGGGACGCACGGCCTGGAAGGGCTCCAGCATCATGCGGAGCTTGGCGCCCAGGGGGAGCAGGGGGGACATGAGCAGCTGCACGGGGTGGCTCGGCACGGGGATGAGCTTGCCGCCGCGTCCAAGCCAGCGGGCGCCGTGGCCCGGGCGGTGCAGCTCCAGGCCCAGCTCCGTGAAGAGGCGGTCGCAGGGGGAGCCCGGCGCCACGAGCACGCCCTGGGGACCCCGCTCCAGGTGCCAGGGCTGGCCGTTCGGACCGGCCCAGTCCAGGGTCTGCACCCAGCCGCCCACGTGGTCCTGGCCCTCCCAGATTTCCACCGCCTCGCCCCGCTTCCGCAGGTGCCAGGCCGAGAGGAGGCCGCTGATGCCGGCGCCAAGGACGAGGGTGCTCATGCGGGGACTCCCGTGCCGAGGGCCTCGGCGGTGCGCCGCACCAGGCACTCGATGTAGTTCGGATGGACGGTCGGCGTGGGCAGGCGGCGCCAGGTGCGCACGCCGGCGTGGTCGGCCAGCTCCTTGTACTCGATGTCCAGCTCGTGGAGCGTCTCGATGTGCTCGCTCACGAAACTGATGGGCAGCACGATCACATCCCGCCCGCCCAGGGTGGGCACCACCGTGGAGAGGTTCGGTTCCAACCATTTGATGGGGCCCACGCGGCTCTGGTAAGCCAGCAGGAAGCCCCCGGGGATGTCGCCGATGCGGGCCCTGATGGCATCCACGGTGGCCTGGATCTCCCGCTCGTAGGGATCCCCCGTGCGCTGCACCTGCTTCACGGGCAAGCTGTGGGCGCTGAAGAGCACCGTGGCGTAGGGCAGCTCCTCCAGCGCCTCACGCAGGGGCTGCACCCAGCTCTCCACGTAGTCCGGATCCGTGGCGTGATCGCGCACCCCTTGCAGCACCGTCATGCCCAGGGGCTTGGCCAGGGTCTCCAGCTCGCGCAGGGAACTGCCGGTGGTGGCGTGGCAGGCATGGGGATAGAGCGTCACCGGCAGGAGCTTGGTGACGCCATCACGGGACAGGGCCTTCAGCATGCCCGCGGCGCGGGGCGCGCTGGTGCGGAACACCAGCTTCACGGGACTCTTCACACCCATGGCCCGCAACCGGCTGCGCAGCGCGGCCGCCTGGAGGGCGCTCTGGCGCAGCAGGGGCGAGCCGCCGCCGATCTCGGCGTAGCGGGCCCGCGCGGCCTTGGCGCGTCCCCGGCTGATCAGCTTGGCGAAGACCGGCTGCAGCCACGCCGGCCCCGGCAGCTTGATGAGATCCCGGTCGCTGAAGAGCGCGTACAGGAAGGGCTCCACATGGGCCTGGGAGACGGGGCCGCCAAGGTTGAGCAGCAGGATCGCGGTATCTCGGTGCATGGGACAAGCCTACCGTTTGAGGAGCTGGGGCGTCAGCCAGGCCACCGCCGCGTCCAGGATCGGATCCTCCCCCTTGGCCGTGGCGAGGTTCACCGGCACCTTGGGGCGAAGGGCGCTGCGGGGGCGCATGAAGAGGTCGTAGACCGGCTCCGCGCTCACCTGGAGGCGCAGTCCCGAGTGTTTGAGTGTGAGGGACTTCACGGCGGCGCCGAGTCCCGCCATGCGGGTGCCCACCGCCACGCCCCGGAGGGTCCCCTGCACCGCCATGGCCAGGCCTTCTGCGGTGCTCATGGTCCAGGGCGTGACCAGCACCGCGAGCGGTCCCTCGAAGGTCTTGGAGCGGGATGGGATGTATTCCTCCCAGGGGCTGCCGAGGCCGGCCCCCTCCCGCTTGCGCATGGCGGCGAAACGGGTGCGCCGGGGGAAGAACCGGCCCAGCAGGGGCAGCATGTTCGCCGTGTCGCCCCCGTAGTTGAGCCGCACATCCAGGATCCAGCCCCTCGCCTGCGGGAAGCGGGTGAGGGCCTCGTCCATCCGCTGGATCACCGCTTCGCTCCCGAAATCCCGGAAGGCGATGTAGCCGATGTCCCCTGGGAGCAGCCTGGGCTCGGGAACCGGCGGATCCTGATCTTCCCCCGCGGGCACCGAGAGTGCCCGGACGACCCCATCGGGGCCCGAGACCTTCAGCGAGAGGCCCTCGCCATGCCGTCCCGCCAGGGTGGCGTTGAGCATCCAATGAAGGTCCTCATCCTCGAGCCCCTTGAGGAAACGCGGCCGCCGCGCCTCCAGGGCCTCCATCAGGGGCTTCCCGTGGATCTCCAGGATGCGGAGCCCGGGTCGGACCCCCGAGGCCGCGGCACGGCTTCCGGGCAGGACCGCGGTGATCACCGCCTCCTCGCCCTTCCATTCCGCCGCCACCGCCCCTGGGGGCAGGCGCCAGCTGTCTCCCAGGTTCGAACCGAGGTGGGTGTGGGCATCGGCGAGCTGATCCAGCAAGTCCTCCATCACCCGCATGAAGTCGGCCGGGCGCTCCGCCCGCTGGGCCCGCTCTCGGAATGCCTGGCGGAGCAGGTCCCACTCCACCCGCGATCCCCAGGCATAGGTGGCCTGCAGGAAGGCGAAGGCCTGATCGAAGTCCTGCACCTGCGGTGAGGCAGGAGGGGCCTGCATCACCGCGGGTGGAGGGAGGAAGAGCATCACACCGTCCGGCTGAAGGTTTTACCGGCCATCTGTTCCATGTAGGCGTCGAAGGGCATGGCCAGGTTCCGCACGAAGCGGCGACCCAGCTCGGTGACGAACACGCCCTCCTCCGTGACCTTCACGGTGCCCATGGGCTCCTCGGCCTTGAGCTCCTGCAGGGCCTGGGCGAAGTGGGTGGGTCCATCGACGCCCCACTTGGCCTTCAGGTCGGTCCACCGCAGCTCGAAGCGGCCCATGACCTGGTGGATGACCCAGCGGCGCATGCGGTCCTCGGAGGTGCAGGTATGGCCCTTGTGCATGGCGAAGTGCCCGCTGCCCACGGCCTTCTCCCACTTGGAGAGGATCTTGTCGTTCTGGTGGTAGACACCGCCGACGTCGCTGATGGCGCTGGGGCCGATGCTCACCATGTCCGGGCCGCCCTGCACGGCGTAGCCCATGAAGTTGCGGATGATGCTGCCATCCTTCACGGCCTTGGCGAGGTTGTCGTCCGGGTGGGCGAAGTGGTCCATGCCCACGGGCACGTAGCCCGCGGCCTCCAGGCGCTCCGTGGCGAGCAGCAGCAGCTGAAGCTTCTGGTCGGGTGTGGGCAGCGTCTCCGCAGGGATGCTGCGCTGGAAGGGCATCATCTTGGGCAGGTAGGCGAAGCCGTACACCGCCAGGCGGTTGGGCTGGAGGGCGATGACCTCCTCCAGGGTGCGGGTGAACTTCTCCAGGGTCTGGCCGGGCAGGCCGTAGACCAGGTCGAGGTTCACGCCCTCGAAGCCCACGGCGCGGGCCTGCTTCACGGCGGCGAGGGTCTGCTCCCAGGTCTGGCCCCGGGTGATGAGCTCCTGCACATCCTTGTCCAGGTCCTGCACGCCGAAGGACACGCGGTTGAAGCCCATGGTCCGCAGGGCGGGCAGCTGGTCCGGGCGCAAGAAGGTGGGATCCGCCTCCAGGCTCACCTCCGCTCCGGGCAGGAGCGGGAAGCGGTCCGTGATCATGCGGAAGGTGCGCTCCAGCTCGGGCACCTCCAGGTAGGTCGGGGTGCCCCCGCCCCAGTGGAGCTGCAGCACGCCGCGCCGGTTCGGCAGGTGGGAGGCCCACAGGTCCAGCTCCTGCTCCAGGTGGCGCAGGAAGGATTCGACGGGGTCGTAGTGGGGGCTGATGACCACGTTGCAGCCGCAGTAGGCGCAGCGGCGCTTGCAGAAAGGCAGGTGCGCGTAGAAGCTCAGCGCCTCCTTGCTGGCATCGGCCCGCTTGAGCCCCTCGATCAGCTCCGATTCCGGGAAGTCGTCGTGCCAGGCCGGCGGCATGGGGTACCCGGTGTACCGGGGCCCGGGGCGGTCGTAGTGGCGGACGAGATCGATGAGGTTGTGCATGGGATCGACTCAGCTGGAGAAGGGGCGGCGGGGGTGCCCCCCCCCCCACCCCCCAGAAGTGAGCGGGACAAACACCAAGAAACCGCCCCCCCCCGCCCGGGTGGTGTGG
>CAZVKM010000013.1:0-18918 GCA_964627685.1 uncultured Solibacteraceae bacterium | reverse complement strand
AGGGGCGGCGGGAATCCGCCGCCCCTTCCGGAATTAGGTGCGCTTCACTTCCTCGATGACCGCGGCCAGCACGTCGGGGTTGGTCTCGGGGACGAGGCCGTGGCCGAGGTTGAAGACGTGGGCGTGGCCCTTCATGGCGTCCAGGATGGCCCTGGCCTTGCGGCATGCAACCTCGGGACCGGCGAGCAGGGCCACGGGGTCCAGGTTCCCCTGGAGGACCTTGCCGCTGAAGCGGCGCCGGGCCTCGGCGATGGGCACCTGCCAGGGCACGGCCAGGCCGGCGCAGGGGAGGGTGTTCAGGGCGTCCGGCAGGTAGCCGGTGCGGGCGAAGAAGAGGGTGGGCACGCTGGTCACCTGCTCCAGGGTGCGCCGGGCGGCCGGGAGCGCCAGGGTGGCGTAGTCGTCGGCGTCCAGCTCCCCGGCCCAGGTGTCGAAGAGCTGCACGGCCTGGGCACCGGCCTCGATGTGGAGGTTCAGCAGGCGGGCGGCGGCGTCGGCCAGCTTCTCCAGCCACTTCTGGGCCTTCACGGGCTCCTTGTGGATGAAGGCCTTGGCGCGGCTCCAGGTCTTGCTCCCCTTCCCTTCCAGGCCGTAGGCCAGGAGGGTCCAGGGGGCGCCGGCGAAGCCCAGGAGGGCCTTCTCCGGGGGCAGTTCCTTGCGGACCTTGCGCAGGGCATCGCACACGGGCTGGAAGACCGTCTCGTCCAGGGGCTGGTCGAGGGGGATCTGGTCCAGGGTGCGGGCCAGCACGGGGCCGCCCTCGGGGATCGTCACACCGCAGCCCAGGGCATCCAGGATCACGAGGATGTCGCTGAAGATGATGGCGCCGTCGATCTTGGGGAAGCGGCGGATGGGCTGCAGGGTGACCTCCGCGGAGAGGTCGCTGTCGTTCAGCAACTGCTCGAAGGTGGCCTTGGCGCGGATGGCGCGGTACTCGGGCAGGAAGCGGCCCGCCTGGCGCATGAACCACACCGGGGGCGGGGCGATGACTTCGCCCTGGAGGACGCGGACGAGGTTGTTGCTCATGCTCAGGCCTCTTCCACGTTGTATTCGAAGGGCCCGGTCACACCCATGACCTCGCCGGTGGGAATGGCGAGGCCCGTGCGGCGCACGGACTTGTGCACGAGGCGCCAGCGACCGCCCTGCTTGGCGGCCTCGGCGAGGGCCACGCGCAGCGCGCCCTTCATGTCCTTGTGGGCGACCTGGACCAGCAGGAAGCGGCCTTCCTTCGCGTTGCCCGATTCGAGGGCGAGGGAGTGGATACGGGTCATGTCAGGCCTCCATCTGCCGGGCCACGACGGCCACGGCCTTTTCAAAGTGGGCGAACTCGGCGTCGCCGTGGGATCCGCTGAGGAACCCCACCTCGTAGCCGCTGGGGGCCAGGTACACGCCCTGATCCAGCATGAGCTTGTGCATGCGGTTGAACTGGTCGATGGCCCCGCTCTGGATGCGGTCGGCCCGCTTCACGGCGCCCGGCTGGAACAGGGGCCACATGAGGCTGCCGATGGAGGGGCAGTGCAGGCCGGGGATGGCTTCGAAGGCCTTGGCCCACCTGGCGCCGTCGGCATCCATCCGGGCATAGAAGGCGGGGGTCAGCTGCTCCAGGGTGGCGAGGCCCGCGGCCATGGCCACGGGGTTCCCGCTGAGGGTGCCCGCCTGGTACACGGGGCCATCCGGGGAGATGCGGCCCATGACGTCGGCCCGGCCGCCGTAGAGGCCCACGGGCATGCCACCGCCGATGATCTTGCCGTAGGTGCCCAGGTCCGGGGTGATGCCGAGGCGCTCGGCGGCGCCGCCCGCGGCCACGCGGAAGCCGCTGATGACCTCATCGAAGATCAGCAGGGCGCCGTGCTTGGTGCAGAGCTCGCGCAGGCGCAGCAGGAAGGTCTTGTCCTGGAGCAGCAGGCCGTTGTTGGCGGGGATGGGCTCGATGATGGCGCAGGCGGTTTCGGCCCCGTGCTTCGCGAAATAGGCTTCCAGGCCCTCGAAGTCATCCAGGCTCACCACGGAGGTGAGGCCCCCGATGGCCGCCGGCACCCCGGCGCTGGTGGGCTCGCCGAAGGTCACGAGGCCGGAGCCCGCCTTCACCAGCATGGCGTCGGCGTGGCCGTGGTAGCAGCCCTCGAACTTCAGCACGCGGTCGCGGCCCGTGAAGCCGCGGGCCACCCGCAGGGCGCTCATCACGGCCTCGGTGCCGCTGGAGACGAAGCGCATCTTCTCGATGAAGGGCACCCGCTTCTTGATCTCCCGGGCCAGGGCCAGCTCCCGGCGGGAGGGGGCGCCGAAGGTGAGCCCTTCGCCCATGGCCTCCGTGACGGCGGCGATGACACCGGCGTTCACATGGCCCAGGATCAGGGGGCCCCAGGACATGCACATGTCCAGGAAGCGCTGGCCGTCCTCATCCTCGAACCAGGCGCCGCTGGCCTTCTTGAAGAACTTGGGCGTGCCGCCCACGGACCGGAAGGCCCGCACCGGGGAGTTCACGCCCCCGGGGAAGTGGGTCTTGGCTTCGTCGAAGAGCTGCTGGTTGTTCACGCGATCCATCCCTTGTCCAGGGCCTCCCGGCCGGCGTAGGTGACGATCATGTCGGCGCCCGCGCGGCGGATGGCGATGAGGTGTTCGGTCATGAGCTGGTCCCCGTTCACCCAGCCCTTCTCCTCGGCGGCCTTCACGGCGGAGAACTCGCTGGAGACGTGGTAGGCGGCGATGGGGGCGTGGCAGGCCTCCCGCAGGCGCCAGATGAGGTCGAGGTTGGGCAGCGCGGGCTTGAGCAGGAGGATGTCGGCGCCCTCCTCCAGGTCCATGAGCCCGTCGCGCAGGCCCTCACGGCTGTTGCGGGGATCCATCTGGTAGCTGCGGCGGTCCCCGAACTTGGGGCTGCTGTCGGCGGCATCCCGGAAGGGGCCGTAGTAGGCGCCCGCGTGCTTGATGGCGTAGCTCATGATGCCGCGGTCCTGGAAGCCCTCCTCGTCGAGGCGCACGCGCAGGGCGGCGATGCGGCCGTCCATCATGTCGCTGGGGGCCAGGATGTCCGCACCGGCCTCGGCGTGGCGCACGGCCATCTCCGCCAGCAGGGCCACGCTCGCGTCGTTCACCACCTCGCCGTCATGCACCAGGCCGCAGTGGCCATGGTCCGTGTAGGAGCAGAGGCACACGTCGGTCATCACGATGAGGTCGGACCCGAAGCGCGTCTTCAGGGCCTTGATCGTGAGGGGCACCGCGCCCTCGGGATCCTGGGCGCCGTGGGCATCGGGGGCCTTCTCGTCGGGGATGCCGAAGAGGAGGACGCTCCGCAGGCCCTTCTTCAGGTCCTTCTCCACCTGGGCGCAG
This sequence comes from uncultured Solibacteraceae bacterium, assembly GCA_964627685.1. GTDB lineage: Bacteria > Acidobacteriota > Holophagae > Holophagales > Holophagaceae > JAFDVN01. Next base: position 15,588 of record CAZVKM010000013.1, on the reverse strand, counting down.
GTTTCCTCGATGCCCGTGCGGCCGATGCCCGGCAGGCTGGCGATCTCGGAGAAGCCCTTGGCCTTCTGCACGAAGTAGGGCTGGATCAGGTGGCGGGGGCGGAGGTCCGTCTCGGCGACGAGGTCGCGGATGGCCTGGGTGCGGCGCATGCGGCGGGAGCGGATCAGCATCGGGAGGCCTCCTGGAAGGGTGCGCTGAGCATCGTGTGGTAGGCGCTCACCTTCGGCTCGCACCAGCCGGTGACGGGCTGGCCCGCGCGCCCGAAGGCCTGGGCCGTGGCCTCGCCCCAGGCGAAGCGCAGGCGATCCTGCGCCATGCCCGCGAGGACCTGGGCCTGAAGGGGGCTCATGGCGAGGACGGCATCCACCGGCGGCAGGTCCGGCAAGGGCAGCAGGGGCGCTTCCCGGTGGGTGATCCATGGCTCGATCTCCCAGGGGGTGTCCTTCGCCACACGCTCGAGGAACTCCCGGCTCCGCTCCCCACGCACCAGCACGAAACGGCCACCCTGGGGGAACCGCTGCTGGAGGATCTCCCAGAGGGCCTCCGCCCGGGGTGCCGAGGCCAGGACGAGCTCCAGGTCCTTCCGGGCCAGGGCATCCGCGGTGCCCAGCCCCTGGGCGAGCACCTTCATCCCAGCCGGCAGCTGGGGGGAGGCGGCCTTGGCACCGCTCGGACTGAGGATGATCACGGCATCGGTCCCCTCGGCCAAGTCGAAGGGCGGCGGGGCCAGCGAGGGGACGAGCCGGGTGACGGCGAAGGGCACCGGGGTCCACCCGGCGGCCTGCGCGGTCTGGCACAGCGGATGATCCGCCGGGCGGGGGATGGCTAGGCGCAAGGCGCCCCCTGGGCCTGCAGCTCCTGCACGACCTGGGCCACGACCACGTCCGCTTCACCCAGGGCCTCGGCCTTGATGATGCGGCCCTCTTCCGCCCAGGCGGCCCGGAGGTGGAAGCGTCCACGCTCATCCAGAGTGGCCAGGGTCCCCAGGGGCTGGGAGCAGCCGCCCCCCAGGCCCTTCAGCACGGCCCGCTCCACGGCCACGCAACGCGCGGTGGCTTCGTCGTGCAGGGACCGGAAGGCCTCCACCAGGTCCATGCGGTCCGTGCGGGTCTCCGCCAGCAGGGCCCCCTGCCCCGGCGCCGGCAGCAGCTCCTCGGGGGTGAGGGCGCGGACCTCCAGATCAGACAGGTCAAGGTCCAGGCGCTTGAGCCCGGAAGCGGCGAGGAAGGTCCCATGCACCGGCTCATCGCGCAGGAGGCCCTCCCGGACCCGCTGCACCCGGGTCGGCACGTTGCCGCGGATCCAGGTGAAGGAGGCCTTGGGGAAGATCGGCGCCAGCATGAGGTTGCGGCGCACGCTGGACGTGGCGAGCACGCAGGCCTCGGGGCGATCCCGCCGGGCCACCAGCCAATCGCTGGGATCCTCGCGGAGCGGAATGCAGGCGGGAATCACACCGGCCGGGCGCGCGATGGCCACATCCTTCAGGCTATGGATGAGGAGGTCGACCTCGGACTCCCCGAGGCTGTCCTCGAGTTCCTTGGTGAAGAAGCCGTTCCCCTGGGCCTTGGCGCTGTTGAGGGGGCCGGCGAGCCAGGCATCCCCCGACGTGGTGAAGCGCCGCCACGTCACGTCGAACCCGCAGGCCTTGAGATGCTCGACGAGGAACGTCGCCTGCCCGACAGCGAGGTCGCTGCCACGGGTACCCACCACCACTTTGCGCATTCAGGACGCTCCCAGCTTCAGAGAAGGTTGGCCCGCGGGGTTCCCCTCGGGCAGGGGTTGCCCCTGCACCAGGGCCCGATTGGCCAGGGTCCGCCCCCGGCGCATCAGGGCGTGGAGGGCTTCCACCTGGTCCGGGGTGAGCTCCGCGAGGGCCCCTTCCAGGGCCTCCTGCTCCAGCTCATTCCAGGCTTCGTTGAGGTCGACCTTCGCGAGGCTGATCTTACGCTTGCGCTGGCGATCGGCGGCACGCCGCTTCACCCGGGCGATGGCCTCCAGGAGGTGGGGGGCCGCGTCCTGGGCCGCCTCCGCGCGCTGCCGCCGGGCCGTGGCCGTCTCGGAGAGGAAGACATGCAGGTCCACCCGGTGAACCCAGGGCAGCTGCTCGAGGGCCGGCTCGCTGTCGGGCGGCAGAGCCAGATCCACCATGCGCAGGGGCGCCTTGCGGGTGAGACCGCTCCAGGCTTCCAAGGTGAAGATGGGCTCCGGAGCCGCGGTGGCCGTGACGATGGCATCGAACCCTTGGGGATCGCGCCGCAGGTCCTCCAGGGGAACCACATCGACGGGATGCTCGGGGTCCAGCTCCCGGGCCAGGGCCTGGGCCTTGGACAGGGTGCGGTTCGCCAGGGCCACCTTGAACCCGCGCTCGGGGAGCCGCTGGGCCAGGTAGCTGCTCATGGGCCCCACACCGATGAGGGCGATGCGGGAGCCCGGCGCCATGGCCTGCTCCACGTGGCGGAGGGCCACCGTGGCCACGGAGGCCTGGCCATCGGAGAGCCCGACCTGGGTGCGGAGGCGGAGGGACTCCCGGATCACCTCCTCCAGGCAGGCCGCGGACTCGTCGCCCGCGACGCCGGAGAGCCGGGCGGCCTTCAGCCCGTCGTTGAGCTGCCCCGTGATCTCGCGGTCCCCCACGTTGGCGCTCTCCAGCCCGGTGGCGAGGGCCACGAGGTGCTTCCAGGCCGCATCTCCGCGGAGCACGAGGGCCTCCGGCCCCGCGCCCAGGCCCTCGGGATCCCCCTCCCAGAGCATCCAGAGCACCCGCTGGCAGGTGGCGACGTAGACCAGCTCCTCGGCCCCGGTCCGGTCCCGCCAGGCACGCAGGTGGTCGTCGAGGTTCTCCTTCACGACATGCTTCGCCACCGTGTCGAGGTCGTGGATGGGGGCGTGGAAGGTGACGAGGAGGGGTTCCATGGGCGCTCGGTGAAGGGTGCGGTCGATCCGACCCTGCCCGCCCATTATCTCCGGAGCGGCGCTTCCCGTCAGGTGAATGCCGTGAGCCAGGTCACATGAATCACTTCCGGATGCGCCATCTGCCTGCTCCTGCCAGGGCGTTTGGATCACACGGGAATTCCGGACCTCAGCCCAGGATCCGGTCCACCGCCTCCCAATCCCACTCGGGCACCAGGGGAAGGGATCCCTCCCGCAGCTCCTGCTGGGTGAGCCAGGCGTCGTAGGCCACGAGGGCGCACATCGCCTCCGCCACGGGCACGATCCTGGGCGCGATGCACGGATCATGTCGCCCATGGGTTTCGATGGCGGTGGGAAGCCCCTCCCGGGTGATGGTGGCTTGGCTCCTGGCGATGCTGCTGGTGGGCTTCACCGCCGCCCGGACCACGACCGGGGCCCCGGTGCTGATACCCCCAAGGATGCCCCCCGCATCGTTCTTCGCTGGTCCCTCCGGCAGGAGGGGATCGTTGTTCTCGCTGCCCCGCCGCCGGGAAGCCTCGAAGCCCGCGCCGATCTCCACACCCTTCACCGCGCCGATGCTCATCAGCGCGCAGGCCAGGAGGGCATCGAGCTTCCCGAAGGCGGGATCCCCCAACCCCAGCGGCAGCCCCTCCATCCAGACCTCGCAGACGCCACCCACGCTGTCCCCCTCGGCCTTCGCGGCCTCCACCGCCCGACGCTGGGCCTCGAACAGGGTGGGATCCGCGACGCGGAGTGGGTTGCGCTCGACGAAGCCCCAGTCCAATTCCCGGCCGGCGATCCCGGCGATCTCCCGGTTGAAGCCCCGGATCGACACGCCCAGGGCCGCAAGTTGCTGCTTGGCGAAGGCGCCGGCCGCCACGCGGGCCAGGGTCTCCCGGCCGGAGGAGCGACCTCCCCCCCTCGGGTCGCGCAATCCGTATTTCCGGTCGTAGGTCAGGTCCGCATGGCCGGGCCGGAAGAGCTCGCGGATGGCCTCGTAGTCCCCGCTGCGCTGATTTTCGTTGAACACGACGAGGGCGATGGGGTGCCCGGTGGTCCGGCCCTCGAAGACCCCCGAGAGGACCTGTACCCGATCGCCTTCCTTCCGCGGTGTGACCAGGTCCGACTGACCCGGCCGGCGGCGATCCAGGTCCGCCTGGATGGCCCCCAGGTCGAAGGGGAGGCCCGGCTTCACCCCATCCAAGACCGCGCCGACGGCGGGCCCGTGGCTCTCCCCGAAGGTCAACACGCGGAAGGCCCGGCCGAAGGTGGAGGGGGAATCGAAGCGCATGGGCCATTGTGTCCCGGCGCGCACGCCGACGGTCATATCGGCGTGATCAGGACAATGACAGTGTTACGCTGGAACTTTTGGATCCGCTGATGCTCTTTGGCTTCATGTCCATCCCAGACCGGTGGTCGCAGGTGCGCTTGGCCGCCCTGGGATGCGCGTTGGGACTGCCTCTGGCCGCCCAGGTCCCCGTGGCCCAGGATGCCGCGGCGCGCCTGGACCGCCTCTGGTTGGCCGAGATCCGCGATCTCGACAGGCTTCCGCCGCCGGACCCCATCGTCTGGGAGGCGGGGACGTTTGTGGCCGTGAGGAAGCAACCCGGCTGGATGCCCCTCCTCCAAGGGGAGGGCCTGGGCTCGGCCCTCGAGGGCGCGGGATTCAGCGCCACCGGGGGCTGGCGGGGGAACGGATGGACCCTGCGGGGTACCGTGCTGGGCTTCCGGGAGCGGAGCAGCCAGGCGTCCCGGCTCCGACTGCAGACCTTTGAAGCGACCCGCCTCACCCAGGGGGGGTGGCGCTTCGGCCTCGAGGAGGGGCCCTTGGCCTGGGGCTATGGCCTCGCCGGGGGATACCTCATGGGGGGGAGCCACCTGCCCTTCCTCCGTGCAGTGGTCGAGACCCCGGAGCGGGAGCTCTCCCTCTTCGGGGTTCCGCTCGGACGGTGGAAGGCCGAGACCTTCCTGGGCCGCCTCGAGTGGAACCGCCAGGTGCCCGAGTGGATCTCCAACCCCCGCGATGTCGCCGCGAGCCTTGCGGTCCAAGGCGACCGCCGCCGCCCGGAGATCTCCGGCACCCGGTTCAGGGCCCGGTTCGGCGAGCTCTTCGACATGAACATCGGCGCGGTGAGCCGCTGGGGGGGCGTGCGCTCCGACGGATCCCGCGTGATGGATGGGTTGAAGGGGACCGACTACGCCCTGGCCTACCTGGGGGCCGAGAACCTGGTGGTGGCCGAGTCCACCGGCAATGCGCAGGATCCGGATCCCGCCAAGCGCTACCAGTCGAACCCGGACTACCACAACCTCTCGAACGCCGTGGCGAACGTCGAGTTCCGCCTCCGCCTCCCGGCCCTGGCCCGCGCCCTGGGGGCGCAGGGCTCCGCCTTCTACCTCAGCCGCGGGGGCTCCAACGTCAACTGGCAGTGGAAGGACTTCCTGCACCACCCCGGCTCGGCCATCAAGCACGACCTGACCTTCTACTGGAGACAGCTCTCCCGTCCCGGTGGGCGCCTCTTCCACAGCGATCCCGACAGCTTCTGGGGCTGGGGATACTCCCAGGCGGCCCCCTCCCTGACCCACGTGAACGACACCTTCGGGTTCCACATCGTCTACCCCACCTGGGACCTGGCCCTGGAAGTGGAGGACACCCGCAACCAGACCTACCCGGGCTCGACGTTCAGGACCTATGGGAATGGGGTCTACCTGAGCGGACACTCGCGATACGGGGACAGCCTCGGCCAGGCCTTCGGCGGCGAACTCTACCGGCAGAGCCTCCGCCTCGGCTGGCGCCCGCGGGCGGACGTCGAATGGCGGATCCTCCTCTCCGACTGCATCCGGGTGCCCCGCGACATGGCGAAGGTCGGAACCCCGACGGGGGCCGATGATCCCTTCCTGGCGGTTCAGCTAGATGGGCAGATGCGCCTGGGCGGCTTCCGCTGGGGCGGCTCCATGGCCCTCGAGGATCACCGGGCCTGGCAAAACATCCCGGGATACCGCTACCGGAACGCTATCCTGACCTTCGGCTGTTCACGCACGTTCTGATCCCCTCCCGGAGAATCCGCAGTGCCTTCCTCCCCAGATCCCATCCACGAAGCCCAAGTGGGGATCGTCGTCCTCAACTACCACCACCCGGTGGAGACCCTGGCCTGCGTGCGCCGCCTGCTGGAGCGTGAGCCCGCCTCCACACGCGTCCTCTGGGTCGAGAACGATGCGGGAGCCACGCGCGCCGCCGCCCTGGAGGTCCTGGAGGGCTCGGGCCTGCCCTTCATGGAGCTCGACCCGGAGGCGCCCTCCCTCCCCCCGGCGGGGACCCTGGGCATCGTGTTCAATGAGGAGAACCTCGGCTACGCCGGTGGGAACAACGTGGGGTTGCGCCTGCTGAGCGCCCTGAAGGTCCCCTTCGCCTGGGTGCTGAACAACGACACCCAGCTCCTGGAAGGCAGCAGCACCACGCTGGTGGAGGCCGCGAAGGCCCGTCCGGAAGTGGGCCTCTGGGGCACCAGCATCCTGGCCGAGCACGCCCATCCCACCCCCAGGACCGTGACCTACATGGGGGGGCACATCGAGATGAAGGACTTCGCGATCTCCCTGGTGGACCGTCCGGAGGTCCTGGAATCCGACCCCCTCTCCTTCGTGAGCGGCTGCTCCCTCTTCGCGGCCATGCCCACCTTCGAGGCCCTCGGGTTCATCCCCCACGAGTACTTCCTCTACTACGAGGATCCCGCCTTCACCCTCGAAGCCCGGAGGTCCGGGTTCAAGGTCAGCGGCGTGCCCGGGGTGAAGGTCCATCACCTCGAGTCCCTGTCCACCGGGCGGCGGAGCCCTTTGATGGAGTTCTACAACCGGCGGAACCGCTGGTACTTCATCCAGCGGTACTTCCCGGATCACCTCTCCACCCAGAAGCGGCTGATCTGGTACCGGATCCAGAAGTGGGCCTTCCGGGCCCGCTTCGATCGCATCCGCATCGAGGTGCTGGCCTTCATCGATTTCCGCAAGGGCCGCTGGGGGAAGACGCACCGTTCCTTCGCCCGGACCCTATCTTCCTGACGAGCCCTTCCGGGCCAGCAACACCGCCTCCTCGCCCACGGACGGGTCCGTGCGATGCGCCCAGGCCTCGCGGAGCTGGAAGGCCATGGCCTTCCGCTCCAGCGGCCAGCTGGGTTCCTCGCCCATCACCGTGGTGCCCCGGGCCTGCAGATCGAAGCTCTGGATGGCGAGCAGCTCCGCATGGGCCACCGAGGTGAAGGACTCCACCTCCGCATACCCCGTCCGCAGGGCGAGCTGTCGGAGGGTGTCCCGCCCGTAGAGGTACAGGTGCCGGGGAGGTTCGAGGCCTCGCCAGGAGACGCCGAAGGTGCGGGCCCCAAGGCTCTCGATGTTGGGCGTTACCACCACCAGGAGGCCCCCGGGGGTGAGGAGACGGAGGCACTCCTCCAGCAGGCCCACCGGATCATGAAGGTGCTCGATCACGTGGTTCATGAGGATGCAGTCGTAGGCCGCCGCGGGAAGGGACAGGGCTTCCAAGGTGCCCACATGGACCTGGATGTCCGACCGGGATCGGACCCGGTGACCGGCCTGGGGGTCCACCTCCTGACCTTCCGCCCGCCACCCATCCGCGGCCAGCTGGAGCAGTCGCTCACCGGCGCCGCACCCCACTTCCAGCACGCGCCCCTTGGGCCTCCCCTCCAGGAACATCCCCTGGATCCGGCTCCGGGCCTCCATCACGCCCAGCCGCCTCAGCAGCCACCGGTACGCGCGCCGCCACTTGCGCCGGAGGTAGGGGGCCCTTGAAGCGGAGCGGGACTGGGGATCGTCCTCCGCATGGGTGTAATAACGCTGGTAGGCCTTGCCGATCTCCTCCGGGAGGGGCATCGGATCCATCCACACGAGCCCGCAGGCCTGGCAGCGGCTCAGGTCCCAGGCTCCCGCCACCCCGAAGAGGCGGTCCGTCAGGTTCGACAGGTGGGGGTGCCCCGGCTGCCCGCAGAGGAGGCACTGGGGCTTGGATCCGGTCTTCAGGCCCAGGGCCTGGGTCATGCCTTGGACCCGGCCAGGTACCAGGCCAGGGTCTTCCGGAGTCCCGTCGGGAAGGACTCCTCAGGCTGCCAGCCGAGCTCCCGCTTCAGCTTGGAGGCGTCGATGGCGTAGCGGCGGTCATGGCCGGCGCGGTCCTTCACGAAGGTGAGCAGGGCGCGGCTGGTGCCGGCAGCCCGGCCCAGGGCCTCATCCACCTGCTCCGCGAGGAGGTGCAGGAGGTCGAGGTTCTTCCACTCGTTGTCGCCCCCCACGCAATAGACCTCGCCCGCGCGGCCCGCTTCCATCACCCGCTCGATAGCGGCGCAGTGGTCCTCCACGTAGAGCCAGTCCCGGACGTTCTGCCCATCCCCATAGACCGGCACCGGCTCACCCTTGACCATCCGGGAGATGGCGAGGGGGATCAGCTTCTCCGGATGTTGGCGTGGGCCGTAGTTGTTGGAGCAGTTCGTCGTCACCGTGTTGAGGCCGTAGGTGTGATGGTAGGCGCGGACAAGGTGATCGCTCCCCGCCTTGCTCGAGCTGTAGGGGCTGTTCGGGGCATAAGGGGTCGTCTCGGAGAAGTGCCCTGTCTCCCCGAGCGATCCGAAGACCTCATCCGTGGACACGTGGAGGAAACGGGCCGCCTTGTCCCCGGCCCAGACGGTGCGGGCGGCCTCCAGGAGGGCGAAGGTGCCGAGGAGGTTGGTCTGGATGAACTCGGCCGGACCGCTGATGCTCCGATCCACGTGGCTCTCCGCCGCGAAGTGGAAGAGGCGGTCCACCCCGTGGCGCTCCAGGAGGTGGGCCACCAGCTCGCCGTTCTGGATGTCCGCGCGCACCAGCTCCACCCGCTCGAGCCCCTCGAGGTGCTTGGGATTCGCCGCATAGGTCAGCTTGTCCAGCACCAGGATGCGGTCCTGGGCATGCCGGGCGTGCCAGCGATGGACGAAGTTCGCGCCGATGAAGCCGGCGCCGCCGGTGACGAGGATGGTTCGGGTCATGGGGTCATCCCTTACGAGATCCACCGGGCGTCGAAGCCCAGGGGCCCCACCTTGGACAGGATGCAGTCCAGGTTGAGGCGATGGGGGTTGCGCTCGAGCAACCCGAGTTTGACATAGGGCATCCCGCACTCCAGCAGCAGGTCCGGATAGAGCAGGGTGGGATCGACGAACCGGCGGACCCGTCCACTGGAGAAGCGCCAGGCCCGCAGGTTCTTCGCCCAGCTCCCCTTCATCGCCTGCCGCGGGAAGGCCTCCTCCCAGGTGAAGCCCTCGTCCACCAGGTACTGGGTCAGGCCGATCTCGTAAGCCAGGACGAGCGCATCCTTGGAGCGGTAGGGGAGCACACTGCTCCAGAAGCGCGTGAAGGCCTCGGAGGAGAGGACGGTCTTTCCGAACACCAGGAAGTAGCTCTGGAGGTGGGGCACCATGAGGGGGGAGCTGGTGAGCCCCCAGAAGTCCCTTCCACGGGCCCCCATGCGATCGAAGATGGGCTGGAGCGGCGCGAAGGGGCCGATCACGCTGGAGTTCGTCAGCAGAAGCTCATCCCAGGCTTCCAGCGAGACGCCCTTGAGCGCATGGGCCCACATCCCGAAGTCGAATCCGCGGTTCTCCTTGAGGTGCAGCACCGCCACCTCGCCCCGAAGGCGGGCCTGGGTCTCCGGATCGAGCGGGGAGTTCGAGATGAAGTGGATCTCGCCCAGCTCGCGGAGGTGCCGGAGGTGGTGGAACACGTACTCCCGGACCCGCGCTTGCGGGTCGTAGTGGGCGTAGAGGATCAGACGCTTCACGGCTTGCTCAGACCGCGTGGGGGAGGACTTCGGCGAGGGCCTCCCGCCAGTCGGGCATGAGGTCCGTTCCGAGCGTGCGGCGCTTGTCGCCGTTCAGCACCGAGTAGGCGGGCCGGGGCGCGGGAAGGGGGTACTCCGCCGTGGTGCAGGGGGCCAGGGCGGGGGTCAGTCCCGCGCCCTTGAAGATGGCTTCGGCGAAGCCATGCCAGGTGGTCTCCCCGTGGCAGGACCCGTGGACCAGGCCACGCCAGCCCTCCTCCACGGCCCCCCTCACCTGCCTGGCCAGCGCACGGCAGGAGGTGGGCGTGCCCACCTGATCCGCCACCACCCGGAGGCTCCGGCCCTGACGGGCGGCGTTGAGCATGGTCAGCAGGAAGTTCTTCCCCCAGGCCTCATAGAGCCAGGAGGTCCGGATGATGAGATGTTCGGGCGCCCGGGCGGCCTGCCGCTCCCCTTCCAGCTTCGTGCGCCCATAGACCGTCGCCGGCGCGGTGGGATCGTCCTCCCGGTAGGGCCTCCGCCCCTGTCCATCGAAGACGTAGTCGGTGCTGATCTGGACCAGCAGGGCGTTCCGGCCGGCACACCAGTCGGCGAGCTCACCCACCGCGGTGCCGTTGAGACGGAGGGCCCTGTCGGGCTCCGACTCACACCGATCGACCTGGGTGTGGGCCCCGGCGTTGATGATCACCTGGGGGGCCAGGCTCTCGAGGACCCTGCGCATGGCCTCGGGGGACTCCAGGTCGAACGGGTCGCGACCGAGGCACAGGAGCTCGGCGTCGCCTCCGGCCCAGGCGCCTTCCAGCGCCCTGGCGAGTTGACCGTGGCCGCCCGTGACCAGGATTCGCATCAGGCGTGGGCCCTGCGGGCGCGCTCGTCCAGGACGAAGGGGCTGTTGGGATCATCCTCATGACGGATCTCGTCGATGGGATGCTTCTTCCCCTCCCCCATGAAGAGCTGGTTGGGACAGTTCACCACCAGCCCGGGTTCATGGCTGATGCAGCGGTAGCAGTGGACGACGCCCTTCGGGACGAGGATGGAGCCGGGGTGGTTCCCGCCCATCACGACCTCCATGCGGTGGAGATGCGTGGCGCTCCCGGGTCGGTTGTCCCAGAGGGTCACCTTGAAATCCCCAGGCCCGAACCAGCAGAAGAGGTCCGCCTGGTCCACGTGCTCGTGGGGCCCACGGAGGACGCCCGGGAGGGTCACGCTCACATAGGCCATGGTGGGGTGGAACTCCGCCGCGAGCTCATCGTGCCGGAAGATCTCCGTGAGCCAGCCGCGCTCGTCGATGAACTTGCGGAAGGTCTTCACCACGACCCCCTCGATGGGGCCCTTCTTGAATTCCATGGAGGTCAGTCCTTTCGGGGGATTTCGGGGAAGGGCGCGGACTCCTGGCTCGCCAGCTCATTGGCGTGGGCCAGGCTGGGGAAGGTCCCCGCATCCGTCCACCATCCCTCGAAGCGGCCGGCCGTCATCTGGCCCCGCTGGATGTAGGCGTTGTTGACGTCGGTGATCTCCATCTCCCCGCGGCCCGAGGGCTTCACGGTGCGGATGATGTCGAACACCGTGGCGTCGTAGAAGTAGATGCCCGTGACGGCCAGGTCGGACTTGGGGGCCTTGGGCTTCTCCTCGATGGAGAGGACCTTCCCATCCCGGACCTCGGCCACGCCGAAGCGCTGGGGATCGTGCACCGGCTTCAGGAGGATCCGGGCCCCGCGGCCCTGTTCCCGGAAGGCCTGCGCCTCCCCGGTGAGGTCGTCCTGGAAGATGTTGTCGCCCAGGATGACGCAGACCGGATCCGCCCCGGCGAAGTTCTCCGCCAGGCCCAGCGCCTGGGCGATGCCGCCGGCCTCGTCCTGCACCTTGTAGGTGAAGCGGCAGCCGAAGTCCTTCCCGGAGCCGAGGAGGCCGACCACATCCCCCATGTGGTCCGTCCCCGTCACAATGAGGATCTCCTGGATGCCCGCCTGCTTCATTTTCCAGATGGGATGCCAGATCATGGGGGCCATCCCCACGGGCAGCAGGTGCTTGTTCGTCACCTTGGTTAAAGGAAAGAGCCTGGACCCTGTTCCGCCCGCCAGCACGACACCCTTCAGATTCACAGCAGGCTCCTCATTTTCACGGGGTTTTTTGGTGACCAAGGATGATTCCAGCCTAGCACACACGCCGCCCCGGCCCGGGGTGGCCGTGGTGCTCGTGCACTACGGCGATCCGGGGGTGACCCGGCGGTGCCTGGAGTCCCTGGCCCGCCTCGAACCCCATCCCCACTGGGTGGTCGTCGTCGACCATGGGCCTGGTCCCGGGCTCGATGCGGCGCTGGAAGGAGCCCATCCCGCCGTCGAGGTCCTCCGGGCCTGGCACAACCCGGGCTTCGGGGCCGGATGCAACCTGGGGGCGGATCGGGCGCTCTCCCAGGGCGCCGAGGCTCTCTGGTTCCTCAACAACGATGCCACCCTGAGCCGTCCCATCCTCGGCGACCTCCTTCGAGACGCCCAGGCCTTCCCTGAAGTGGGGCTCTGGGGCACCCACCAGGTGGAGGGTTCCCTGCTCCTGGGCGCGGACCGCCAGCCGGCCTGGTTCGGGCGCGGCCTGACCCCACCCGCCCCCTCCCTCCCCTCGGGATACAGGAACCTGACTGCGCGGGAGACCTTGAGCGGCGCCTCGCTCCTGCTCACCCGGGGGGCCTGGCAGGCCATCGGCCCCTGGCCGGAGTGGTGCTTCCTCTACTGGGAGGATGCCGCCTGGTGCCGGCAGGCGGTGGAGGCCGGGCAGGCCCTGGCCCTCTCGGAAGCGAGCGTCGACCACCTCCGGGGCACCACCACGGGGCGGCACTCCGCGCGGACCCTCTACTACGGCGCCCGCAACGCCCTGCTCCTGCACCGCCAGATCCATCCCCGTGCGACGCTGGAGCGCCTCCTCCTGGGATTCGACTTCCTCCAGAAGCGGTTCTTCCGCGGCCAGTGGTCCTACCTCCCACCCATCTGGAAGGGGATCCGGGATGCCCTCCGCACCATCCCCCGGACGGGGCGCCGCGACCTCCCCTGACGCCATAGACCTGAAGGACCGACCCCGCATGATCACCCCGCTGCTCACCTGCACCCTAGCCCTCGCCTTCCCGCCGGATGCGCCCCGCCCCTTCCCGGTCTCCGCCGCCATCCAGGCGGAATGGCAGCGCCGCGCGGAACTGCCCCCATCGTCCGCGGTTTCCGGAAAGGATCGCGCCCGCCTCGAGCTGAGCCGAGCCCGCATCGGCGCCCCAGGCTCCGAGGGCACCGTGCCCCCCGACCAGGCCGCGCCCACGGAAGCCGCCTGGATCGCCAGGGCCCGCGTGGCCCGCTCGCCGCAGGAGCGGTTCAATGCCCTCTACTGGCTGAACCGCGTGAAGTCGAAGGCCGCCTTGCTGGCCCTGCAGGGGCTGAAGGCGGAGGACGCCCAGGCCTGGCCCTTCGGACTCCACCTGGAAGGCCCCCTCGCCACGGCCCGGCTGAACGGGGCCCCTCAGGATCCAGGCCTGGCCCCCTTCCTCGAGGCGATGGAGCGGGCCGGCAAGGTGGATCCGGTGCGGGCCCAGGCGGCCCGCCTCCGCCTGGTGATCGCCGGCCTCGAGACCTCCCTGCTCCCTCCGATCCAGGACTCGGCCCGGGCCCGGGCCACGCTGCTGGAGACGCTGGGCAGGGTGCCCCTTGAGGCGCGGAAGGCCTGGCTGAAGGGCGTCTCCATCGACGATCCGGCCGCCTTGGGGCTCCGGGGAGATGGCCCGACCCGGTGGTCCCCCCAGGAGCAGGCCTGGATCCTGTCGAGCTTCCTGGCCGCGGTGGGGCCCACGGCCCCCTGGACGGAGGAGAAGGCGCTCCAGCGCCTCTGGGAACCGGTTCTGGCTTCCGGCTCCCCGAACCTCCTGCGGAACTTCCTCGAGGCCGTGAAGGACGCCGAGGGCCCGGGCGCCGCGGCCTTCGCCGCCACCCTCCCACCCCACCTCACGCGACCCATCCAGAAGGCCTGGCTCCTGCCGGCCCTCCGGAAGCACCAGCCGCGAGCCGCCGACACCCTCCGCGAGGAGCTGCTGTGGGGCGCGGATGCCACGGCCCGGGCCGCCGCCCTCGAGGACCTGCCCACCCGTCCGGAAGGGGCCGCCTGGGAGCGCCTCCACCGACTCGTGTGGGAGGCCGCCGACCTGGATCCCAGGGAGGCCCTGATCGCGGCGCTGGAGCGCTGGCCCATGACGCCCACGCAGCGGATCGACCTGCTCAGGCCCTGGCTGGGCCATCCCGACTGGACCTCGAGGTACCAGGCCTTCCTGGCCCTCCGCAAGCTGGATCCCGCCACGCCCTGGCCCACGGCGCCCCAGCCGAACGCCCGGGAGAAGGCCCTGCTGGCCCTCGCCACCCGGCTGGCGGAAGCGGGGAAGCCCGTGCGCCTGCGCTTCTCCTTCGACGGGGGGCGCACGCTGACGCTCCGCCTGGATCCCACCCTCGCCCCCATCAACGTGGCGAACCTGGTCACGCTCGTCCGGAAGGGCTTCTACAACGGGCGTCGGATCGGCCGGGTGGTCCCCGACTTCGTGGTGCAGCTGGGCAGCCCCTACGACACCCTCGACGGCGGCCCGGGCCACTCCGTGCGCTGCGAGAACAGCCCCACCTGGTACGGCCCCGGCTCCGTGGGCATGGCCCTCAGCGGCAAGGACACGGGAGGCAGCCAGTTCTTCATCACGACGCAGGCCCACCCCATCCTCGATGGCAAGTACACCTGGATGGGGACGGTGGAGGATCCGGAGCGTGCCCTGCCCCTGCTGGATGCCCTCGCCCTCGAGACCTGCATCCTGAAGGTCGAGGTCCGCTAGGGGCGCCGCCGGTAGTACCCATCGAAGGAAGTGGTCCAGGTGCGGCCCTCATCCCGGCTCTGCTCCCAGTGCTGCCGCACCCGCCCATCGGGCAGCGGGGTCCAGGTGATCCGCTCCCGTTGGACCAGCCCCCCGGGATGGGTCAGCCCCTCGAGCACCATGCGGCCCCCCACCAGGTGGCCCTGGAGCTCGAGGACCTGGCCCTGATCGTCCACCCAGGTCTGATGCCAGGCCTGGACGGCGGGAAGCCAGGCGTTCAGGCTCGTGCCGGATCCACCCTTCGTCCCGGTCCAGTGCTCCTGGAGCACCCGCCCGCCCAGGATGGCCTCGACCCGGTTCCGCCCGACCAGCTGCCCCTGGGCATCCAGCACATCCCAGTCCCCGAGCCAGAAGTCGAACTGCCGCTGCTCCACGGCCCGGGTCGGTGGCTGCTGCGCCACCAGGCTCGAGAAGGCGAGGAGCGGGATGAGTCGTTTCATGGGAGCCTCGCCCCACAGGCTGGGAGGTGCGACCGCGACCCGCCAGGATCCTGGGGCCAAGTGCACTCCGGCTCGGGGATGCCGGGTCGCCTCGGGGGCGGACCGGAAGCGCCCACCCCGGTACACTGGAGGCCCCGCTTTTTCGAGGCACCCATGGCCCTGACCCGTGATCAGCTCGTCCGCCGCGCCGCGCAGGAACTGCGCGACGGGTTCTACGTGAATCTGGGCATCGGCATCCCCACCATGATCGCCGATGTGATCCCGGAGGGCATGGAGGTGATCCTCCAGAGCGAGAACGGCCTCCTGGGCATCGGCCCCTTCCCCTCCGCCGATGAGGTGGATGCGGACCTCATCAACGCCGGCAAGCAGACGGTCACCGCCGCCGCCGGTGCCAGCTTCTTCAGCAGCGCCGACAGCTTCGCCATGATCCGCGGGGGCCACATCGACCTCAGCATCCTCGGCGCCATGCAGGTGGACATGGAGGGCAACCTCGCCAACTGGATGATCCCCGGCAAGATGGTGAAGGGCATGGGCGGGGCCATGGACCTCGT
>CAZVKM010000012.1:0-27962 GCA_964627685.1 uncultured Solibacteraceae bacterium | reverse complement strand
GGATCGTGCGGGCCTGGTCCGCGATGGCGCGGGTGATGGCCTGCCGGATCCACCACGTGGCGTAGGTGGAGAACTTGAAGCCGCGGCTGTACTCGAACTTGTCCACGGCCTTCATGAGGCCGATGTTGCCCTCCTGGATGAGGTCCAGGAACTGCAGGCCGCGGTTGGTGTAGCGCTTGGCGATGGACACCACGAGGCGGAGGTTGGCCTCGATCAGCTCGGCCTTGGCGGAGCGGCTGATGGCCTCGGCGCCCTTCAGGGCGTTGAAGTCCCGGTGGAAGCCCTCGCTGGTGGTCTCGTACTTCAGGAAGAAGTCGCCGAGGGTGTTCTCGATGTGGTCGAGCTCCTGCTTGTAGCGCTCCTTCAGCTTGGCGAAGGCGGGGTTCTTCAGGCGGTCCTTCAGCTCACGGACCTTGCGCTCACCGGCCATCACCTGGCTGTGCTGCTGGGTGATCTTGTCGATCAGGCGGGTGACGGCGAGGCTGTTGAGCCCGAGCTTGCGGACCTGGCGCCCCACGCGGCCCCGGGCCATGAGGATCTCCCGGTCCAGCTTGCGCTTCTTGGGAAGGGTCTTCTCCCCGGCATCCACGAGCTTCTTGAGGTCCAGCAGCTCCCGGAGGGCCTGATCGTAGACGAGCAGCTTCTCGAACTGGTGGTGCACGTGCTGGGTGGCGGAGGTGCTCTCGGCGTCCTCGTCCTCGTCCACGTCGTCGGAGAGGCCCACGACCTCGCGGATCTTGCCGGGGTTCTCCTTCAGCATCTTCCCGATGTCGATGAGGAGGCTGGCGGCCAGGCGGCTGTGGCTGAGCAGGCGCATGACGCTGCGCACGCCCACCTCGATGCGCTTGGCGATCTCGACCTCGTCCTCGCGCTTGAGGAGGGGCACTGTGCCCATCTCCTTGAGGTACATGCGCAAGTGGTCGTTGAACTTGTCGACATCGGCGGCGTACAGGTACACGTCGCCTTCCTTGTCACCCTTGGCCGAAGGCTCGAGCGGGGTGAACTCCGGCTCGATCTGCTCCTTGGCCAGGAGCGCCTCCTCCTCCGTGGCGCCCACGCCGATGCCGAGGCGGGCGAAGAGCCCCATCAGCGCCTCGATGTCCGCCACCGTGCTTGCGGAGGGCGGGAGGAACGCGTTCAGCTCATCGATGAGGATGTAGCCGCGGTTCCGTCCGAGGGAGATGAGGGCCTTCGTGAGCTCGAAGTAGGTATCCAGGTTGGGCATCGGGACCATTCAGACCTCAAGGGTGGACCTGCTGGCCGAACCCTGGGATCGGGCTCGGGGCACACTCCGGGCATATTGCCTGGAGCGATCCAGAACCTCCCAGTATAGAGAAAACGCGGAAACGCGCAAGGGGCGCGGTTTTGGCGCGGCGCTGCCCGCCTTTAGGGCCGGCCTTTCAGGGCCTGGGCCAGGCGGCTCTTCCGGGCCAGGAGTTCCGCCATCCGGGTCTCCAGTCGGCCTTCCAGGCCCGGCTCCGTCCGGGTCCGGGGATCCGTCAGCTGCCGCTGGAGGGCTTGGAGCTCCCTCAGCACATAGGCGTTCTCGAGGCGGAGACGGGCGGCCTCGGGATTGGCCATGGCATCGGGCAGGTCCCGGCGCGAGAGGTCCGCTTCCAGGGCCCGGACCTGATGGAGCACCTCGGGAGGGAGCGCGGTCTCGTCACCTTCCGCGTCGAGGAGGGCCTGCAGGACCGGGGCGCCCGCGAGCCCTTCCCACCAGGCCGGGGGCCAGGAGGCCACCTCGCCCCCGTGGCCGGCCCGGACCAGCAGGAGGAGGGACCGGATCTGGTCGTCCAGCGGCCCCACCGCGGGCTTCGGGAGGCTGGGCTCCGGGGTGGTGGAGCCGCCCTTCCGCCACACGCGATCGACCTCCGCCATGGGCAGCTGCAGCTGGTGGGCCAGGCTCACGAGCACCTCCCGGCTCTCGACGGTGCGGGGCAGGTAGGGGATGAACTCGCCCAGGTCCTTGAAGGCCTCCATGCGGTCGCCGATGCGGCGCATGTCCTTCCCCTCCATGGCCTGATCGATGACGAAGGCGGTCCAGTCCGGGGCGGTGCGGATGAGGTCCTTGAAGGCCTCCGGCCCCACCCGGAGGCTCCAGGTGTCCGGGTCCTCGCCTTGGGGCAGGGCCAGGAGGCGCACCTCGAACCCGGCGGGGAGGGCCATGCGCAAGGTGCGATCCATGGCGCGGCGACCCGCCGCGTCGCCGTCGAAGCAGAGCACCAGGCGCCGGGTGAAGCGCCCGATGGCCTTGAGGTGCTCCTCCGTGAGGCTCGTGCCCATGGGCGCCACGGCCTGGTGGATGCCCTGCTGCTGGAGCTGCAGCACGTCGAAGTAACCCTCCACGATGAGGGCGCCCTCGCGCATCTGGCCCTTGGCACGGTGGAAGCCGAACAAGGTCTCCCCCTTGCGGAAGAGGGCGGTCTCCCGGGTGTTCATGTACTTGGGCTTGGCGTCCCCGAAGGCGCGGCCGGCGAAGGCCACGATGCGCCCGCGGGCGTCGTGGATGGGGAGCGTGAGGCGGTCCCGGAGGAAGTCGATGAGCGTGCCCCGCTCAGTGCGGCTCACGAGCCCAGCCTGCTCCAGGAGCTCGCCGGAGTAGCCGTGCCCCCTGAGGTGGCCGATGAGGCGGTCCCAGGCATCGGGCGCCACGCCGAAGCCCGCCTCCCGGGAGAACTCCGGGGACATGCCCCGCTCCCGGAGGTAGGCCCGTCCAGCCTCATGGCGGATGAGCTCGCCCTCGAAGAAGGCCTGGGCGGCTTCCAGGGCGCCCCGCAGCCGGGCCTCCGCATCCACCTCCTCGGAGGAGCGCTCCCGCTGCTTGGGCAGCTCGATGCCCGCGTGGCGCGCCAAGGTCTCCAGGGCCTCCGGGAAGGTGAGACCCTCCCGCTCCATGAGCCAGGAGAAGGCGTCGCCGTGCTTGCCGCAACCGAAGCAGTGGTAGAACCCCTTCTCCGGCACCACCTGGAAGCTGGGGCTGCGCTCGGCGTGGAAGGGGCAGAGCCCCGTCCAGGAGGCCCCGGCCTTCTTCAGCTTCACGGCCTGGCTGATGAGGGCCATCAGGTCCGTGGCGTCCTTGACGCGGTTGACGAGTTCCCGGTCCTTCATGGCTAGAGCAGGGCCCGGATCTCGTCGTCCGTGAGCACGCGGTTGCCCTGCTTGGCCTTGGCCAGGATGCGCTCGATGCGCTCGGGGCTCGTGTCGTGCCCGTTGCTCTCCAGCCAGTACACGACATTGGAGTGGCCGGCCACGGGGCCGATCTCGATCTCCTGGCGCCGGTTCACCATCGCCGCGGGGACGCCGCTGTAGACCGCATCCGCCAGCTCCGAGTCGCCGCGGCGCAGGGCCTTGACGATGGCTGCGGCGTGGACCCCGGTGCCCGTGCGGAAGGCATCCCGCCCGAGCAGGGGGTAGTTGGCCGGGATTTCGAGGCCGCAGAGCTCCGCCACGCGGTCCGCCAGGGCGGGCAGATCAGCCAGATCCCCCTCCCAGTACCCCATGAGGATGAGGTTCATCATGAGCTGGTCGAGGGCCACATTCCCGCACCGCTCCCCGATGCCGAGGATCGAGCCGTGGAGCCGGTCGGCCCCCGCCTCGAAGGCCGCCACCGCATTGGCGAGGCCGAGTCCGCGGTCGTTGTGGCCATGCCAGTCCACCCGCACCTGGGGATAGCCGGCGAGCACCTCCTCCCGGACGAATCGCACCAGGTTCCGGACCCCCTCGGGCGTGGCGTGGCCGCAGGTGTCGGAGAGGCAGACGCCGATGGCGCCTTCATCGAGGGCGGCCTGGTAGATGGCCTTGAGCACCTCCGGGCAGGCCCGGGTGGTGTCCTCCGTCACCATCATCACGGGGATCTGGTTCCGACGGCAGAAGCCGAGGGCCTGGCGGACCGTGGAGACGAGGAACTGGAGGTCCCAACCCTCCACGTCCATGCGCACCGGGCTGGAGCCCAGGAAGGCCCCGGCTTCGATGGGAAGACCCACGCGCTGCTGGATCTCCGCGAGGGGACGGAGGTCCTGCTCCACCGTGCGTACGGCGGCGCTGGGCTGCACAGGGAGGCGGTGGTCGCGGATCTCGACGCCCAGGGCCTTCACCGCGGCCACGGATTTGGGCCCGGCGCCGGGCATGCCGAGGTCGACGCTGTGCAATCCCAGGCGGGAGAGGCGATGCAGCAGGTCCCGCTTGGCGGCGATGTCCGGGTCCCGGACGGAGGGGCTCTGGAGGCCGTCCCGCAGGGTCTCGTCGTAGAGCAGGGGGCGGCGCCCGCCCGCAGGGGGGGTCGGACGGTTCCAGTCGTGGATCAGGTCTTCAAGGGTCATAGGCCGGCTTCCAAGACTACCCGGAAGGGGCGGTCCAGCACCTCCACGAGCAGGGCGCCCTTCCGATCCAGGGCCTCCAGCTCCGGGGCCAGGTCGCCCGGGCCCAGGATGCGTAGGGTCAGCACCCCGTCGGCTTCGGCCAGGCTCAGGTCCAGGACCGACTGCCGCCGGCGCCGGTCCAGGGCGTCCGCCGCCCGGAGCAGGGCGCTCAGCTTCCGCACCGTGTCCCGGTGCCAGGGCGGCAGGTTCTGGAAGGCCTCGTGGCGGTCCACGTGGGGGGCCTTGCCCCGGTGATGGCGCACCACCTGGGCGAGGATCTCCACCTCCTCCGGCCAGAACCCCGGCAGGGGGGCGGCACGGAGGAGGTAGGCCCCATGTTTGTGGTGACCCTTCTCGGCCACGCTGAAGCCGATATCGTGCAGGCGGGCCGCATGCTGCAGCCACTCGCGCTCCCGCTCCCCCAGCTCGAACCAGGGCTGGAGCCCCAGGAAGAGGCGATCGGCCAGGTGGGCCACGTGGCGGCTGTGCCCGGGATCGGGGTCCAGGCGTGCGGCCAGGGCCTCGATGCTGGCGCGGCGGCGCTCCGCCAGCGGGGGGATGGCGGCGCCGCCGTGGGCCAGGGCCTCCCAGATCATCCCCTCACGGAGCCCCACGGGAAGGTGGTGGACCTGGCGGCATCCGAGCCAGTCCAGGAGCCCTTCGGCCCAGGCCGCGCCCACATGGAGGACTTCCGCCCGCTTGGGCTGGACCCCCAGGCGCAGCCGCGCCTCGGCGGGCTGGCTCCAGAGCTTCTTGCGGAAGGCGCGCAGCCCCTGGAGGTCAAAGCGGGTCCCGGCGCCGGCCCCCCGCGCCAGGTCCTCCAGCGTGCCGCTGGTGCCTAGCACCAGGCCCGGGGTCGGGAGGTCCTTGGGAAGGGCCTTGCGGACCTTCTTCAGGGCCTTCCGGATGAACCGCCGCACCTGCTTGAGGTCGGCCGGGGTGGGCGGGTCCGAGGTGGGGCATGCGTCCGCCAGGCGCTGGAGGCCGAGGGGGATGGAGGTGGAGGCCCGCACCCGGCCGCCTTCCACCCAGGTGAGCTCCGTGCTGCCCCCCCCGATGTCCATGAGGGTGACGGGCCCCTCGGGGAAGGGCAGGGCATGACTCACGGCCAGGTGGATCAGGCGGGCCTCCTCCTCGCCGGAGATCACGCGGATGGGGAGGCCGATCCGTGTGGCTTCGGCCAGAAAGGCTTCCGCGTTGCGGGCGTCCCGGAGCGCCGCGGTGCCGCAGGTCATCACGGTGTCGCACTGGAAGCCCTCGATCACCTGGGCCATGAGGCCCAGGGCCTCCAGTCCCTCCTGGAAGGCTTCGGGGGCGATGGCGCCCCCGCGCCCCGTGCCTCGGGCCAGACGCACCATCGCCTTCTCCCGGGCCAGCACGCGCTGATTGCCCATGGGGTCCACCTCCACCACCACGAGGTGGAAGGAATTGGAGCCCACATCCAAGGCGGCGATGCGCATGCCCCACCTTAGATCGGAAGGGGGCGGGCCCGCGCCTGCAAATCCAGGCCCGCCGGGCCCTGGCGCCGAAGGTGAGCCCCTGTCTCTGGGTCGGAAAGCTTGTAAAATAAAGCCTTCTTGGGCATCCTGGGGCCTTGCCCCTTGTGAGGTTCCCATGGCCGTGGTCACCCCCCAGCAGTACCGGAAGCTGCTCCAGCGTGCGAAGGAGGGGAAGTTCGCCTACCCCGCCTTCAACGTCACTTCCACGGAGACCGTGAACGCCGTGCTCCTGGGCCTCAAGGAGGCGAACGCCGACGGCATCATCCAGGTCAGCACGGGCGGCGCCGAGTTCTTCAGTGGCCAGGGCGTGAAGTCCATGGCCAAGGGCGCCATCGCCATGGCCGAGTACGTCCACCTCATGGCCGCCGAGTACGACGTGAACGTGGCCCTGCACACGGACCACTGCCATCCCAAGTACCTGGACACCTTCGTGCTGCCCCTCATCGAGGCGACGGAGCAGCGCCGCGCCGCGGGCCGTGGCAACCTCTTCAACGCCCACATGTTCGATGGCTCCGAGCTGCCCCTGGCGGAGAACATCGCCAAGAGCGTGGAGCTGCTGAAGCGCTGTGCCGCCTCCGAGCTGATCCTCGAGGTGGAGACGGGCATCGTCGGCGGTGAGGAGGACGGCCACGACACCAGCGGCGTCGCCAAGGACAAGCTCTACACCACTCCGGAAGACATGGTGGCCGTGCACAAGGCCCTGGACCCCCTGGGTCCCTACATGCTGGCCGCCACCTTCGGCAACGTGCACGGCGTGTACAAGCCCGGCAACGTGAAGCTCACTCCCACCATCCTGCGGGACGGCCAGGCCGCCATCGCCAAGGCCTTTCCCGGCGCCGCCAGCCTCCTCGTCTTCCACGGCGGCTCCGGCTCCAGCCTCGCCGAGATCCACGAGACCCTGGACTACGGCGTCATCAAGATGAACATCGACACCGACACCCAGTACGCCTTCACCCGCGCCATCGCCGACCACATGTTCAAGAACTACGACGGCGTGCTGAAGGTGGATGGCGAGGTGGGCAACAAGAAGGCCTACGACCCCCGGCCCTACCTCAAGAAGGCCGAGAGCAGCATGGCCGCCCGCGTGAAGCAGGCCTGCGAGGACCTGCGCTGCGCCGGCAAGAGCGCCGGGCGCGGGCTGTAGCCCCTCGTCCCCCGGAAGCGGACCCCTGGCGACCCAGCCGGGGGTTCGCAGCGTCTGGTGGCCACGGGGTGCAGCGGCCTGAGGCCTCCGTCACAGCCCCCGCTTGATCACCGTCTCCCCCAGGTGGGTGGCGCGGTACTGGCCCGCCTCACGCTCGCGGATGAGGTCGAGGCCCTGGAGGTAGGTGAGGTCGGCTTCGGTGACGCCCTTGATGGTGAGGAGCTTCTCCTTGGGCACGCCGGGATGCTTGGCGATGAGCTGCAGGAGGGCCAGGCGGCCGGCGGAGATGGGCTGGGTCATGGGATCTCGTGGGGTCTGGGGGCCCGGGAGCGGCGGGCCTTGAGGAGGGATTGGATCACCTGATCCAGGGCTTGGAGGAAAGCGGAGCGGTCTCGGGGGGTGAAGGGCGGGGGGCCGCCGCCCAGCTCGCCCATGTCCCGCAGGAAGGCGCTGAACTCCCGGGCGGCGAGGGCATCGCCGATGCTGTCGGGGGAGAAGATGCGCCCCTTGGGATCCAGGGCGCGGGCGCCCTTGGCCAGCACGCGGGCGGCCAGGGGGATGTCGGCGGTGATGGTGATGTCCTCGGGGGTGACCTCGTCCACGATCCAGTCGTCGGCGGCATCGAAGCGGCCACTCACCACCTTCAGCTCCACCTTGGGGTTCCGCGGGACGTTCAGGCGGCTGTTGGCCACCACGAAGGTGTGGAAGCCGTAGCGCTCCGCCACGCGGTAGACCTCCTCCTTCACCGGGCAGGCATCGGCATCGATGAAGAGGCGGGTGGAAAGCTCGGGCATGGATCCAGTGTGGGGCCTCCGGGGCCGTGCGATCCTGGGAACGTGCCCAGTCCGCTTCCCCCCTCCGAGTCCAAGGATGGCCTCCATCCCCGGAACCCCCACCGCGCCCCCTACGACTTCCCCGCGCTGGTGAAGGCCTGCCCCGAGCTCCGGGGCCTGCTCCGCCCAAGGCCCGGGGGCGGGGAGACCGTGGACTTCGCGGATCCCCGGGCCGTGAAGCTCCTCAACCGGGCCCTGCTCCAGACCACTTACGGGATCCGGGGGTGGGACCTGCCCGAGGGCTACCTCTGTCCGCCGATCCCCGGCCGGGCGGACCTCATCCACCACGTGGCCGACCTGCTCCTGGGGGAGGACGGCCGACCGGAGCAGGAAGGGGTCCGGGTCCTGGACCTGGGCACCGGCGCGAACGGGGTGTATGCCCTCCTGGGACACCGGACCTTCGGCTGGAAGGTGGTGGGGACGGACATCGACGGGGAGGCGCTGGCCTCCCTGCGGCGCGTGCTCCGGGCCAATCCGGGGCTGGAGGACGCGATCTCCCTCCGCCTCCAGGAGGACCGTCGCAGGATCTTCCAGGGCGTCGTGCGGCCCGGGGAGCGCTTCGACCTCAGCCTCTGCAACCCGCCCTTCCACGCCTCCAAGTACGAAGCCCGGGCCGGCACGGAGCGGAAGTGGCGGAACCTGGGACGGGAGGCCCAGGGGCGTTCCCTGAACTTCGGGGGCCAGGGCGGGGAGCTCTGGTGCCCGGGAGGGGAGCTGGCCTTCATCGGCCGCATGATCGAGGAGAGCCTGGCCTTCAAGGACCAGGTGCGCTGGTTCACCACCCTGGTGGCCAAGTCCGCCCACCTGGGCCGCCTCCAGCATGCCCTGCGGCAGCATGACCTCGTCGAGCAGCGGGTGATCGAGATGGCCCAAGGGCAGAAACGCAGCCGGGTGCTGGCCTGGACCTTCCTCCCCGGAGGTCGCTGGCGCACCTGAGGGGGTCTCCGTCACAACCCGGAGGAGCCCACCTTGCGCGCCCCAGGGCTTGGGGGTCTGATGGGGGGCAATCCCCGACAGGAGCCCCCATGGCCACGCCCCGCGTCAAAGAGATCCTCTCCTGGTACGCCTCGGAGAACCCGGGCGTGAAGACCAACCTGGCCCGGTTGATGAACCACGGGCGCCTCGCTGGCACCGGGAAGTTCGTCATCCTCCCGGTGGACCAGGGGTTCGAGCATGGGCCCGCCCGGAGCTTCGCGCCCAATCCCGCGGGGTACGACCCCCGCTACCACGTGGAGCTGGCCATCGAAGCGGGGTGCAACGCCTACGCGGCGCCCCTCGGCTTCATCGAGCATGTGGCCTCGGAGTATGCCGGGGAGATCCCCCTGATCCTGAAGCTCAATAACTCCGATGTGCTCTCCAAGGGGCACGAGCCCTGCTCGGCCCTCACGGGGTCCGTGGAGGACGCCCTGCGCCTGGGCTGCACCGCCATCGGCTACACCCTCTACCCGGGTTCAGGCGATCGGAACCTCCAGTACGAGAACCTCCGGGAGCTCATCCTCGAGGCCAAGGCCGTGGGGCTCCCCACGGTGGTGTGGAGCTACCCCCGCGGGGCCGGTCTCACGAAGGAGGGCGAGACCGCGGTGGATGTGGCGGGCTACGCGGCCCAGATCGCGGCGCAGCTGGGCGCCCACATCATCAAGGTGAAGCCGCCGAAGAAGCACCTGGAGGTGAAGGAGGCCGCCGCCGCCTTCGAGAAGGCCCAGATCCCCATCGAGGGGCTCGCGGACCGCGTGCGGGAGGTGGTGCGCTCCGCCTTCAACGGCCGGCGCATCGTGATCTTCAGCGGCGGGGAGGCCAAGGGCACCGAGGAGGTGCTGCAGGAGGTCCGGGAGCTCGCGAGGGGCGGGGCCTTCGGCAGCATCATGGGCCGCAATGCCTTCCAGCGTCCGAAGGCGGAGGCCCTCGATCTCCTCCACCGCGTCATGGACTGCTTCAAGGCGCCCTGACCTGACAGGGGCTGCCAGACTGGGACCCATGGTCCCGCGATCCTTTCCTGCGTCCTGCCTCCTCGCCCTGAGCCTCCTGGCCGGGCCCGGGGCGAGGGCTCAGACGCCCCCGCCCCTGGTGGTGGCGCTCCTGAACCCCGACCATGGCCTCCAGGTCGGCGGACGGCGGGTGGCCCAGCGGATCCTCCACCCGGCCTTCGTGGGCACTTCACAGGGCTGGCGCGGGTTGGATGAGTCCCTCACGCCCGAGGCGGCCACGAAGGCGGGCCTCCCCCCCTTCACGGTGTGGAGCCGGCCCGGGGCCTTGGCGGCGCCCCAGCGGGTGAGCCTAGGGGACCTGGTGGGTGCCTTCTACGGCCTCTCCACCGAGGCGTTGAGCCGGTGGCACCGCCCGGGGTTCCCGGACCTCAGGGCCCTGGGCGGCCTGCAGACCCATTGGGGTTGCGAAGCGGGCTGGGGGCTGGAGGTGGACGACCTTCCAGGGGGGGCGGGCCTTCAGGTGGTGACGAACCAGCCCCTTCCGGTGGTGCCCTTCGTGGCGGTGCCCCCGGAGGGCCTGGGGGGTCCCGGATGGGAGGCGGTGTGGGCGGCCTGGCAGAAGGATGAGGCCCGCGCCCTGGCGGTCTGGAAGGCCCAGGACGAGCGGGATCCCTGGCGGGGAGTGCCCCGGCAGGCCGCCGCCCGCGCCGGGGTTCCCCTGCAGGATCCGGTTCTGCGTGAAGCGCGGGATGGGCGAGGAAGGCGACTGCTGCACGTCACGGCGCTCAGGCCCTATGGGGTCGCCCGGGAGGGTTCCCCGGAGTGCAAGGCTCCGGTGGCGGTGATGTCGGCGCTCCTGGTGGAGGAGGCGGGGAAGCCGATCCGGGTGCTCCGGGCCCGGATGGAGTTCCAGGATTGCGGGGAGGGGTGGGTGCCGATGCCCCATGACCGGCCCTTTGCCCTCTTCACCTGGGAAGGCGTCTGCCACCTGATCCAGATGGATCTGGGGCTGGAGAGCGAAAGCTTCTCCCTGTACCGGATCGACCCGGTGGAGGGCCTCTCGGAGCGTCTGGCCTCCGGGGCCACCAGCGGCTGCTGAGGGGCTAACCCCGGCCCACGGCCAGGAGGCTGGCGGCCCAATCCACCCAGCGCTCGGCCGCAGGGCCCTGGGTGTGCATCTCCGCCAGCTCCTCGGGCGTGGGCTCCGGGAGCGAGAGCACCGCGATGCCCGGCACCCCGTAGGCCGCCGTGCAAAGGAGGTGTCGGGCCACGTCCCCCAGGGCGATTACCTTGAGGCGCCCACCTGAGCGCTCGTGGCAGGCCAGGGCCAAGGTCTGCAGGCGCTGCTGGTTCCAGGGGTGGAGCACCCAGCCGACGTCCGCCACTTCCCCCCGGCGGCGGTAGCCCGCGTAGGTCAGCGCTGTGGCCAGGGTGCGGGGGGGGCGGTCATCCCAGAACCCGCCTTGGCCCATGGCGAAGTCTCGATCGTCGGGATGGATGATCCCCGCGCGGTAGAGGGCCTGCCAGAGCAGGCTGGCGCCGTGGTCATCCTCCTCCCAGTAGGGCACGGGGCGGCGGAGGGCCCGGTCGTCGGCGAAGCCCCCCACCACGAGGAGGGAGATGGGGCCCGACTCGGGGAAGCGGGTCGGGAGGTGGACGGGATGGAAGGCCCGGCGATCCTCGGGGAGGGGGGGCGCGACGTCCGCCAGGCGCCTGTCCTCCAGGGGCTGCAGGGCATGGATGGTGGCGAGCCGGCTGCCCTCCTCCGTGGCCTGCACGACGAGCCGCCCCAGCTCGAGGCGCGCCTGGATTTCCTGGAAGGTGAACTCGGCGGTGTCGAAGGGGTCGCGGTGGGGGCGGCCGGGGGTGGGCAAAGGGCCTCCGGGGTTGGCCGCCTCATCGGCCACCCCTTCTCAGGACTGCAGAGCTGGGATCAATTCCCGGTGCGACCCACGGCGAACAGGTCGGCCGCCCACTCGATCCAGTACTCCTCCCGGGTCTGGGCTCCGGGGCTCATGCGGGACAGCTGTTCCCGGCTCGGCTCCGGAAGGCTCAGGATGGGGACCCCTTCGAGCCCGTACATGATGGCGCTCATCATGAAGCGGGCCGTCTCGCCGAGGGTGACCACCTTCAGGCGGCCCATGCTGCGTGTGGTGGCCTCATGGACGAGCGCCTGGAGCCGCTGCTGGTTCCAGGGCCGGGTGATGGCCTCGAAGTCCACCATGTGGCCCCGCCTCCGGAAGCCCGCATAGGTGATGGCCACGCCCTGGGTGCGGGGCGGGTCCAGCTCCCAGAAGCCCCCTTGCCCCAGGGCCAGGGCCACGGCGTCCTTGCGGTGGACCAGCCCCGCCTTGGCCAGGGCGGACCAGATGTGGGCGCCGCCATCGTCGTCGTGCCAGAAGGGGACCGGGCCCCGGAGGGTGACCTCGTCCGCGAGGCCCCCCACCACCAGCAGCAGGATGGGGCCCTGTTCCGGGAACAGGGTGGGCACCGCGATGGGCATGAAGCGCCGGCGCTCCCCCTCCGTGGGCGCCCCGGCATCGACTTGCCGGCGCTCGGCCGTCGGGGCGGAGACATGGGTGACTTGGAGCCGGCTGCCCCCTTCCATGGCCTGGAACTGCAGGCGACCCAGCTCGAGGCGGGCCTGGATCTCCTCCAGGGGGAACTCCGCCGTGTCCTTGGGGGAGGGCTCCAGCCGGGGCAGGGCCATGCGGGGCTGGGTCTTGGAGGGATCTCCCGAGGCGAAGGCCATTCCGACTCCGATGGTTCAGGCCTTATCGGGATCTTCCAACGGAAGTTGACCTTTCCCGGCCGAAGCCGATGTCGGACTTGACCGCTGGTAACCGTTGCATGGCCGACCGGTCCTTTCCCACACTCCAAGGAAACCCCGAGGAACCTCCATGTCCCTGACCGTCGACGCCATCTTTGACCGCATGAACGGCCTCTTCCTGCCGGACCGTGCCGCCGGCGTGAAGGCCTCCGTGGCCTACAAGGTCACGGGGCCCGGGGGGGGCGACTTCACCTGCGTAGTGGCCGACGGCGCCTTCACCCTGGTGAAGGGGGAGGCCCGGGCCGACGCCCAGGCCACGGTCACCATCTCCGCCGAGGACTGGATCGCCCTCAACGAGGGCCGGCTGGATCCCATGGCCGCGTACATGAGCGGCAAGCTCAAGGCCACGGGCGACCAGAACCTCCTCATGAAGTTCCCCAAGCTCTTCAAGCGCCCTGCGAACACGGCGGGCAGCGGCATCCCCCTCGCGGAGCTGGTGCCCGCCCAGCTGGCCAAGCTGGCCCAGGCCTTCCAGGTGGTGGTGGGCGATCAGAGCTGGGGTAGCGGCCCCGCCCTGAAGGGGGACGAGGCCGCCGTGCGCGGGCTCATCGAGGGGCGCGTGGAGCCGGGCCCGGCCCTCCTGGGCGGCCAGCTCGCCTTCGCCGGTGACATGGCCCTGCTGCGCGGCGCCTGGAGCACCTGGAGCGCCGACCCCGTGAAGCCCCGCAAGCCCAAGCGCCCTGGCATGCTCCAGCTGGTGGGCATGTGGATCAAGGGGAAGCTGGGGCTCTGATTCGTCCCCCCCCCGGGTCAGCTGCAGGGCAGCCTGAAGGAGATCCGGTTCCCGGCCTCGTTGAAGGTCAGCTCCCGGGCCATGGCCTGGATCAGGCTGAGGCCGCGGCCGCTGGGGATGGCATGGTTCACCCGCCGCTGCTGCCAGCTGCGCCAATCGAAGCCCGGGCCCGAGTCTTCCACGTGCACCTCCACCTCCAGGACGCGGCCCGTGCCGCGGTGGTTCCAGATCTGGAACTCGGCCCGAAGGCGGCCTTCCTCCAGGGCGGCGAGGCGGCTGCGGCGCTCCTGCTCGTAGGCTTCGAAGCCCACTTCCTTGAGTGAGCTGTCGAGCCCGAGCAGACCATGGTCGAGGGCGTTGGTGAGGGCCTCGGTGAGGAGGAGGGCGAGGGTCGCGGTATCCCCTGGGCTCATGTGGGTGTGGGCGAGCATGGACATGAGATCCGGGATGAGGTCCGGGAGGCTGTGCAGCACCGGATGGATCTCGAGGGCCACGGCCATGCCCCGTTCCATCTGGCCCCGATCCACCCGCTGCTCGGCCGAGCGCTCGGGCAGGGCGAGCGCGGCGGGGGGCACCTCCCATAGGCACCAGGTGAGGTCGTCCAGCTGCTCGGCGGCGTCCCCCACCTCCCGGACGATCTCGGCCCGGATCCGATCCCGATGCTCGGCGAAGGGGAGCTCCGTTCCGGAACGGAGGAGGCTCACCATGCGCGCCTCGTCCCCAAAGAGGTCGGGAACCCCATCGCTGAAGAAGAGCAGGCGGTCGCCGACCTTGGCTTCCATCTCCTCCACGGGCACCACATCGGCGGTGACCAGCACGCCGGCGGGCAGGCTCCGCGAGGGCAGGGGGCGCACGGAGTCATCCGAGCGCCGCCAGAGCAGGGCCTCGGGCATGCCCGCGTTCAGGAAGCTGAGCTGACCGTTCACGGCGTCGAGGCGCACCATGCCCAGGCACACGAAGCGACCGGTGGGGAGCATTCGCCGCAGCTTGAGGTTGATCTCACGGTAGATGCTGTCGAGGGGGATGTTCCGCCCGGCCATGCTGAGGAAGGCCTCCACCACGGGGATGGTGCTGATGCCGGCCGTCAGGCCGTGACCCGTGGCATCGCAGATGAGTCCGTAGTGGACATCGGGGAGCCCCATGCGCCAGGTGCAGGCGTCCCCATTGATGCGCTTGGTGGCCAAGGTCTCCATGCTGAAGGTCGGAGGCATGGCCTTGAGGCCCGGCTCCAGCAGGCGTCCCAGCACATGCTTGGCGATGCCGAGCTCCTCATCGTCCCGGGCCTTGGCCTCCGCCACCCCCCGATGCAGCACCACCAGGTCGGCGATGGCGTTC
Organism: uncultured Solibacteraceae bacterium; assembly: GCA_964627685.1. GTDB lineage: Bacteria > Acidobacteriota > Holophagae > Holophagales > Holophagaceae > JAFDVN01. The sequence goes on along the minus strand of CAZVKM010000012.1, from coordinate 13,302 downwards.
ACCCGGCAGCGGAGCTCATCGGGCTCGAAGGGCTTGGTGATGAACTCGATGGCCCCGGCCTCGAGGCTCTCCTGGAGCAATCCGGGCTTGCCCCCCCCCGTGAACATCACGAGGGGCACATAGGTCTCCAGGCCCTTGGCGCGGATGGCCCGGATGAGCTCCAGCCCGTTCATCACGGGCATGTCGTAATCCGTCAGCACCAGGTCCGGATGCTCCTCCTCGAAGAGGGTCAGGGCCTGACCGCCATCCATGGCCTGGATGACGGTGAACCCCTCCTGCACCAGCACCGCCGAGGCCAGCGCCTGGAGGAGGAAGTCATCCTCGGCGAGGAGGACCTTGAGTGCGGGCATCCGGGCCTCTTCAGTGCTGGATCTCGAAGAGCCGATCGAACTGCACCACCTTCAGGATGGTCTGCACGCTGGGGCTGGGGCGGTGCAGGGCCACCTTGATGGACTTGGTGTCGGCCTTCTCGCGGAGCAGCAGCAGCATGCCGAGGGAGCTGCTGTCCATGTACGTCACGCCGCCGAGGTCGATGATCAGCTCCTTGGTTCCGGCCTCATCCAGGATGGGGTAGGCCGTGGCTTTGAAGGCCTGATGGTGCTCGAAGGTGAGGCGGCCCTCCATGCGGAGGGTGGCGGTGGTACCTTCCCGGCTGACTTGGATGTTCATGGGTGCGCTCCTGGGGGTTCCATCGGCCGACGGCGCCCCGGTCTTTTGGATGGGCATGGATGGATTTTTGCCTGGGTCGATTTTGCTACACTGGCCGGGCCATCCCGCGCTCCGATGGCGGCCTGGGGCCGTAGGGCGTGACGAGGGGGAGACCCCCCATCACCTGCGGAGTCGCCATGCGCCGAGCCCTTTCGATCTTGTCCCTGGCCCTGAGCCTGCGGGCCGCCCACGAGCCCGGGAGCCTGTCCGGCACCGTGAAGGACCCCTCCGGTCGCCCCCTGCCCGGGGTGGAGGTGGTGCTGGAGGGGCCCTGTGTGGGAACGATGCGCACCGATGCGAAGGGATCCTTCACTTTCCGTGGCCTGGGGCCGGGGCGATACATCCTGATGCTCCGGCATCAAGCCTTTCAGGGCCAGCGCCGGATCATGCTCCTGGGGCCGGGTCATGGGCAATCCCTGGAGGTGACCCTTCATCCGTGGATCCCCTCCGCCTCCGTGGAGGTCCGCGAGACGGGGGGCTACCTCGGCCTGGCGGACCTGGATGCCCCCCTCAACCACCTGATGGGCATCGCCGACACCGCCAGCGAAGGGGTGATCACCCCCGAGCGGATGGCACGGCGCCCCTACCAGCGGACCGGTGAGCTCCTGGAGACCGTGCCTGGGCTCCTCATCAGCCAACACAGTGGGGACGGGAAGGCCAACCAGTACTACCTCCGGGGCTTCAACCTGGACCACGGCACCGATCTGGCCCTCTCGGTGGCGGGCATGCCCGTGAACCAGCCCACCCACGCGCATGGTCAGGGGTACGCGGACCTCACCTTCCTCATCCCGGAGTTGGTGCGCAGCCTGCAGTTCCGCAAAGGGGCCAGTGCGGCGGAGGATGGCGATTTCGCGGCGGCGGGCAGCGTCCGGGTGAACCTCGTGCGCTCCCTGGATCCCGGTCTGGCCCAGGTGGAGGTGGGCGCCTGGGGGTTCCGCCGGATGCTGGCGGCCCGGTCCGTGGCGGCCGGTGGCGGTGCGTTGCTCCTCGCGGCCGAAGGCCAGCGGCAGGATGGGCCCTGGGAGCGCCCGGAGGACCTGGGGAAGGTGAATGCCGTGGTGGGCTGGTCCCGGGCCTTCGCGGACCAGCAGCTCTCCCTGCTGGCCATGGCCTACGCCGGGCGCTGGATGAGCACGGATCAGATCCCCGAGCGGGCGGTGGCGGCGGGGACCCTGGGTCGCTTCGGCACCCTGGATCCCACGGATGGGGGCGAGGCCTTCCGACGCTCCCTATCCCTGCAATGGCAACGCCGCCGGCCGGGGGGCCAGGACCAGGTGGAGGCCTACCTCATCCAGTCCCAGCTGCGCCTCTATTCCAACTTCACCTACTTCCTGGAAGACCCGGCCCGCGGCGACCAGTTCGAGCAGTTCGACCGTCGGGTGACCTCGGGGTTCCGGCTCCAGCGCACCTGGGAGCTGGCCCTGGGGGACCGGCCCCTGGCCCTGGCGGCGGGCGTGCAGGCCCGGCAGGACCTCATCCCGGGGCTTGCCCTCGTGCACACCCAGGCGCGGCAGCCCCTCGAGACGATCCGAAAGGACCGCGTCGCCCAGCGCCAGGGCGGGGTCTACCTGGAAGGCAAGGTGCAGTGGTCGGATTGGGCGCGGAGCACCTTCGCGCTGCGTGCCGATCAGGCCCGCTTCTCCGTGGAGGCCGAAGACCCCCGGAACGGGGGCAGCGCCTCGTCCGGCCTGCTGAGCCCCAAGGTGAGCCTGGCCCTGGGTCCCTGGCGGGATGGGGAGCTGTACCTGGCCCTGGGCCGGGGCTTCCACAGCAATGATGCCCGCGGCACCACCCTGACCGTGGATCCCGTGAGCGGGACCCCGGCGGAGCGGGTCACGCCCCTGGTGAGGGCCCGCCACGCGGAGCTGGGGCTTCGGGCTACGCCGGTGCCCCGATGGCAGACGACCCTGGCATTCTGGCGCCTGGACCTGGATTCCGAGCTGGTGTTCGTGGGGGATGCGGGCAGCACCGAAGCTTCCCGCCCCAGCCGCCGCCAGGGGGTCGAGTGGTCCAACGAGTGGCAGGGTGGGGAGATCTGGGCCCTCACCTTTGATGTGGCGGTCACCCGGGCCCGCTTCCAGGCCGGGGACCCGGAGGCCCGGTTCATCCCCGGATCCGTGGATCGGGTGGGCGGCCTCGGGTTCGTGGTCCGGCCCACGGAGGGCTGGCAGGTGGGCCTGCAGGTGCGGCACGTGGGACCCCGTCCCCTGGGGGAGGATGGGCGGGTGAGGTCCCGCGCGGCCACCCTGCTCTCGGCGGATCTCCGCTGGCGCATGACCCGGGCGCTGGACCTTCACCTGGAGGCCTTCAACCTCACGGGAGCCAAGGCCTCCGACATCGATTACCTCTATACCTCCCGCCTGCCGGGGGAGGCGCCGGGCGGTGTGGAGGATCGCCACACCCACCCCCTGGAGCCCTTCAACCTCCGCGTGGGTGCCACCTGGCGGTTCTGAACTACTCCTCGGTCTTGCCGTACTTCTCGTCGGTCTCCGCCAGCTTCCAGCTGCGGCCGTCCTTCACGAAGCGGGCATGGCGCTGCTTGGTGCTCCCCACCTTCGCATCCGGGTAGCGGAGCTGGAAGGCGGCGAAGAGGGCCGTGGGCTCCTCCAGGCGGATCTGATAGACCACCCGCGTCTCGGCATCCCGCACATCGTTCCGGATCGCCCGGTCGAAGGCGGCCTTGGCCACGGGCACCCGGAAGCCCTTGGCCACGGGTTGGATGGTGGTGGGCGCCCCGGGCAGGAGCTTGGCGGTGAAGGTCACCCGCCCCTTCACGTCCGGGGCGGAGGCCTCGAACCAGTGGCTGGCGCTCAGCGCCTCGGCGAGGCTCTTCAGGCGCAGCCCCTCGGCGCTGCCCGTGGCGGCCCCTGCTTCCTCAGGCACCCGGAGCATCACCGTGACCGGGTAGAGCTTGCGCAGCTGGGCTTCAGCCTCGACCTTGTCCAGCTTCGAGGCGCCGCAGGCCAGGGAGACCAGCAGCAGGGAGGGCACCAGGAGGGCTTTGGCGGTGGGGTTCATGGGCGAAGGATGCCACAATCGGGGGATGGTCGAGATCCTGGATCTGGAATCCCGCCTTCTGAGGGCCGTGCGTGGTGCCGTCAATGGCTCCCGGGCCTACGTCTGCTTCTCCGGCGGAATTGACAGCACGCTGGTCCTCGCGGCCAGCCTGAAGGCGGGTCTGCCCACCACCGCTGTGCTGGCCGTGGGGCCCAGCCTGGCCCGCAGCGAGCGGGCGGAGGCCCACGCCCTGGCCGGGCACCTGGGGGTGGAGCTCATCGAGCTGGAGGCGGGTGAGTCGGAGGTGGCCGGCTACCGGGCCAATGCCGGCGACCGCTGCTATTTCTGCAAGTCCAGCCTCTACGGGGTGGCCGAAGCCCTGGCGGCACGGCAGGCCCTGCCGGGGATGCTCCTGAACGGCACCCAGGTGGAAGACCTAGGCGATCACCGGCCCGGCCTCAAGGCCGCCCAGGAGCACGGGGTGAAGAGCCCCCTGGTGGAAGCCGCCTTCGCCAAGGCCGACATCCGTGCCCTGGCTCGGGCCTGGGGCCTGCCCAATGCCGAAAAGGAGGCCTCGCCCTGTTTGGCGAGCCGCTTCCCCGTGGGCACCGAAGTCACCCCCGAGCGCCTCAGGCAGGTGGAGGCCATGGAGGAGTTCCTGCGCGCCAAGGGCCTCTGGCCCGCGCGGGCCCGCTGGCACGACAGCGTGGTGCGCCTGGAGCTGCCCCCCGAGGCCATGGCCATGGCTTTGGCTGAGCCCCTGCGCGGGGAGATCGAGCGGGCCGCCTGGAGGGCGGGCTTCCGCTTCGCCGCCGTGGACCTGGGGGGCATCCAGAGCGGGAGCCTCTCCAAGGCGTTGAACGAGGTGTCGGCTTGAGCGCCGAGGTCCGCTGGGATCACAGCCGGGAGGGACGCACTGGCATTCCGGAGGTGGTGTTCGGCCCCGGGAAGACCGTGGCGCAGCTGTTCAAGCTCTTCGAGGAGGCCGAGGGCTTCCGCCTGGCGACCCGCCTGGATGCGGAGCAGATGGCCGCGCTGGAGGGCCTCGCCACCGTGGACCCCGTGTCCCGCACCGCCGTGAAGGATCCGCGTCCCCTCCGCCACCAGCCCCCGGTGGCCGTGGTGACCGCCGGCACCGGGGACATCCCCTGGGCCGCGGAGGCCAAGGTGGTGCTCGAGGCCATGGGCCATCCGGCCAGGGCCTTTTTCGACGTGGGCGTGGCGGGCCTCCACCGGCTCCAGTCCATCCTCCCGGAGCTCCGGGAGTGCCCCGTGGTCATCGCCTGCGCCGGCATGGAAGGTGCGCTGCCCTCGGTGCTCGCCGGCCTCATCGACGCCCCCCTCATCGCCGTGCCCACGCCCATCGGCGCCGGGATCAGCGAAGGCGGCACCGTAGCCCTCCACAGCATGCTCGCCAGCTGCAGCCCCGGCATCGCCGTCGTCAACATCGGCAACGGCTTCGGCGCCGCGTGCATGGCCATTAAGTTCATGAATCGAATGGGAAAGCAGGAACGCGAATCGCGCGAATGAATGCGCGAATGAAAATATTTGGTATTCGATGGCTTTTCATTCGTTCTTTTATTCGCGCTTTCATTCGCGCCATTCGCGATCTGCTTTTGATCAGCGGTGCGCCTCCTGGTGCACATCCAGCACGGCGCGTCCACTGGGGTCGATCATGCGCTGGAAGGCCGCGTCCCACTTGAGGGCGGTCTCGGTGCTGCAGGCGACGCTGCGCTCCCAGGGGACGCAGGCGGCGCAGGTGGCGCTGGGGAAATGCTGCTCGAAGAGGTGGCGGTAGAGGTAGGCCTCCTTGGTCTCCGGGGTCTTGAGGGGGAAGCGCTCGGCCGCCGCCGCCAGCATGGCGTCGCTCACCTGGCCCTCGGCATGGTCCTTGATCCCCTGGATCCAGCCGTAGCCCACGCCATCGCTGAATTGCTCCTTCTGCCGCCAGAGCACCTCGTCGGGCACGTAGCCCTTGAAGGCCTCACGCAAGCCCCACTTCTCGATGGGGCGGGGCCGGGGGGCGTTCCGGGGCACCTTCACCTCGGGGTCCAGGGCCATGGCCACGTCCAGGAATTCCCGGTCCAGGAAGGGCACCCGGGCCTCCACGCCCCAGGCGGCGCTGGCCTTGTTGGCCCGGGCGCAGTCGTAGAGGTGGAGCTTGCCCAGCTTGCGCACGGTCTCGGCGTGGAGCTCCGCGCCATCGGGCGCTTTGTGGAAGTAGAGGTAGCCCCCGAAGATCTCGTCGGCCCCCTCGCCGGAGAGCACCATCTTGATGCCCATGGCCCGGATCTTCCGCATGAGGAGGTACATGGGGGTCGAGGCCCGGATGGTGGTGATGTCGAAGGTCTCCAGGTGGTGGACCACCTCCGGCAGGGCGTCGAGGCCCTCCTGCACCGTGAAGTGGAGCTCGTGGTGCACGCTTCCGATGTGCTCGGCCACCTTCCGGGCCGGAGCCAGGTCCGGGGCACCCTCCAGGCCGATCGCGAAGGAGTGGAGGCGGGGCCACCAGGCGGGTTCCGTGTCGCCGGACTCCACGCGGGCGCCGCTGTAGCGCGCGGCAATCGAAGCGATGATGGAGGAGTCCACGCCGCCGGAGATGAGCACGCCGTAGGGCACGTCGCACATGAGCTGGCGGTGCACGGCGGCTTCCAGGGCTTCCCGGAGCTTGGCGGGATCGTAGGCCTCTGAAGGGGCCGCTTCTGGTTCGGCCCAGGTGGGCCGGTAGTAGCGCTGGAAGCCCTTCTCCGTTTCGTGGCCCAGGTAGAAGTGACCCGGGGGGAACTCCCGGATGCGCTCGCAGATGCCCACGAGGGCCTTCATCTCCGAGGCCACGTGGAGCACCTCCTCCCGGTCCCAGCCCACGTAGAGGGGCACCACGCCCATGGGGTCCCGGGCGATGAGGAAGGTCTTCCGGCGGGGATCGTGGAGCACGAAGGCGAAGATGCCGTTCATGCGGTTCAGGAAGGCCTCGGGGGCTTCCTCGTCCCAGAGGTAGAGGATCACCTCGCAGTCGGAAGCGGTCTGGAAGGCGTGGGCGCCCTTCAAGCCCTTGCGGAGGTCCTGGTGGTTGTAGATCTCGCCGTTCACGGCCAGGACCGCGCCGGTGGTGGCATCCACCAGGGGTTGGGCCCCGTGTGCCACGTCCACGATGGACAGGCGCTCGTGCACCAGGATGGCCGTGGCGTCACTGTAGACGCCGCTCCAGTCGGGGCCCCGGTGGCGGAGCTTGCGGGCCTGGGCCAGGGCGCGGGTGCGCCGGTCGGCGTGGGGCGCCTGGGTGGGATCGAGGTTGAGGAGGGCGAAGAGGCCGCACATGGGGGGCTCCTGGGAGAAGGGATATAGAAAAAACCCCCGGGCCTTTCGGACCGGGGGTGGGAGAAAGCGGAAGGGGTTCTGTCTAGACCAGAGCCTCGCCGCCCCACACGCGATCCGCGCTGGGGGTGGCGTTATTGCGGTTGTTCTGCCGCATCAGGGAGGCGAAGGCCATGATGGGTCGATCTTGAGGGCCCAACTGTGACGGGTCAAGGCGAAAACGCCCCTAGAATGGACGCTTGCCGCGAGGTTCCCGTGCACGCCGCCTTCAACGACCACCTTCTCAAGCAGCTCGGCCAGCTGGAGGCCGAGGGCCTCTTCAAGCGGGAGCGCGTGATGACCAGCCCCCAGGGTGCCTGGGTGGAGGCGAACGGCAAGCGCGTGATCAACATGTGCGCCAACAACTACCTCGGCCTTTCCGGCCGTGAGGACCTGGTGAAGGCCGCCCAGGAGGCCCTGCCCAAGCACGGCTTCGGGCTCTCCTCCGTGCGCTTCATCTGCGGCACCCAGGACATCCACAAGGAGCTGGAGGCCAAGCTCTCCGCCTTTCTCGGCTTCGAGGACACCATCCTCTTCGGCTCCTGCTTCGATGCCAACGGTGGCGTGTTCGAAGCGCTGCTGGGGGAGGAGGACGCCATCATCAGCGACGCGCTGAACCACGCCTCCATCATCGATGGCATCCGCCTCTGCAAGGCCAAGCGCTTCCGCTACGCCAACTCCGACATGGCCGACCTGGAGTCCAAGCTCAAGGAGGCCGACGCCGCCGGAGCCCGCTTCAAGCTGGTGGTGACGGACGGCGTGTTCTCCATGGACGGCTACATCGCCAACCTGCCCGCCGTGTGCGACCTGGCCGAGAAGTACGGCGCCCTGGTGATGGTGGACGACAGCCACGCCGTGGGCTTCATCGGCGAGAAGGGCCGGGGCACCCACGAGCACCACCACGTCATGGGCCGCGTGGACCTCATGACCGGCACCCTGGGCAAGGCCCTGGGCGGCGCCTCCGGGGGCTACGTGAGCGGCTCCAAGGCCATGGTGGACATGCTCCGCCAGAAGGCCCGCCCCTACCTCTTCTCCAACACCCTCGCCCCCGTGATCACCGCCGTGAGCCTGAAGGTGCTGGACATGCTGGAACAGGGCGATGCCCTCCGCGCGCAGCTCCGCGCCAACGCCCAGCACTTCCGCACGGAGATGACGAAGCTGGGCTTCAAGCTCCTGCCCGGGGAGCACCCCATCATCCCCGTCATGCTCTACGACGCCCCCCTGGCCCAGGAGTTCGCCAAGCGCCTCCTGGACGAAGGGGTCTACGTCATCGGCTTCTTCTTCCCCGTGGTGCCCAAGGGCCAGGCCCGCATCCGCACCCAGATGAGCGCCGCCCACACCATCCAGGACATCGACACCGCCGTGGCCGCCTTCGCGAAGGTGGGCCGGGCCCTCGGGGTGATCGCCTAAGCCGTCCCGAAGTTCACCTCAGCCGGCCCTCCGCTCGGGCAGGGGCTTCACCCAGAGCACCGCCTTGGAGGGCTGGCCCGCCGTGACGGACACCTGGAGCGCCGGCGCCGTCTCGCCGGGACTCGCCACCTCCAGGGTGTAGGTCTCGGGGGGCAACAGCAGGGCCTGGAAGCGGCCCTGGCCGTCGGTGAGGGCCACCCGATCCACGCCCAGGCGGGTCTGGGTGATCCGCACCAGGATCCCGGGCAGGGGCTCACCCGTGGGAACCCGCACCGCCAGGCCCTGTACGAACCCCGTGGCCGCCTGGGCGGGCAGGGGTCCCGTGAGGGCCAGGAGGGCGGTGAGGAGGAGGGGGGAGGGACGCATGGAGGCCTCGGGCTGGTGCAGACCCGAGTTTGGAATCCCCCGGGGGACCGGCTTGTAAAAGCTCCGTCACAAGCCCCTCCCGGGGCTGGCGGGGCCTTGGGGCTCTGGCATCCTGGGGGTCCCACTCAGGTTCCCCATGTCCAAGCAGTGCATCCTGGTCGTCGAAGACGATGCCGCCATCCGCCGAGGCATCCTGCACAGCCTCCACTTCCACGGCTATGAGGTCCTGGAGGCGGGGGATGCGGTGGAGGGGCTGGCCCGGGTCCGCGAAGGGGCCTACGACCTCCTCCTCCTGGACCTGAACCTTCCGGGGGGGGACGGCCTGGACCTCCTGCGGGACGTCCGGGCCCGCAGCACCACCCTCCCGGTGATCATCCTCACGGCCCGGGGGGATGAGGAGGATCGGGTCCGGGGCCTGCGGGGCGGCGCCGATGACTACGTCGTGAAACCCTTCGGGGCCCTGGAGCTGGCGGCCCGGGTGGAGGCGGTGCTCCGACGCTCGCCTTCGAGGCCGGAGGCGCCCCGCGAGGTCCCGGTGCCCGGGGCCATCCTGGACCTCGGGCATCGGGTGCTCCGGTTCGAGGACGGCACCCAGGCACCCCTCTCGGAGCGCGAGGCCGAGCTGCTCCTCTTCCTCGTCACGCACGCGGACCGGGTGGTGACCCGGGACGAGATCCTGGCCCAGGTCTGGCGGCTCAATCCGGAGGCCGTGGAGACGCGCACGGTGGACATGCACGTGGCGCGCCTCCGCGAGAAGCTGCGGGATGATGCCACCGCGCCCCGGGTCATCCAGACCCTGCGGGGACGGGGGTACCGGTTCGTGGGTGCGGGATCGTGAGGCTCAGGAGGCCCACGGCCTGGATGTTCCTCGCCGGCCTGCTCCTGGGGCTGGGGGCCATGGGCTGGGTCACCTCGGAGGCCCTGCGCTCCGACCGTGCGGAGCAGGCGGCCCAGGCCCGGGTGGCGGAGGAGGCGAAGGTCCGGCAGGCGCTGGCCCGCATGGATGCCACCATGGGCCTCTTCCTGGCCCCCGAGAGCGCACGTCCCTGGTTCCACTACCTCCCGTTCCAGCCCTCCGGAGCTGGAGGGCCCAGGCTCCCCTCGCCCCTGCTGGCTTCCGATGATCCCCTCGTGCGCCTCCGGTTCCAGGTGGAGCCGGATGGGCGGTTCTCCGCGCCCCTGGTCCCGGAAGGGTCGGGAGGCCCCTTGCCCGGCCTTTCCCCGACCCGTCGGGCGGAGGCCGAGGAGGGGCTCGCGACGCTCCGGAAGCGCTTCACCCCTCAATCCCTCCGCGCGGCCATGGCCTCCCAGGGGGCGGTGCTGCTGAGCCGTGAGATGGTGGCGGAGTACCGGCGCCGACGGGGGGGCGGGCCCGGGGCGGACACCCTGAACCAGGGGGGCTGGGTTCCCGTCTGGGCCGGCTCGGAACTCCTGATGCTCCGGCAGGTCTGGGTGAAGGAATCCGAATACCTCCAGGGGAGCTGGCTCGATGAGGAAGGGGTGCGGGAGGTGCTCCTCAGCGTGATCCGCGGAAGCCTGCCGCGGGCGAAGCTCCGGCCGGCCCTGGGCGCCCCCGGTCCCGATCACATCCGCCTCGGCTCGCTGCCCTATGAGCTGGTCGCAGGAGAGGAGACCCGAGGCCCCTGGAAGGTGCGCCGGGCCACCCGGCTCGGCCTGGCCTTCGGCTGGGCCTGCCTCCTGCTGGGGACCACCGTGGCGGCCTTCTCCCTGCACCGGGCGGTGATCCAGGGGGAACGGCGGGCCGCCCTGGCGGCCTCGGTGACCCACGAGCTGCGCACGCCGCTGACCACCTTCCGGCTCTACACTGAGCTGCTGGCCCGGGAGATGGTGCCCGACCCGGAGGCGAGGCGGGAACTGGTCCAGGGCCTGGCCGTGGAGGCGGACCGGCTGGAGCACCTCGTGAAGAACATGCTCGCCTTCGCCCGCCTGGAGGCCCGCCGGGAGGGAAACTCCGTGGTCCTTCCCCTGGAGGCGCTCCTGGAGCAGGTGGTGCCCCGGCTGCGGGTCCGCGCGGACCAGGCGGGGTGGCCCTTGACCCTCTCCGTGGAGGCCGGCCTGGAGGGTGCGGAAGTGCAGGTGGACGCCCTGGTGGTGGAGCAGATCCTCCTCAACCTCGTGGACAACGCCTGCAAGTACGGAGAGGGGCCTCTCGAGCTGGATGTGCTCCCCGAGCGGAGGGGCCTGTCGCTCCGGCTGCGGGACCACGGCCCGGGCCTCCCCGCGGGGGAGCGGCGGAACCTCTTCGATCCCTTCCACAAGAGCCGGCATGCGGCGGCCCGCACCGCGCCGGGGGTCGGCCTGGGACTGGCCCTGTGCCGGCGGCTGGCCCGCAGCCAGGGGGGCGACCTGGTGCTGGATGCGGGAATCAAGACCGGGGCCGCCTTCCGGCTGGTTTTGCCGGCTCCGGGGCGCTGAAGGGGATTTGGTGTTGAAATGGAGGCTGGAGCCGCCCATGAAAGCCCTCATCAAGTCCAAGCCCGAGGAAGGCATCTGGATCACCCAGGACGCCCCGAAGCCCGATATGGGCGTCCGGGACGTGATGATCCGCATCCACAAGACCGCCATCTGCGGGACGGATGTGCACATCTACAACTGGGATGAGTGGAGCCAGAAGACCATCCCCGTGCCCATGGTGGTGGGGCATGAGTACTTCGGCATCGTGGAGCAGGTGGGCTCCGAGGTGGAGGCCTTCCGGCCCGGTGACCGCGTGAGCGGCGAAGGCCACCTCACATGCCACTTCTGCCGCAACTGCCGTGCGGGGAAGCGCCACCTCTGCCGGAACACTGTGGGCGTTGGCGTGAACCGTCCCGGCTCCTTCGCCGAGTACCTGGTGATCCCGGCGGAGAACGTCTACAAGATCCCCGACAACATCCCCGACGATCTGGCCGCCATCTTCGACCCCTACGGCAACGCCGCCCACACGGCCCTGAGCTTCGACCTGGTGGGGGAGGACGTGCTCATCACCGGCGCCGGCCCCATCGGCATCATGGCCGCGGCCATCGCCAAGCACGTGGGGGCCCGCCACGTCGTCATCACGGACGTGAACGAGTACCGCCTCGACCTCGCCAAGAAGATGGGCGCCACGGCGGCGGTAAACGTGGCCAAGCAGGACCTCCGGCAGGTCATGCAGGACCTGGGCATGACCGAGGGCTTCGACGTGGGCCTGGAGATGAGCGGCAATGGCCGGGCCTTCAAGCAGATGCTCGACACCATGAACCACGGCGGCAAGATCGCCATGCTCGGCATCATGCCCGGCGAACAGGCCATCGACTGGAGCCAGGTGATCTTCAAGGGGCTCGTCATCAAGGGCATCTATGGCCGGGAGATGTTCGAGACCTGGTACAAGATGGTGGCCATGCTCCAGAGCGGCCTCGATCTCAGCCCCATCATCACGCACCGCTATGGCATCGAGGACTTCCAGAAGGGCTTCGACGCCATGCGGAGCGGCCAGTCCGGCAAGGTGGTGCTGGACTGGGGTGTGAAGTAGGCGCTGGCTCCGCACCACCTGAAAGGGCGCCCTTTGGGCGCCCTTTCCCATGCGGGATCCCCTAGCGTACCGGCTGCGGCCCAGGCACCGCCGGGAGCCAGGCTTCCTTCCAGGTCTCCCCGGTGTGGATGAGCAGGTCCTGCGTCATGCCCTCCCCACCGGGCAGGGCGTCCTTGCCCAGGGAGGCCAGGTAGTAGGCGTCGAACTTGGTGTTGAAGACCTGCCGCACGGGCCCGCGCTTCACCTGCACATCCTGGATGGGCTTGGAGACGAAGGGGCGATAGAGGTAGGGGTGGCCCCAGGGGGTCTCGGGGACCTTGTCCACGAATTCAGGCACGAGGTCCACCAGGGCGGCGGGGTACTCGCCCTTCTTCCCCTTGAACTTGGAGAGGGCGTCGTTCAGGTGGCGGAGGTCCCCCCGGACCCGCTGCAGCTGGCCCTCCTGCTCCCGCTTCAGCAGGGTGTCGATGATGATGAGGTCGCCCTTGGCATGCTGGGCCGAGGGGCTGTCCGGGTAGCGGTCGATGAGCTGCTTCATCATGACCCGGGCCTCGAGGCCCTTGCCCGCCACGTTGGCGGCGCGGGCCTCCTCGTAGAGCTGGGCCGGGAGCTTGGGGTCCTCGGAGTCGCATCCCAGGGCCGCGGCCAGGAGGAGGGCGACAGGCAGCAGGTGGGGACGCATGGGGGGAACCATAGCACATTTGACCCCCGCCCATGGTGGGGAGGCCCACTGGGGGCACAATGGAGGTTCTGGAGGTTTCGCGTGACGGGCAGGCCCTGGCTGGTGGGAATCGTGGGGGGATCGGGGAGCGGAAAGACCTCCGTGGCGAGGGAGCTCATCCGTCGCCTCAAGCGGCGGAAGGTGGACGTCACCCTGCTGGACATGGACGCCTACTACGCGCCGAAGGAGATCAACAAGGCGCGGTTCGCGCCCCATCCCATCAACTACGACCACCCCA
>CAZVKM010000011.1:0-30468 GCA_964627685.1 uncultured Solibacteraceae bacterium | reverse complement strand
AACCTGTTCCAGATCGCCCGCGACCTCTCGAAGATGAAGGTGGAGATCTCCATCGACGAGGCCGACATCGATGAGGTGAAGGTGGGCCAGCGGGCCTTCTTCACGGTGGACAGCCTGCCCGACCGCCAGTTCATGGCCACCGTGAGCCAGGTGCGGCTGGAGCCCATCACCAACCAGAACGTCGTCACCTACAAGGTGGTCATCGAAGTGCCCAACGAGGCCCTGAACCGCGAGGAGGGGGCCACCCCCAAGGCCGCGGAAGGGGCCCCCGCCAAGGGTGAAGGCCATGGTGGCTGGAAGCGCGGCGGCGATCGCCCCGGCTCCGCCCCCCAGGGTGCCGCCCCGGGCGGCCCCATGGCGAACCCGGATCCGGAGCAGGCCTGGGAGCGCATGAAGGACCGCCTTCCGGAGGGCACCACCAAGGAGGCCTTCCTGAAGCGGTTCCGGGAGCGCATGGCGGAGCGGAACGCGGCCATGAAGGCCGCCGCCGCGCCGACCCAGAAGCCCGCCTCCGCTCCCACCGGCATGAGCCGCCAGGAGATCGCCCGCACGCCCGGGGGCGCCGCGCTCCTGGGTGGGCCCGTGTTCGCCGGGGACCTGGCCTTGCGTCCCGGCATGACCGCGAACATCACCATCGTCACCAACCAGCGCCGTGACGTGCTCAAAGTGCCCAACGCCTCCCTCCGCTTCAACCCCATGGCCTTCCTCCCCAAGGAGGACACCAAGAAGGACGACAAGAAGGGCGGGGCCTCCGGAGCCCCGGCCGGCATGGGCCGCCCCGGGGGCATGGGCGGCGGCATGATGGGCGGCCTGGGCCGCGGCATGGCCACCAAGCGGGAGGACAAGATCTGGGTGCTGGAGAACGGCAAGCCCAAGGCCCTGCCCGTGAAGGCCGGCATCAGCGACGGCCAGTTCACCGAGGTCTCGGGGGAGGGGATCACCGAAGGGCTCACCCTCCTGGTGGGCGTCGAGGACCTCACCAAGAAGGCCGCAGGGGCGCCCATCACCGGCGGCCCGGGCATGCCCGGCGGCGGTCGCCGGAACTAGGGGGGTCCATGGCCATCCTGGAGTTCCTCAAGCTCGCCTTCTTCTCGGTATCGCCGGTGGCGATACGCGAGACTTCTGCCTCCCCGGTCCAGTAGCTCAGGAGGTTAGATCATGGCCATCCTCGAGTTCCTCAAGCTCGCCTTCTTTGCGATCACCCGCAACAAGATGCGCGCGTTCCTCACGATGCTCGGCATCATCATCGGCGTGGGCTCCGTCATCGCCATGATCGGCATCGGCGAGGGCAGCAAGCGGGCCAGCATCTCCATCATCCAGAGCATGGGCAGCAACATGCTCATGATCTTCAACGGGGGCAGCAACCGCTCCACCATGGGGCCCATGGCCATGGGCAGCGTGGAGGTGCTCCGGGAGGAAGATGCGGCGGCCATCCAGAACGAGCTCGGAAGCAGTGTCTCCGCGGCCACGCCAGCCGTCCGCACGGGACGCCCCGTCGTCTTCCAGAACAACAACTACCAGTGCAGCGTCCAGGGGGCCGGTCCCGAGTTCCTCACCATCAAGGGCTGGGACACGGTGTCGGGGCGCTTCTTCAACGAGTCCGAAGTCCGGAGCCAGGCCAAGGTCTGCGTGCTGGGGAACACGGTGAAGGAGAACCTCTTCCCCAACGGGGAGGATCCCGTCGGCCAGACCATCCGCATCGGCAAGATGCCCTTCCAGGTGCTCGGGGTGCTGGAGAAGAAGGGGGCCAGCATGATGGGCGATCAGGATGATGTGATCGTGGCGCCCTACACCACCGTGATGCGCAAGATCATGGGCCGCGATCGCATCCAGCAGATCATGGTGAGCGCCCTGGATGGGAAGAGCGACCAGGCCGAGGCCGAGATCACCGGGCTCCTGCGCCAGCGGCT
Source organism: uncultured Solibacteraceae bacterium (assembly GCA_964627685.1). Classification (GTDB taxonomy): domain Bacteria; phylum Acidobacteriota; class Holophagae; order Holophagales; family Holophagaceae; genus JAFDVN01. Next base: position 28,558 of record CAZVKM010000011.1, on the reverse strand, counting down.
GAAGGTGGCGGGCAAGGACGACAACCCCTTCACCATCCGCAAGCAGGATGACTGGGTGAAGATGCAGGATCAGCAGGCCAGCGTCATCACCACCTTCCTCGCTGTGAGCGCCAGCATCAGCCTCATCGTGGGCGGCATCGGGATCAGCAACATCATGCTGGTGAGCGTCACCGAGCGCACCCGCGAGATCGGCGTGCGGCGGGCCATGGGGGCCACCCAGCGCAGCATCATGCTCCAGTTCCTGGTGGAGGCCATCGTGCTCTCCCTCCTGGGTGGCCTCATCGGCGTGGGCATGGCCTGGAGCGCCATCCTCATCCTGCAGATGGTGGGCGTCCCCGCCGTCACCGAGACCTGGGCCATCGCCCTGGGCCTGGGCTTCAGCGGCGTGGTGGGCGTGGCCGCCGGGTTCCTGCCCGCCATCAAGGCCGCCAAGCTCGACGTGATCGACGCGCTCCGGTACGAGTGATCCCCCGAGTTGACGAAGTGTCCAGACCCGCGCGCCCCGCGCGGGTCTGCGTCATGCTGGAGGCCCATGGCCACCGACGGTTCTGACTCCCTCGCCGCCCTCCGCCTCCCCGCCTTCCGCACCTTCATGGGCGGGATGTTCGGGATCTTCCTGGCGACCCAGATCCAGACCACGGTGCTGGGGCTCCAGGTGTACGAGCTGGCCCGGTCCACCCGGGGCATCGGGGAGGCCGCCTGGGCGGTGGGCCTGGTGGGCTTGGCCGAGGCGCTGCCCTTCCTCGCCCTCACGCTCTTCGGAGGCTGGGCCTCCGACCACTACGACCGGCGGAAGCTGAGCCTCTGGGGCCTCCTGGGCCTGGTGGTGGGCGCCGCCTGGCTCCTGGGCCTCAACCTCCAGGGGGCGCGGGCCCTCTGGCCCTTCTATGCGGTGCAGGCCATGGCCGGGGTGGCCCGGGCCCTGTTCCGGCCCGCCTCTGTGGCCCTGGGCACGGAGCTCATCCCCAAGGACCTCTACGCCAACGCCGCCACCTGGCGGAGCACCCTCTTCCACATCGCCACGGTGGCGGGGCCCGCGCTGGGGGCGCTGCTCTACGCCTGGAAGGGCCCCTTCTGGACCTACGTGGTGATGACGGCGGGCTACCTCGCGGGAGCCCTCTCCCTCCTGGCGCTCCCGCCCCGGCCCCGCCCCGAGGCCACTTCGCGGGGCGTCCTCGAAGGGCTGGCGGAGGGCATCCGCTTCGTCTTCAGCCAGCAGGTGGTGCTGGCGGCTCTGAGCCTCGACCTCTTCGCGGTGCTCTTCGGTGGGGCCGTGGCCATGATCCCGGCCTTCGCGCTGGACGTGCTCCACGCCGGTCCCCAGAGCGTGGGCTGGCTCCGGGCGGCGCCGGCCCTCGGCGCGGTGCTCATGGGGCTCTGGCTGGCGCGCCATGGGATGTTCCGCCGCGCGGGGACGACCCTCCTCATCTGCGTGGCGGCCTTCGGCCTCACCTGGATCCTCTTCGCCTACTCCAAGTTCTTCTGGCTCAGCCTCACCCTGCTCGCCGTGGGTGGGGCCCTCGACAACGTGAGCGTGGTGCTGCGCGCGACCCTGGTGCAGACCTACACGCCCCAGGCGCTCATGGGGCGCGTGTCGGCGGTGAACAGCTTCTTCATCGGCTCCTCCAACGAGCTGGGCGCCTTCGAGAGCGGCGCCGCGGCCCGGCTCCTGGGGCTCATCCCCAGCGTGGCCTTCGGGGGCTGCCTCACCTTCCTCACGGTGGCGGTCACCGCATGGCGGGCCCCGGAGCTGCGGCGGCTCAGGCAGATCCACTAGCCGCCGGGTTCAGGTCCCGCGGACCCCGGCCGAAACGGAGGGCATGAGCCTTCCCCACCTCACCTGGCTCCTCCGGGAGCGGCGGAGCCTGACGGTGGAGACCCCCGGGGGCGTCGAGCTCGAAGCCCACCTGGATGCGCTGGATCCCTTCCGCAACCGGCTCTCCCTGCGGCTCGAGGCGGCCTCCCCCCCGGTGGATCCCGGCGACCTCCTCCGGCTCAGCTTCGGCTACGCCGGGCAGCGCTGGGCCGCCCGGGTGCCGCTGCACCACTACCCCAACCGCAGCCTCTTCGTGGTGGGCCTGCCCAAGGCCTTCGAAGCGGCCGACCGGAGGGCCCATCCCCGGTGGATCCCGGAGGCGCCCTTCGGGGAGGTCCGCCTCCGGACGGCCCTCGGGGAAGGCTGGGAGCTGCAGGGGTCCCTGGTCTCCCTTTCCGAGGGCGGGGTGGCGGTGGGGGTGCGCCGCGGCCTGGGCCCCCAGGGGGAGGAGGACCGGGCGTGGGACCGGCAGGTGGTCAAGGGCCAGACGCTGCCCGTGGTGGCCCTGCACCTGGATGCGGAGACCCAGCTGGACCTCGAGGGGCTCGTGGCCTGGGTGCACGACGGCGTCGTGGGGCTCCGCCTGCGCGGCCTCACCGCCTCCGGGCGGGAGCGGCTGCGGGCCTTCCTGGGTCCCCGGCTCACCCCGCTCCCGGAGGCCCTGCCCGGGGTGCCCGCCCAGGAGGCGGCGCCGGATCCGGACCTCGCCCTCCTGCCCGAGGCCGCCCCCCGCCCCGGGAGCGCAACGCCGCCCTCCGCCGCCTCAAGCGCCGCGGACGCACCCTGGCGCTGGCCATGCGCGCCGGCCGGACCCGGGACGCCCTGCAGGACTTCCTGGAGGCCGAGGGCTTCGGCGCCGTCTTCGGCGTGGACACCCTGGCCCAGTGGCTGGAGCTGGTGGCCCACCGGAGCCTCGACCTGGTGCTCATCGATGGGGGCTTCCGGGAGCTGCAGGGCCTGGAGTTGGCGAGCTTCCTCCAGCAGAGCCGCGGGGGCCAGGTCTTCAGCCTCGTGCTGGCCCAGGGGCCACCCTTCCTCCCTCCGGACCTGGCCCGGGAGGCAGGTGTGGACCGCCTGCTGGAGAAGCCCTATGGGCTGGAGGCGGACCTCCTGGCGTGCCTCGACCAGGCCCTCGAGGCGGGCCGGGGGGAGGCCCCGGCCACGGAGGGGCCGCTGCTCGCGCTCGTGATGCCGGCGGGAGCCGAGCGGGAGGCCCTGGAGGCGTACCTGCTCGGCTCGGGGCGCTTCCGGGTGCGCCCGGTGGACAGCCTCGCGGGGCTCGTGCGGCTCGCCCGGGAGCCCCTGCCATCCGTGGTCCTGGTGGACTGGGAGGAGGGGGGGCTCTCCTCCGTGGAGGTGCTCGCCTTCCTGGTGAAGGCGGCCCCCGACTTCGCGGGACGCCTGGTGGCGGCCTGTCCCCGGGGGCGCCCGCAGGTGATGCGGGAGGCCCGGGAGCAGGGGGCGGCCCAGGTGTTGATGCGCCCCTACGCGCTCGAAGCCCCCCTCCTGGCGCTGCTCAGGCGCGTGGCCGAAGGGGGCCCGGCCTGAGGCTCAGCGGCGCGGGGGGAAGTCCGCCAGAAGGTCCTTCACGGCCTTCGCCACGGCCTCCTGGGCCTCCTCGGGACGACCGGCGAGGCCGGTGAGGGCCCCCTCGGCGGTGCCCTCCCAGACGAGCTTGTTGGACTTGGCCTCCACCACCTGCAGCACGATGGTGCCCTCCTTGTAGTGGTGCCGCTGCGAGGAGGCCACGGAGGTGCGGGCCCCCCAGCCCCAGCCGCCGGTGCCCACGCCCACCCGGGTGCGCGTGGTGTAGCTGCGGTTCTGGTAGACGGGGAAGTAGTCCAGGAGCACGTCGGGATCCGCGGTGGTCTCGCGCTTCAGCCCCTTGGTGCCCAGCTCCCGCTCCACCGCCTCGCGCACGCGGGCGTCGGTGAAGCCGGCCATGCGGGGGGCGGCGTCGCCCACCCGCTCCTTCTTGGGCTTGTACCAGTCGAAGGTGCGGTAGGTGGCCAGGGGCGCGGCGGGATCGTAGTCGTACTTGATGGTGTAGGGGCTGCAGGCCGCGAAGGCGAGCAGGGCCAGGGGGGCCAGGGTGCGCAGGTGCATGCGGGACTCCTCAGGACCATGGATGCGCCCGGGGGGGCGAAGGTTGAATCAGAGGGCCTCGACGCGCCCGTTCCGCCACACCTGGAAGCGCCCCTCGAAGGCCCAGGGCAGGGCGTGGCCGTTGGCCACCCGGTGCTCGGTGTGGAAGTGGCCGGTGAGGAAGGTGGCTGGGGCCACGGCCTCGGCGGCGGCCCGGAAGGCGGCCTCGGGGAAGGCCAGCTTGTACTCCCGGTTGGTGGTGCGGAGGCGTGCCTCGATGCGGGTCGCGAGGCCCCGGGCCCAGGGGCCTGGCATCAGCCGGAAGAGCGCCCAGAGCGGGCCGCTGCGGCTGAGCAGGTTCCAGGTGCGGTAGGCCCGGTCCTCCCGCTGGATGAGGTCGCCGTGCTCGAAGGCCAGGCCCTCCGCGGGCAACCCGCCCCCGGTGCCTTCCCCCAGCAGGTCGAAGGCCTCGGCGTGGCGATCCAGGAAGTACTCGCGGTTGCCGAGCCAGGCGCCCACCCAGGCGCCCTGGGCGCGGCGCTCCGCCACCCAGGCCAGGAAGGCCCCCTGGGCCTCGGTCTCCATGGTGGGCAGGCCCACCCACACGTCGAAGAGGTCCCCCAGGAAGAGCCAGTCCGCCGCCGGGTGGGCCGCGGCGGCCTCCCGCAGGCCGGGGAAGGTGGCGTCGGACCAGTGGGGGTCCGCCACGAGGATGAGGGGGCGCGTGGGATCCGGCCGGCGGTCCGATCCCCGCCGCCACCCGAAGCGGTCCAGGGCCCGGGAGCCCAGGAGGGGGAGGCTCGCGAGGCCGAGGCCGATCAGCGTCCCGGTCCCATCGGCCAGCCAGTCCCCGAGGGAGGCGTCCCGGCCGGGCACGAAGCTCTGGTGCCACTCGTCGCTGGCACCGAAGGCCAGGAGGGCGAGGAAGATGAAGCCATGGCGGCGGTAGGTGGGCCAGCGGCGGGGGCCCTGAAGCCCCCACTCCAGGAGGAAGGCGAGGAGGGCGAAGGCCGAGGCGTGCACCACCTTGTCCCAGGGATGCGGGAAGCCCAGGTGGCCCGGCAGCTCGGAGCGGCTGCTGAGGACCACGATGAGGGCCGCGAGGGTCAGGGCCGGGATCAACCGGAGGAAGGTGCGCATCCGTCCATGATCGCATTCCCGGAGCGGCGCCCCTACGGCAGGCCTTCCACCTCCGTGGCGCCGAGCCAGGTGGCCAGGGCCTCCACGGCCGCGCCCAAGGCCCGGTTCCGCGCCTTCGTGGGCTTCACGCCGGGCTCCCACCAGAGGCCGCGGATCTCCAGCACGCCCCGGTCCCGGTGGAACTTGGGATCCAGCCGCCCCGTGAAGCGGGTGCCCTCGAGGATGGGCAGCACGTAGTAGCCGTACTTCCGCTGGGGCTCCGGCACGAAGGCCTCGAAGCGGTAATCGAAGCCGAAGCGCCGCAGGGCCCGGGCGCGGTCGCGGAGCACGGGATCGAAGGGGGCGAGGAGGCGGGTCTCCCCCGGGGCCTCGGGCAGGCGGCGCAGCCGGGCCTCCCAGTCGGGCAGCGCGAAGGCGGCCTGGGGGCGGCCTCCGAGGGCCTCGGCCACTTGCACGCGGACCAGGCGACCCGCCCGGGCTTCGTCCTCGCACCAGGCGCGGGCCCGCGCGAGCGGGAGGGCGTCCCAGAAGCCCGCCAGCTCCGCGGCGGTGAACACCACCAGCCGCGGCGCCGCCTCCCCGAAGGCCCAGGCCTCATGGGCCTCCGCCTCGGGCTCGGGCCGGGCATGGGCCTCGGGATGCACGCGCTCCGCGAGGTCGTAGACCTTGTGGAAGTTCCGCCGCCCTCGCACCGCCAGCACGCCGCTGCGCCACAGGTAGTCGAGGGCGGCCTTCTGGGGCTTCCAGCCCCACCAGGGGCCGCGCTTCTCCGGATGGTCGAAGTCCGCGCTCATGAGCGGCCCCTCCTCGCGGATGCGATCCCGCACGTGCGCCACCACCGCCTCCGCCTCCGTGCCGCGGAAGTGGTGCGACCACCACGCCTGGGCGCGGAGCCGCGCGGCATCCTCGCGGAACCGGGGGCGCCAGTGGGGGTAGTGCGCCACGGGGATCGCCGAGGCGTCGTGGGTCCAGTGCTCGAAGAGGCTGCGCTCCGTCTCGAGGAGGGCCTGGAGCTGCGCCGGCTGGTAGCCCGAAAGCCGTGTGCGGAGGATGAGGTCGTGGGCCCGGGCCACGGTGACGATGCTGTCGAGCTGGACGAAGCCCAGGGTTTCGACCTCCTTCCGCACCGAGGCCCGCGTCGCCCGCCGCCCGGGATCCGCCAGGAGGCCCTGGGCCCCGAGGAGGAGCCGGGCCGCGGCATCGGCGGGGAGGAGGGGGAGCGTGGCCATGGCCCAGGATATCGACCGTGGGAGCTCCCGGTTGCGGGGTCTGCAGTGCGGCCCTATGCTCCAGCCATTCCCCGGTGCGCCATGTGGATCCCCCCCGCCCTGCAGGCCCCCGCGCCGCTCCCGTCCCCCGCCCCCTGGTGGAGCGAGAAGGGGGGCCTCGGCCTGGAGCCCGTGGGGGAGGCCTCCTTCGCCCGGCTGGGGGTGCCCTACGTGGTGGAGGGGTTCCATGCGGATGGCCGGGCCCTGCGGCGCCTGGGCCTGCGCGGCAAGACCGCCCTCTGGCGCGCGCTCTCCACGGGGCAGGTGGCCTCCGGGTGTCGCCTGCGCTTCCTGGTGTTCCTGGGGGCGGACAAGCGGCGGGCCTTCTTCGAGCAGTCGCTGCCCCGCTTCTGGCCCGATGCGCACTTCTCCATGGCGCGGAAGGATGTGAAGGCCTTCCTGGAGCGGGTCTGCCGGCCCATCGAGCCGGGCTTCCAGCAGGACTACCTCTTCCTTCCGGATCGGAGCCTGTGGGTCCGCATGGGGGACGAGGCGCCCGTGCACTTCCCGAAGGGCCCCCTGGTGGAGGCGCTGCGCCGCATCGAGTGGGAGGAGGATCCTGATACGCCCGGGACCATGGATCGCCTGCTCCAGGGCTATGCGGAGCGGCATCCCTGACGTGGTAGCATCCCGTCACCTTCCCGGAGCTCCCATGCGTCGTGCCGCATCCACCCTGGCCGTCCTCTCCTTCGGCGTGGCCGCGGCCGCCCAGGCCCCCGACCTGGAAGCGCAGGCGCGGAGCCTCGAGGCCAAGGTGCAGGCCTGGCGTCGGGACTTCCATGAGCACCCGGAGCTGGGGAACCGCGAGTTCCGCACCGCCGGGATCGTGGCCGAGCACCTGAAGGCCCTGGGCCTGGAGGTGAAGACCGGGGTGGCCCACACGGGCGTGGTGGCGCTGCTGAAGGGCGGCAAGCCCGGCCCCCGCATCGCGCTGCGGGCGGACATGGACGCGCTGCCCGTGAAGGAGCAGGTGGACCTGCCCTTCGCCTCCAAGGCTACCGGCGAGTACCGGGGCGAGAAGATCGGTGTGATGCACGCCTGCGGCCACGACTCCCACACCGCCATCCTCATGGGCGTCGCGGAGCTGCTCACCGCCCGCAAGGCCAGCTTGGCGGGGGAGGTGCTCTTCGTCTTCCAGCCTGCGGAGGAGGGCGCGCCTGAAGGCGAGCAGGGTGGCGCCGAGCTCATGCTGAAGGAGGGCATCTTCGCGTCCCCCGCGCCCAAGGCCGTCCTGGGCCTCCACGTCACCTCCACCCTCCCGGCCGGCGAGCTCGGCTACCGCAGCGGCCCGCTCATGGCGGCGGTGGATGACTTCCGCGTGGTGGTGAAGGGCCGCCAGACCCATGGGGCCCGGCCCTGGGGCGGCATCGATCCCATCGTGGCCGCCGCGGGCCTCGTGACCTCCGCCCAGAGCATCGTGAGCCGGCGCATGAACCTCCCGGAGTACCCGGCGGTGGTCACCTTCGGCGCCTTCCGTGGCGGCCTGCGCTCCAACATCATCCCCGACGAGGTGGAGCTGCTCGGCACCCTGCGCACCTTCGATGCCGCGCAGCGCAGCCATCTCCTGGCGGAGCTGGCGCGCGTGGTGGAGCACGGGGCCGCGGTCCATGGGGCCACGGCCACCCTGCAGGCCCCGTTCACGCACAGCTACCCGGTGACCAGCAACGATCCCGCGCTCACCGCCAAGGTGGTGCCGACCCTGCGCCGGGTGGCGGGCGCCGCCGCCGTGAAGGAGATCCCCCTCACCACGGGCGCCGAGGACTTCGCCTTCTTCGCCCGGGCGGTGCCGGGCTTCTACTTCTTCGTGGGGGCCACCCCCGCGGGGCAGGATCCCGCGACCGCGGCCTCCAACCACAGCCCCCGCTTCTACCTCGATGAGTCCGCCCTGAAGCTGGGCCTCCGGGCCCTCAGCCAGGCGGCCCTGGACGTGCTGGCTTCCTCCAAGCCCTGAAGCCAACCCAGCTCGATCCATCCTTTTACGAGGATCGACTTGGCGTGATCCTGGCAAAGCCGGCACTTCGTGCCGACTTGCCGGAGGCCTCCCCCGGGCCCTTCCCTGAGCCCTCGGCCCCAGGAAGGAGGCCGCCATGCTCGGACCCTACACCCTCGGTGCGGAGGAGGAACTGCAGGTCGTCGATGGGCAGACCTGGGACCTGAGCCCCCACGACTACGAGGCCAGCGCCCGGGCCTGGCCCGAGGAGGTGGCGGAGGTGGATCGCGAGATCCACCGCTGCGTGCTGGAGGTGAAGACCCCCATCTGCGCCGGGGGGCCGGAGGTGGCGCGCCACTTGGCCCGGCTCCGGCGCCGGGCCCATCGCTGGGCGGGGGCCCAGGGGCAGCGCGTGCTGGCCGCGGGCCTCCATCCCTTCGGGGACTGGCGCACGCAGGCGGTGCACGAGAAGCCCCACTACGACCACCTCATGCGTGAGTACCGGGACGTGGCCCACGGCAACCTCACCTTCGGGCTCCACCTCCACGTGGGCCTCCCGGATCCCGCCACGCGGATGGCCGTGATGAACCTGCTGCGACAGGACCTCCCGCTGCTGCTGGCGCTGTCCACCAGCTCCCCCTTCTTCGAGGGTCGGGACACGGGCCTCCACGGCTGGCGGCACAAGGTCTTCGACAAGTACCCCCGCACGGGCATCCCCGATCCCTGGCCCGATGAGGCGAGCTACGCGGCCCACCGGGAGCGGCTCGTGCGCACCGGCTGCCTCGAGCCCGGCTTCATGCTCTGGGAGGACCTGCGCCTCCATGCCCGCTACGGCACGCTGGAGGTGCGCATCTGCGACGCCAACGCCTCCCTGGCCACCAACGAGCTGCTGGCGGACCTGGTGCAGGCCCTCGCCGCCTCCTGGGACCTGGCCGTGCGCCGCGGCCAGGCGCCGCGCCCCCTGCCGGCGGCGCTCATCGAGGAGAACAAGTGGCGGGCCTGCCGCCATGGCCTCTCGGGAGCCTACGTGGACTGGGGCCGGGATGAGGAGCTCACGGCGCGGGAGGCCTTCCAGCGCCTGCTGGCCCGGGTGGCCGAGGCGGCCGAGGCGCTGGGCAGCTTCGCCCGGATCGAGCAGGGGCTCTGGCGGGCCTTCTTCCTCGGCACCTCCGCGGAGCGGCAGCGGGCCGTGGCCCGCGGCGGCGACCTGCGGGAAGTGGTGCGCAGCCTCTCGGAGGAGACCCTCGCCCTCGGCGCCCCCGAAGGTGCCGGGAGCCTGGCCGCGTGACGCTGCTGCACCCGCTGTTCCCCAGCCTGCTCCCGGGCCGGGCCACGGGACGCGCCGCCCTGGCGGCGCAGCTGGCGCCGGCCCTGGGCCCGCGCCTCGGCGCCCTCGGCGGCACCTTCCTCGCGAGCGTCCCCCTGGTGGTGGGCGAGGCCCTCTCGCAGGCGCTCCGGGAGGAGACCGCGCAGGTGGTCGCCTGCCTCCGCCGGGAGGTGGCCCAGGGCGTGGATCCCGCGGGCTGGCGCTGGGGCGGGGCGCCAGACGTCCTCACCGTGGACCTGGCGGTGGTCGAGGATCCCGGCCCCAGGGGCTGGGCGCTCCGCGTGGTGGAGTTCCAGGCCTTCCCCAGCGTCGCGGCCACGGGCTTCCTCGTGGCCGAGGCCGCCCGGCGCTTGCATCCGCAGCTGGCCTCACTGCGGCCCTGGGGCGGGGATCCGGATCCGGAAGCCTGGTGCCGGCGCATGCGGAGCCTGCTGGCGCCGGACGGCCCCGCGGCCCTGGTGGACCTCTCGCCCCCCACGCAGTTCACGGACTGGGACTTCGCCGCCGCGGCCCACCTCTTCGACCTGCCCACGGCGGAGGCCGCGGATCTCCGCGTGCAGGGCGGCGACGCGTGGCTGGAGACCGGGGCGGGCCGCCGTCCGCTGGCCCGCCTCTGCAACCGCGTGGTGCCCCCGGAGCTGCACGGCCACCCCGCGGGGCCCCGCCTCCGGGCGGCCTTCGAGGCCCTGCCCATCCCCTGCCATGGGCACCCCGCCTGGTACGACCGCGTGCACAAGGGCTGGCTCCCGAAGCTGGAGGGACCTCCGGCCCAGCGCGCCCTCGCCGCCTCCCGGGCCCAGGACCTGCCCCGGCCGCTTGAGCACTACGTGCTGAAGGACACGCGCTCCTGGGGCGGCCGCGCCGTGATCCTGCATCCGACCCCGGCGGACCTCAACGGGCTGGACGATCCCGGGGCCTGGATCCTCCAGCCCCGCTTCACCCAGGTCCCCCTCTTCCAGGATCCGGAAGGCCATCCCATCTACGGCGAGTTCCGCGTGATGCTGGCCCTGGATCCCTCCCTCGGCGCCTGGCCCACGATGGTGCTCGCCCGCCTCAACCGCGTGCCCCTGGCCAACGCCCGAAGCATGGATGGCAGCCCCTGCACCGGCCTCGCCGTGGCCTTCCTGCCCGATGGCGACGCCTGGGCGGCGCTGTAGCGCCGAGGCTCAGGCGCTGCGCCGCAGGCTCCGGAAGTCGGCGTTGCGGTAGACGGTGAGCACGGTGCCATCGGCGCCGCAGACCACCTGGAGGTTGCGGTGGGCCTGGAGGTCCACGCCCTCACGGGCGGCCTGCGCCACCTCACGGCGGCCGAGGGCGTGGATGCAGGCGCCGCGGACGTGCACGGCCCGGCCGTAGGCGAGCACCGCGTCCACCGCCTCGGCGGAGATGCGGCGGCCGTCCATGCGCTGGCGGGCGTGGTGGGTGAGGGGCAGGGCCAGGCTCATGGGTTCCTCCAGGACCCCAAGGTGGGGCCGGGGCGCGGACAGAACCTGTCCCGCCAAGGCGGGGCCCCGGTCACGATCGCCACGGGACCCCTTGAGGGGAGTCCAGGTCTGCGTCAGGATGCCCCATGCCCCGCACAGCCCCTGAAGTGTCCCGCGGCACGGTGGATCCCGAAGCCCAGCGCCGCATCCTCTCCCACCTCCACGAGGCCGGCGCCCGCGGCCAGACCAAGGCCAAGCTCGCGGAGCTGGAGGGGTGCCACGTCAAGAAGATCGACCGCGCCTTCAAGGCCTTCGAGGAGGCGGGCGCGGTGATCCGCCGCATCACCCAGGGCGGCGTGCGCTTCGTGCTCGAGAAGGGGCCCGCCTGGGACCGCCACATCCCCCCCGAGGCGCGCCTCGCCCTCGATGTGGCGCTGCAGCTGGTGGAGTGCCCCGGCAGCGAGCTGTGGGCCGGCCCCCTGCAGGCCCTCCGCACCCTCGTGGACGACTCCCTCGGGCCCAAGGAACAGGCCAAGCTCGACCGCCTGGAGGCCCGCATCTCCGCCCACGGCACCGTCTACGAGGCCCAGCCTCTGGCGCGGGAGATCCTCGCCACCCTCATCCAGGCCCTGGACGAGGAGCCCCCGAAGGAGCTGCGCATCGACTACCGCGACATGCACGGGGTGGTGACCTCCCGCACCATCGCCCCCTTCAGCCTCAGCCACGATGCCTTCTCCGGCGCCATCTACCTCCTGGCCTGGGACCTGGACAAGGACGGGGCGCGTCTCTTCCGCGTGAACCGCGTGGAGCGCGCCGAGCCCACGGGGCGGCGCGCCATCCACACCCACCGCCGCGAGCTGGAGCGCATCCGCACCTACAAGATCGCGGGCTGGTTCGAGCCCGGCGAGCCCTTCGATGTGACCGTGCGCGTGCGCGGCGGCTGGGCCCAGCACCTGCGCGAGGCCTGCCCGGACCTGCCGGACGTGGCGGTGGAGGAGGTGGATGAGCACACGGTCCACCTCCGCTTCCGGGCCCTGGAGCTGCGGGGGCCCAAGCGCATCCTCCTGCAGTTCGGCGAGGATGCGGAGGTGCTGGAGCCGCCCGCGCTGCGGCGCCTCATGGCGGAGGCGGCCCGGGGCATGGGCCGCCTCTACCAGGCGCCCTGAGGGCCCTCAGCGGCGCATGAGCCGCGTGAGCTCCGCCAGGAGGCGCCGGGCTTCATAGAGCTCGTGACGAAGCTCGGCCAGGTCCATGGCCTCGATGGGCTTGGGGCCCGCCACTTCCGCCTGGAGCCGCGCCTTGGCGGCGCGCACCTCCGCCAGCACTTCCGGGAACTGCACCACGAAGGCTTCCTGCAGGTCGTTGGCCACGGTCCCGGGCCGCGCCGCGCGCACCTCCTTCAGCGCCTGCTGCGGCGCCAGCCCCAGGGCCTGGAGCACCCCCGCGGCGAAGGTGCCGGTGCGGCCCAGCCCCGCCCAGCAGTGCACGGCCACCGTGCGGCCCTCGGTGAGGGCCTTCGCCGCGCGCAGCACCTCCCGCCCGTAGTCCAGGGTGTCCACGGGGATGAGGCCGTCGGGGAGGGGCAGGGCGCGGTAGCGGAGCCCCGCGGCCTCGGCGAGGGCGGGGAGGTCGCCAATTGGGTGGTACTCGAAGGCCTGGAGGAGGCCCACCACCACGTCCACGCCTTGCGCCTCCCGCAGCCAGCGGAGGTCCGCCTCGGTGCGCTGGGGGTCCGCCGGCAGCTCGGGGAGGTCGGTGCGGCCGGGCGTGCCGGTGAGGACCAGGCGGCCGGGCAGGCCCAGGTCGGAGAGGGGCAGCTCATCCAGGTCGAAGGCGGAGGGGTGGGGCGGGCGACGGGTCATGGGCGGGGACTCCGGGGGGAGGGGGTGGCAGGCGCCCGGTGGTGCCGGTCCTCGCGGGCCAGCCAGCGGGTCATGGCGCGGGAGCCCGCCTGCACCAGAAGGTAGCGCGTGGGGCCCGTGGCGCCCGCATGGTGGAAGTCGAAGGCCTCGCTGGGCATGAGGTCCCGCAGGGCCTCCAGCGCCGCCTCGTACTGCACCCGCGCGGCCTCCGGGAGGATGGGCGCATCCGCCAGCACGATGGCCCAGCGGTCCCCCAGGCCCAGGTTCCGGGGCAGGGCGCCCAGGTCCACCAGGCAGCGGGTCTTGTGGAGCAGGTCGGATTCGGGGGTCATGGGGTCTCCATGGGAAGGAGTCACAGGCTGGGGCCGGGGCGGAGACAGGGGCTGTCCGAAGCGGGCCGTCACTGCTCGGGCGTGGTGAGCAGGGAGAGGGCGAAGTCCGTGAGGGGCGCCAGGAGGCGGGGATCCACCTGCGGATCCCGCCGCACCGCCTCCAGCAGCTCGAAGAGGTCGACGGTCTCCTCCAGGGGGAAGGGCGGGGGTTGGAGCTGGGCCATGGGTGCCTCCGGAGGGGCAGCATGGGCCCGCCCTCCGGACACCCGCTGTCCCTCCCGCGGGCCGAAGCTCTCGGTGGAGGTCGACCATGCCCCTCAGCCCCGAGGAAGCCCTGAAGCGCCACGCGGAAGGCGACCGCAGCCCCGAGGTGCTGGCGGCGATCGATGCGGGGGCCTTCGCCGCCTTCCACGCCCCCTGGGAGGGGCCCCACCCCGAGGAGCGCATCATGGAGATCGGCCACCAGCCCCACCCCTGGCGGGAGGACCCCCGCTGCGTTTGCCCCGTCTCCATCGAGCGCCTCGTCCACTGGGTGCGGGAGACGCGGAAGTGGACCTGTTACGTGGACGGCGAGGAACCGAAGCTGATGGTGCGGTTCCGGTACAGCCCGCACCGGGACCGGGCCCCGGAGCTCTTCCTGAACATCGAGGGGAAGAGCCGGAACATCGTGCGGTTCAGCCTCCGCGCCAACGCGCGGGTGGCGCCGCAGGACCTGCCCCGGGCCCTCCGGCTCGTGAACGACTGGAACCAGGAATATCGGTGGCCCAAGGCCTTCGTGCGCCAGGACTACCGCTACGACGCGGATGACGACCTCACGCCCGATGAGGCGCAGCGCCTGGTCCTGGAGGGCACGAAGTCCTCGGAGCTCCGCCTCGACCAGCTCCTGTACCTCCCGGAGGGGATCCACCAGGCGGGGCTGGAGGCCTGGCTGAGCGAGCTCATGGCCACCTCCTGGGAGTTCTGGACCCTGGCCCACCAGGAGTGGCGCCTGTGAGCGGGTCCCTCCTGGATCCGGAAGGCTTCCTCACCACCGAGGGCCAGCGGCGCCTGCGCGGGCAGGTGGCGGCGATCACCGCCCGCGCCTCCGCCTTCCGGGCCTTCTACGAGGGCCTGCCGGACACCGGCGGGGGCCGCATCCTCAACCCCGACGCCCCCTTCGAGGCCTGCTTCGCGCCCTATGGCGTGGAGGCCCATGAGCAGCAGGTGAGCTTGCTGGGGGAGGACCTCCACACCGCCTTCGCCGCCCGCGTCTCCGAGGGCCTGGAGGCCCTCTGGGCCGCGGCCCCGGCGGGCACGCGGACGGCCCTGGTCACCGGCGCCAACGGGGCCGGGAAGAGCAGCCTCATCCAGGACCTCCATGGGCTGCGGGCCCCCTTCGACCTCTACCTCGAGGCCCTCGAGGTGGATCCCCTGCGCCTCTACGCCCGCCTGAGGGCCCTCAAGGACGCAGGTCATGAGGTGACGCTCCTCGTGGTCCATCAGGCCCCCGCCCTCACCACCGAGGGCGTGGTGCGGCGGGGCCTCGACCGCGGCCGCTTCGTTTCGCCCTTGGCCCAGGGCCGGAACTTCGCCACCTACGGCGCCGCGGCGGACCTCTGGGATCCCGCCTTCTCCGGGGCCTTCGGCACCCTGCCCGCGGAAGTGCCCCTCCGCGTGAAGACCGGCACCGGCCGCCTCCTGGGCGGCGCCGAGGCCGTGGCCTTCCTCTGCGAAGCGGAGGCGGCCTTCCGCGCCGGAGGGGGCGCCCACGGGGTGCGCGAGCGGGCCCGGGAGGCCTATCGGCGCGCGGCGGCGGAGGGACATCCCCCGGCCCTCCAGCGGGCGCTGCGGCATCACGCCGGAGCTCCCTGACGCCGGGCGCCTTCATCGCCTTCCCCACCTCCCCGCCCGTGGGATCCGTCAGAATGAGCCTCTTCCCGAGAGCACCCCGTGAGCTTTGCCCCCTTTGATGGCGTCGTCCTCGATGATGTCCGGCCTCCCGTCCCGGGGGCCGTGGCCATGCTCCTGCACCTGCGGGTCGCCCGTCGCCTCGCGGCGCAGCGGGGGCTCCCCGCCCCCGCGCTGGAGCCCATCGAGGCGCGGGCCGGGGCCTGCCGCGAGCTGCTGGCCCATGGCCTGGATGCCCAGGCCCTGCGCGCCCTGGAGGCCCAGGGCCTCTTTCTCGGGGAGCGCAAGGATCCCCGCAGCCTGCGGCACCTGGTGGATCACCTGGAGGCCTACCTGGGCGCGGTGGAAGAAGCGGGCTTCCTGGAGCCCGACCTCGCCCTCTGGCGAGCCGTGGACGCGCACCTCGCCGGGAAGCGCAGCCTCTGGATCGAGCGCACGTCCGCCGATGGGCCCCTCGCGGCGGGGCTCGCCGACCTCGCCCCCGCGCGGCTGAAGGCGCTGGCCTGCCTCCCCGAGCTCGGCGGCGCCACCTTCCAGCTCGCCACCCGGAAGGGAGGGGGCCCCTCCGGCCTGTTCGGCTCCTCGCAGCCCCTGGTGGATTGGTTCCTGGATGGCCTGGAGCAGCATGGGCAGGCCTTCCCGGCGGAGCTGTCCCTGGAGGAGCCTCCGGGCTGGGGTGCCGCGCCGTGGGGCCCGGCCCTGGAGGGGCTCTTCGAGGGGCCCCTGGACTTGGGCCCGGCTCAGGACCGCTTGCAGCAGGCCCTCACGGAGGGCCCCGTGGAGATGCTCGTCCAGGCGGTGGAGCAGATCCGCCGCTGGGTCGAGGCGGGGATCCCCGCGGCGGAGATCACGGTGATCCACCCGGAGCCGGCGCGCATCGCGCCCCTCCTCAAGCCCGTGCTCGCGGCCGAGGGGATGGCGCTGCAGGTGCGTGGCAGCCTGCTCCCCTTGATCGAGAGCGCCACCTGGAGCCCCCTCTGGCTCCTGCTCCAGGGCCTGCAGCGCCTGGATCCCTGCGCGGTCTCCGCGGGGCTCCGCGCCAGCCAGCGCAAGGATCTCCTCGCCTGGGCGGATCTCCTGAGCACGGCGGATCAGACCGGGCTCCGCGCCTTCCGCAGCAGCTTCGCGCACCTTCAGGCTCGGGAGCGCGCGTCCGTGGAGGCCTTCTGGGAGCAGCTGGAGGCCTGGCGCGCCGTGAAGGAACCCGCGGCGGCCTGGGCGAAGCGGCTGGAGGCGCTGGCGGAGTCCATCCGGTTGGCTCGCGATCCCGATGGCTTCTACGCGCCCTTGGGATTGCTCAAGGAAGCCTGGGGCGAGGAACCCTGGACCTTCCAGGACATGCTGATGGCCCTCAAGGCCTTCCTGCGGGCCGCCCGGGTGGCGGGCGAGCCTCGGCCTCCGGAGGGCCTCCGGCTTCTCGCGCCCTCGGCCCTCTTCGAGGGGTGGCCCGGCTCCCGCGCGACCCTGATCCTGGATCTCTCCGAAGGCGCCTGGCCCGCCCGGCCCAAGGCCAACCCCGATCTGGATTGGGATCGGATGGCGGCCTTGAATCAGGCCCTGGCGAAGGCGACCCAGGGCGGGGAGGCCTTCCCCCCCGCGCTTCAGCGGTTCTGGCTCCCTCGGAGCGAGCATGGCTCGCAGGTGCCGAGGGCCTTCCAGCGGGACGCCTACGCGTTCAGCCTCGCCCTGGCCCTCACCCGGGAACACGTGGTGGTCCTCAGCCCCGCGCAGGATGAGGAGGGGCGGCGGAAGGCCCAGGGGCCCTTCTGGGCGGCCCTGGAAGGGGCGGGGAAGGGGCGCCCGGATCCCCAGCACACGGCCAGCTTCCTGCGCTGGCGCTGGGAGGATCATGAGGCGGGGGCCGCCCAGGTGGCCCGGGCCGAGGCCGCGCAGGCGCGGGCGGCGGGTGAGGGCCTCCACGTGCACGCCCCCGCCTTCGACCACGTGCCGGCGGCCAAGGCCGACTGGATGCAGGGCCGGCCCCACACCAGCCCCACCCAGCTCGAGGCCCTCGCCCGCTGCCCCTTCCGCTCCCTGGCCGAGCGCAGCTGGGGCCTGTCCGTGTTCGATGCGGAGAGCGCGTTCCGGATGGCCGTCGGGAGCCTGGCCCATCGCCTGTTGCAGGCGGTGCTGGAGCCCTTTGTGGGCGAGGCGAACTGGCCCGAGGCGTTTCGGGATCACCACGGCCTCACCGATCCGGAGGGACCGGAGGCGCTCATCCCGGTCCTCGAGGCCCTCTGGCAGACGCACCGCCCGGCCTGGCTCTCCGCCCTGCAGGAGGTTCCCGAGGAACGCTGGCCGCAGCTGGATCTGGAGATGGAAGCCCTGAGGCCGAACCTCGCCGCGGCGCTGCTCGAGGACGTCTGGACCGAAGGGCCCACCAAGGCCGAGGTGGCCTTCCTCTATCCCGACCTCCTCTCCCTGGCCGATGCGCAGCGGGGCATCCGAAGCTGGCCGCTCCAGAAGGGGTGGCGGCGGAGGCTCCTGGCCTTGGAGGCGGACCTGGGCCCCCTGACGCTGGAGCTGGGAGGGGGCCGGGCCCTGACGATCAAGGGCACCCTCGATCGCCTGGAGCGCTGGGAGCTCCCGCCAGAGGGTCGTGCCTTCCTGCGGGTGCTCGACTACAAGACCACCCAGGCGCATCGCCTGAAGGACTACGCCCGCGACGGCGCCCCCTTCGGGGCCTACCTCCAGGCCCCGCTCTACGCCCTCATGGCGGAGCAGGTCCATGGCCTGCCGGCCACGGCGGCGCTGGTGCCCCTGAGGGATGAGGCCCCCAAGCCCTTCCTCAAGGCCCTGGAAGCCCTGGCGGCGGAGGATCGGGCCCAGGCCCGCGCCGGGGCCTGGAAGGAGCGCCTGCGTGGCTCGCTGGAGCTTCTGGACCGGCGGCTCGAAGCCGGCGACTTCCCTCCCACCCCGGGGAAGCACTGCCAGGGCTGCCTCCTGAGCGCCCTCTGCGCCCGGCCGGTGGACATCGAGGTGGATGCGGATGAGTCCGAGGAGGGGGAGGCGTGATGCGCAGCTTCGATCCCACGGCGCCTGAAGCGCTCACGGAGTCCCTGGTCATCAGCGCCAGCGCGGGATCCGGGAAGACCTTCACCCTCTCGGTGCTGGTCCTGGCCACCCTCGGGCAAGGGGAGCTCCGCCCCTTCGAGATCCTCGCGACCACCTTCAGTGAAGCCTCCGCCGCCGATCTGCGGGAGCGGCTCCTCCGCCCCCTGGACCTGCTGGTGAGCCTGCCGGCCTCTCAGTGGGAGACCCTCCTCCCGCCCATCGTGGCCTACGATCCCGAGGCGCTGGGAGCGGCGCTGGGTCGCCTGCCCCTGCCGGAGAGCCTGAGGAAGGCCGGCGAGGAGCTCCGCTGGGCCGCCGCGCACTGGGGGTCCGCGCCTTGGGTCTCCTCTCCCGAGCAGGCGCGGAGCTTCTGGCGGCGGGTGCGGCGGGAGGCGGAGCTGATGCCCGTGTCCACCCTGCATGGCCTGGCCCTGAGCCTGCTGCGGCTGGGGCCCGGGGCACCCGAGGCGGTGGTGGATGCGGCGCATCCCGCTTTGCTGCGCCTGCTCCGCCAGGCCGTGCGCGAGGTCATCGAGGTGCCGGAAGCGCACCCGGATCATGCGCCGGGCCGGGTGCTCCTGGCCTGGGCCCGGTCCCACTGGGCCGACCTGTCGGCGGGGCACGACGGGCATCGCGATGCCCTCGGCCACCTCCAGGAGCAGGACCTCAGCCCCCTCCACGCGGCCCTGGAGGGCGCCCTGGGTCAGGCCGAGCGGGCCCTGGCCCCCTTTGCCCGCCACCCCGCTTCCGCCAAGGAGGAGGGCAGCCCCCAGCGGCATCACTTCAAGGCCTCGCAGGTGCGGCCCCTTCCCGCGGCGGGAGCGCCCCTGGGGGCCCGCATCGCCTGGGCGGAGGCCCAGAGCCGGGCCGCCACCGATGCGGCCGGTGGGATGAAGACCTACCACACCGCCGCCTTCCACGAGGCGATCCGGACCCTGGAAGGGGTGGCCCGCGCCTGGGAATCCCTGCTGAGCGCTCTGCTGGGAAATGCGCTCGTTCGCTTCGAGGCCCTCAAGCGCGCCCACGGCCAAGCGACCTTCGGCGACCTGGTCCGCACGGCCACGGTCGGGTTGCAGGAAGGGGCCCTCGCGGCGCCCAAGCCCAGGCTGCTCCTGGTGGACGAGTGCCAGGACACCTCCGCCTCCCAGGATGCCTTCCTGGCGGCCCTCCAGCCCCAGCGGGTCGTCCGGGTCGGTGACCTGAAGCAGGCGATCTACGGCTTCCGGGGCGGGGATCCGGACTTGTTGCGGGGGCACCTCAGGGCCGCGGGCGATCGGGCCTTCCGCCTGCCGTCGAACTTCCGATCGGCGGAGCCGGTGGTGCGCCTGGCCAACACCTACGTCGAGGCCCTCTGGCCCCGCCTCGTGCCCGGCACCCAGGGCCTCGAGGGCGGCCAGGTCCCGGCCCACCCCGGCGGGGCTCCCGTGGCCCTCGCGCGCTCCGAGACGCCGGATCGGCATCCGGATCTGCCCCTGCTGGCCCCCTGGATCCAGGCCCTGTCCCGGGAGGAGGGGTGGGCCCGGATCCTGGGCCCGGCGCCCTCGGATCGCCCGCGCCGCCGCGCCCTGCTCCTGAAGCAGCGCACCCGTCTGCCGGCCCTGCTCCGCAAGCTGAAGGCCGCGGGGCTTCGTCCCTACGTCCTGGCGAAGGAGGGCTTCTGGGAAAGCCCCGGCGTGCGCGTGGTGATGGCCGCCTTGGAGGCGGTGGCCCACCCGGATCGGGCCCTTCCCTGTGCGGTGCTGCTGCGTCATGGGCTGGGGCTGTCCGATGGCGAGCTCACGGCGCTGGGGCGCTCCGGGGGCCTGCCGGGCCTCGGCCGCCTGGATCTCGAGGCGCTTCCGGAGCCCGCTCAAGCCGCGGCGAAGGGGCTGGTGGGCCTCCTGGGGGCCTCCGCCCAGGAGATCGCGGGCCACCTGCTGGGGCAGGGGGAGCTGCTGCGGTTCCTGAGCAGCCAGCGCGCCCACGGAGAGGCCGAGCCCCATCGCGCGCGGCGCAACCTCTCGGGCCTGCTGGCGCTCCTGCTGACCCTCCCCGCCAGCCCGGCCACGGCCTTCGCCCTGCTGGAGGAGCTCCGCGGCGGCGTGGACAAGGGGGATCTCCCCGCCCAGTCGGAGGCGGCGGACCTCATCATCCAGACCGTGCATGGCAGCAAGGGGCTGGAGTACGAGGATGTGATCCTGCCCCTGCTGAATGCGCCCCCGAAGGGCCTGAGCAAGGGGACGGTGATGACCGGCCCCGAGGGGACCCTGCGGTTCGTCTGGAAGCTGGGCCACCACAAGGGGCCCGCCTACCAGGCCCTCGCCCCCGAGTTGGAGCGGCGCCAGCGGCAGGATGACCTGAACCTCTTCTACGTCGGCCTCACCCGCGCCCGGGAGCGCCTCTGCCTGCTGCTCCAGGAGCCCACCCCGAGGGCTCCGAAGCCCAAGGGGAAGAAGGCCGTCGAAGCCGCCGAGGAGGCCCCCGCGCCCCCGGAGGTCGCCACCGCCGCGACCTGGTCGGCCCTCGGCCGGCACCTCGTGGACCTTCATGCGGACGTCCTCGCCCTCGACGCGCCGCCCGCCCTCACGGCTCCCAGCGCACCCCCACCGCCCGAGGTGCAGCCGCCCACCCCACGGGACCCCTGGCGGGCCGCGGAACCCGCGCACGCCGGCGAACCGGAGGCCCGGGCCCGAGCCCAGGCGCGCCAGGATGGCGAGCGCGTGCACGCCTACCTGCAGGACCTGCTCATGCGCTGGGAGGATCCCGAAGCCTTCCAGGCGCGCTTGGAGGCCCCACCCCTCCCGGGCGCCAAGGAACAGGCCCTGCGCTTCCTCGCGGCCTTCGAAGCCCGAGGCTGGCGGCGCCTGCGTCGGCGCACCGAATACCCCCTCCCCGGCGCCGCCGCCACCGGCGCCCAAGGCTACGCCGACCTCGTCGTCTGGGAGAGCGAAAGCCGCATCCAGCTGTTGGACTTCAAATACAGCTCAGGGTTCAGCGACGAGGATCTGGAGGTGTATCGGAAGCAGCTGAATCGGTATGCGGAAGTGCTGGGGGGAAACGGCGCAGAGGTGAGGGCGACGTTGGTGGCGGTGAAGAGTGGGGATTGGGTGGGGGTGTGAGGGGGAGGGGGTGAAAAAATTGGTAGAGGTTCGTGCATTCAATGGAGCTAAGTCGGGTAGGGAGAAGAGCCGTCTCCATCCGTCTCATGATCTATTCAAGGGGAGCTCAATCCTTTGGGGTGGCGAATTTGAGCGCAGCTAGAGCGCAATCTCTCACATAGGACCTTAGGCTATGGATCGGTTTCGCTCTGAGTGCCGCATCAATCACAAGGCCGACTCGGAGTGTGGCCATAGCGCGATCGCTCGTTTGGTTAAGAGCTCCCCTCTGGAAAGGATTTGCGCTTCGCCCCACTCAGAATGCCCTGCAATTTCTTGGTTCATTCGGAGTAAGGAACGATGGAGGACTTCACGCTTTGAAAGACCCGTAGATGCCTCCGGCTGGGTAAAGGGGAGGTTCCCGAGCCTGGAGTTGTTGGGCATGGTTAGAAGGGTGAGATTGCCAAGGCAATGCTTTAAGTTCTGTCGAAACTCAATCTCTTGGCGGCAAGGGTCGTCAGCTGGGACCACGTAGTCCAGGGGAGCCTTCGCTTTGGATGGGAGAGGCCAGTGGGGTGCCCAATCGTCGGGAAGCAAGTGTTCAATTGTCAAACCGTCCCTCAGCCCTTGAACCTCATCGAACTTGCTGTGAGCCGCTCGTTCTAAGGCCCCAAGGACGAAACTCAGCCGCGATGTAACCATGGTTGTGTATTGGGGCCTTTGCTGAATGGCCTTTGCAAGGTCCTGGTCGGATGGGAACCGCGTTGTCTCCCCTTCGCTTTCTGCCATGACAGCAGCAAAGGATTTTCTAGAAACACCATTGGCTCTGAGCGCGGCAATAAGACGGAGAAATGTGAGGTTGTAGGCCTTCGGGGTCAGACCGCACAGGGCGCGGCGAATGATGTAGCTTGAGATTAAACGGTATAGTCCTTCCTTTTCTTCCTCAGAGGCCTCACTGCCCGCAATCGCAAAAACCAGGGGAAATGCCGTCGTTACTTCAAAGGCCTGTAATTGACGAGCTAAGTCCGAAAGTGGGCCGTCACCCTGTGGAGTCACCAGGGCCTTGTAGGTTGGCGCATGGCGTAGAAGCGTATCAAGCTCTTCCTCAACGGATCTAAATTGCTTGTTGACCACAAAGCCCTTGTACCTTGCGTAGAGCTCCGAGAGGAGCACCTCTTTACCGGTTTCAGCGGCCAACGTGTGGGCCAAAAAGAAGTCAATCCTTGGCTTCCGAATTCGGCCTTGAATGGCCTCTTGCTTCCAAAACGATTCTTCAAATGAACTCCACCGAGACTCCATTAGATCGTCGGGATCTTCCCCCTTTCGAATGGCTCGGTGGAAGACATCATTGCGCACCAAATCCATGGCCGCCAGGGGCTCTCCACCGCTATTGAGCGTCTCAAAAATCACCTGTGCGTCGTCGGTCTCATCCAGGGTGATCACAATGACTCGGAAGTCCTCAAGCACAGCTCTCGAGAGTGCGACCAGGGGAAGGGACGGATCGTCTCCGGCCTGGGTTGCAACAAATGTTTCAGCTTCCTCGCGGAAATACCACCAGGCCCGTAACGGTAAAGGAGCCGTTTCGCGAATATTGCCATTCTTGAAGAAGGCATCGCTGTACTTCTTCCGTAAGCCCTCGCAGTCGAGGTCCATGAGGTCGCGGAATAGCTCGCGGTCAAAATTGGTGGCAAGGAGTTTGTACCGCTCTACCTTCTTGTCCTGCATCATGGGGGTGTCCGCATTGATGAGGAACGTCGATAATTGATCACTTAACATGCTTAATTGCCTTGATCTGGCTACATCCTTTAAGGCCGAAAGAAAGAGCTGATAAGTGGTCAGGCGCTGCTGGCCATCTACCACGTCAAACATGGGGATCGACCCAAAAGCAAACTTTCCTCGAGGGCTAAGGAGGAGTGCGCCCATGTAATGAGGGTAAGACGGCCCGGTTCCAGAGAGCCGTTCGGCCGCCTTGGCCTCAATGGAATCGAAAAACTTCTCCAATTGGGGAGCTCTTTTCCAAGCGTAAGTGCGCTGATAGATGGGGACTACGAATTGCTTGGGGTCTTTGAGGACATCCCCAATCTGGAAGGGATCTGCCTTCATAAATGTCTCCTCAGCCACTCGAATACTTCTGGACTAGCATGCCCGGGAGTTCATGGGTGCGGCGCCCGGACCAAACCTCATTAAGGGTATCGGGGCTTGAACACATCTCGAGTCCAGCTTCATTACAGAGCCAACTCGTGGGGCCCCCGGGGGATTTTGGTCACTAAACATTTCCGTCTGTCGTCGATAGATTTGGCCAACCTGGGGGAGAAAATCCCTTCCCAGGCATGGAAAGTCCTTCCAACCCACCTTTCCTCTCTTCAATTTGCGCCTGCAATCGCGAGACTTAACTGAGTAGCAATGCGAAACCCGATCCCGTTCTCATAGGTCCAGACAGCACAAAAACTGCGGGGGCTTGGAGGCAACATTCGATTGCAGAATATGGGCGCCATTTTTTGGCTTCAGTTCTCGTGTGGACGTACGATCTTGGTTGCCGACAAAGAAATGTTTCAGGCTCCATCCGGCCCATGCCCCGTCCCAAGGGGCCCGCGCGTCGGCTGCCCACGGGCTTGCGGGCCGGTGGCCCTCACCGGCTGCGGTCGCTTCGTCGCGACCTCCGCCTAGCCCTACCTGGGCGCCGCCTGCGATTCGCTTCCCCTTGGGACCTGAAAAGGTTGAGGCCCGCTTGCGCGGGCCTCTTGACTGGTAGTCCCAAGGGGACTCGAACCCCTGCTGCCGCCGTGAGAGGGCGGTGTCCTAACCGCTAGACGATGGGACCGTCTGAACTCCCAAGCTTACCAGAAATCCTTGGGCTTGGAAGAGGAAAGCGCCCGAAGGCGCTCACCGTGTGGTTGGGGAGGAAGGATTCGAACCCTCACCTGACAGAATCAGAATCTGTTGTCCTACCATTAGACCACTCCCCAGTGGTGCCACCCAGTATGCCAAGGAAGGCGGGGAAAGGCAAGGTGGGATTCCGGATGGGGCCCCTGGAATGGGGCGGAGGCGCTATCCTTCCTGCACTTCCATTCGAGGCGGGCATGGCGGAGATCCGGCTGGCGTACTTCATGGCGACGAAGGAGGGGGCCTCCTACCTGGGGGGGCTGCTGGTGGTGGACGGGTCGGGGATCCCGGTGGATTTCCGGTACACGGAGCCCATCACGCCGTCGAAGCTGCAGTCGATCCTCTACGGGAAGGCGCTGGAGCCGCACCTGAAGGAGGAGGTGATCCAGCGGACGCTGCTGAAGGACCTGAAGGGTCAGCCGGACCTGCTGGTGCTGCCGGCGGCGGACCTGGCGGCGGGGCTGCGGGGGGAGGCGCGCTGCCCGGTGCTGGCGCTGCAGAAGAGCCAGGAGCAGGCGCTGCCGCGGGTGGGGGAGAGCTTCCGGGTGAACCCGCGGGAGCTGCTGCTCCAGCTGGCGGAGGGGGCTTCGCCCATCCGGGTGATCTTCGCGGCGGGGGTGGAGGCGGCGGCCCAGGAGCAGGCCTGCCAAAAGCTGCTGGAAGCGGGCTGGCACATGGACCTGCTGGAGCCCCTGGAGCGGGTGACGGCGGCCCTGGGCAGCCTGGTGCAGAAGGAGTAAGGCGCATGGTGCTGGGCAAGGCGAAGGACGCCCTGGCCGACATGGCCCAGACGATCCGGCGGCTCTTCGGGGAGCCGCGGGTGTCGGTGCTGGCGGCGCCCGCCTTCCAGGTGCCCGCGCAGCGGGGGGAGCTGCTGGCGGTCCTCGCCCACCCGGGGCTGGAGCCGCCCACCACGCAGGAGCGGACGGCGGACCTCTTCCAGGGGGGGGCGGAGGTGAGCCCCATGGCCCCCCTGGAGGCCACGCGGCGGGAGGAGCATGGGTGGGACCGCTGGGCCTCGGAGGCCCAGGCCCTGGTCTGCCCGCTCTTCAGCGCGGGGCAGGGGGCGCGGCTGGAGGTGCCGCCCCTGCCCAAGGCCACCAAGGTGCTGCCCCTGCGGGCCCCCTTCGCGGCCCCGGAGACCCGCCGGGAGGCGCCGGGGGTGGGGGCGGGAAAGGTCTACGCCCTGGAGCCCGGGCGGGGCCTCAAGGCGGCCTCCCGCGGCAACTTGGGGGCGGCGCTGCTGAAGCCCTACGTGTTCCCCGGGGAGGACCTGGGCAAGCTGCCCAAGGCCCTGTGGATGCGCTACAGCCTGGCCCTGGTGAAGGCCACCGGAGAGAACGTGCGGAACCTGGAGGTGGTGGGCCTCTACCGCCTGCCCCGGAAGGGGGTGGGGGACCTGAAGCCCGATGCCCAGGGGCGACTGTGGGTGCGCCTGTCGGCGGAGGCGGCGGGGGCCCCGCGTGCACCGTTCATGCTGGCGCGCCGCCGGGACGATCAAGCCTTTATCAGCGCCTATGTTGAGGACCCGTGACCGACCTGCCCATGGATGAGCCCCCCACGCAGCCCTTCAAACCGCTGCGGACGGACGAACGCACCCTGCTCCGCAGCAAGGAGCCGGGGGAGGCGGCGCCCCAGCCCCCGGAGCTGGCCCTGGTGGCCTATGCGGGGGAGGCCCTGGGACGGGTGTACCCCCTGCGGGTGGGGCGCATGATCATCGGGCGGGCCGCCCACTGCGACATCCCCCTCATGGACGGCGAGGTGAGCCGCCAGCACGCCCTGCTCCAGCTGGCGGAGGGGGAGCCCCCCACCATCACCGTGGAGGACTTGGGCTCCACCAACGGCACCCGCATCAACGAGGTGGAGGTGCGGAGTCCCCAGCCCCTGCGGCCGGAGGACCGGCTCACCGTGGGGGGGCACGTGCTCAAGCTGGTGGCCCTGGATCCCCTGGAGAAGGCCTTCCACCAGACCCTCCTGGAGCAGGGCAGCAAGGACGGCCTCACGGGGCTCTCCAACCGGCGGGCCATCATGACGGAGCTCACCAACCGCTTCCAGCTGGCGGTGCGCTACGGGCGCCCCCTCTCGGTGGTGCTCTGCGACCTGGACTTCTTCAAGGCTGTGAACGACACCCATGGCCACCCCGCGGGGGACGCGGTGCTGCGCTCCTTCGCGGAAGTGGTGACCCAATCCTTCCGCGAGCCGGATCTGGTGGGGCGCATCGGGGGGGAGGAGTTCCTGGTGCTGCTGCCGGAGACGGAGGTCGAGGGGGCCCGCGTGGGCGCCGAGCGGCTGCGGCGCGCCCTGGAGGCCACGCCCGTGGACATCGGCACCCAGCTCATCCAGGTCACCTGCAGCCTCGGGGTGGCCTCGCGAAGGGATGACGATGCCGAGGCGGGGGCCCTGGTGGGCCGGGCGGACGCGGCTTTATACAAGGCCAAGGCAGGTGGACGCAACCGGATCGCCGGTTAGAATGGGGGCTTCCGCGCCCCCGTCCCATGCCCAACCTGCCCCGACCGGATGACCTGCAGACCCTCGTGAGCCCCATGACCGGGGTGCACGCGCCCGCGGTGTTCCATGACTGGGCCCTGATCCGCTACGTGGGCCAGCCCATCGGCGAGCTGGTGCCCATCCCCCTGGACGGCCTCACCATCGGGCGCTCCGCGGACTGCGGCCTGAGCCTGCCCGAGGCGGAGGTGAGCCGCACCCACTCCCGCATCACCCTCGCCCTCAAGGGGGAGGCCGTGGCGGTGAACCTGCAGGACCTGGGCAGCACCAACGGCACCTTCGTGAACGGCCGCCGGCTGGGCACGGAGCTCCGGGAGGTGATGGACGGCGACGTGATCCGCGTGGGCGCGCACGCCTTCAAGCTCAAGCGGCTGGATGAGATGGAGCGGCAGTACCACCAGGCGGTGCTGGCCCAGACCACGGTGGATCCCCTCACGGGGGTGAGCAACCGCGCCACGGTGCTGCACCATCTGGAGAAGCACTTCGAACTGGCCCGGCGCCACCGGCGGCCCCTCACGGTGATCCTCTGCGACCTCGACAACTTCAAGCAGATCAACGACCAGCACGGCCACCCCGCGGGGGACGCGGTGCTGCAGACCTTCGGCATCCAGCTGCTGGGCCGCCTGCGGGGCAGCGATCACGTGGGGCGCATCGGCGGTGAGGAGTTCCTGGTGGTGCTCCCGGAGACCGTGGCCCGGGAGGCCATCGGCGTGGCCGACGACCTGCGCCTGGGCATGGAGGAGGATCCCATCACCCTGCCGGGCACCGGCAACGTGGTGCGCGTCACCTGCTCCATGGGCGTGGCGGAGCTGCGCGACACGGATGCGGATGCGGGCAGCCTCCTGGCCCGGGTGGACGTGGCCCTCTACCGCGCCAAGGCCGCGGGCCGGAACCGCGTGGAGCGGGACTGAGGGGAAGGATGAAGGGTGAAGGAGGAAGGATGAAGGATGAATGGCCCTTCATCCTTCATCCTTCATCCCTCATCCTTTCCCCATGGCCCTCCTCCTCCCCCAGACCATCGGTGCGGTGCGGGTGAAGGAGCGCCTCGGCGAAGGTGGCATGGCCTTCGTGCATCGCTGCGAGGATCCCTTCCGCCCCGAGCGGGCGCTCGCGGTGAAGCTGCTGAAGCCGGAGGTGCACGGCGATGCGGACCTGGTGCGCCGCTTCCTGCGGGAAGGCGAGGTGCTCAAGGAGCTGCGCCACCCCAACCTGGTGGAGGTGCACGCCTTCGGCCGCAGCGGCAGCTGGCCCTACCTGGTGATGGAGCTGCTCCCGGGCGGCAGCCTCAAGGCCTGCCTGGGCGAGCCCCCCGCCCGCATCGTGGCGCGGCTCATCCCCGCGGCCGCCGCCCTGCAGGTGGCCCACGAGGCCAACATCGTGCACCGCGACCTCAAGCCCAGCAACCTGCTCTTCTCCGCCGAGGGGGCCCTGAAGGTGACCGACTTCGGCGTGTGCCTCTGGGAGGGCGAGGATGAGACGCGCCTCACCCGCAGCGCCATGGTGGTGGGCACCGTGGGCTACATGGCCCCGGAGCAGCATGGCGACCCACGCACCGTGGACCGGCGCGCGGACCTCTACGCCTTCGGCGCCATCCTCTACGAGTTCACCACCGGCCGGCCCTGGGCCCTCATGATGGTGCCTCCCGCGGGGGCCCGCCCCGGCTTCCCACCCCGGCTGGCGGGGCTCATCATGCGCTGCCTCCAGCCGGATCCCACCAAGCGGCCGCCCTCCATGGCCGCCCTGGAGGCGGAGCTCCGGGAGTGGCTGGAGGGGGCCGAGGCCGCGGGCTGGGGCGCGGAGCCCCTGCCGGGCTGGGACGCGGAGGCCCAGGAGGCCCCCACGGTGGCGGGGCCCCGCAGCCGACCCGCCCCCGAGACCCCGGAGGCGCGCCTGGGGCCCTACCTGGATCCCCTGAAGGCCGCCAGCGTGGGCCAGCGCGACGTGGTGGAACTGGATCTGCGGCATGAGGCT
>CAZVKM010000010.1:14540-30580 GCA_964627685.1 uncultured Solibacteraceae bacterium | reverse complement strand
TTCTGGCAGCGGGCCTACCAGGAGGTGCGGGGCCAGCTGAGCCGCCGCTACCCCCGTCACTTCTGGCCCGAGCATCCCGAGTCGGAGACGGAACCGCCGGAGCCTAAAGGGCGACGCTGAGGGTCCGTGCCACCTGGGCCTCGCCCCCCACCCAGACCCGCTCCGCCTCCAGCTCCACGCGAAGCAAGCTGGGCGAAGGGGGCGTCATGAGCCGCCCCTGCTCCAGCAGGAACGTGTGCCCCGGAAGACCCAGCACCTGGCTCAGCCAGTACCCCAGCGGGCCCGCCATCATGCCCGTGGCGGACTCCTCGGGGATGCCGAAGGCCGGGGCGAACATGCGGACCCCGGCCTGCCGGACCTGACCCGGCCTCGGCACGAAGACGTAGGCGCCCACCACGTCCAGCGCCTCGCTCAGGGCCGCGAGGGCGTCCAACGTGGGCGTGAGACGGGCCAGGGTGGGCTCCTGGGCCAGGGGCACGAGCAGGGTGCCGTTCCCGTTGCGGGCGAGCTGGGGCGCAAAGCCCCGGAGCAGGTCCCCCGGTTCCGCCCCCAGGGCGGCGAGGAGGCGCGCCTCCGCGTCCGGGGTCAGGCCCTGCAGATGGGGCCGAGGCTGCTCCAGGAAGGCCCGGCCCTCGGAGAGGCGGATCCGCCGGGGGCCGTCCACCGTCTCGTTCACCCACTCGCCGGGCTGCAGCCGCCCGGCCGCCAGGAGCTGGGCGAAGGCGCCCACGGTGGCATGGCCGCAGTGGGGGATGGACCGGGTGGGGGTGTAGATGTCGAGGCGCACATCCGCCGTGGCCGAGCCGCACACGAAGGCGGTTTCCGAGAGGCCCGCCCGGGCGGCGATCGCCTGGCGCTGGGCCGGAGTGAAGCGGTCCCCATCCAACACCACCCCGGCGGGGTTGCCGCCCCGGCCCTCATCCACGAATGCGTTCACCAGCGCCAGCTCGACCGGGGACATGTTCCCTCCTTCACGGCCGCCCAGTGTTGGCGCAGGCAGGGTCCTCCGTCCAGGCACGCGGAGGTGCGCATGGGGGAAGCCTGACAACTCGTCAGAGGCTTGGCCCGGATCCGTGGACCATGGCCCAATGAGGGGATGGCCCTGAGCTTCCGTCCCATCCGCCCCGAAGATGACCCCGCCGTGGCCGAGGTGATCCGCACCGTCATGCCGGAGTTCGGCGCCGACGGCCCGGGTTTCGCCATCCATGATCCCGAGGTGGGCCACATGAGCACGGCTTACGCCCGGCCGGGCTGCACCTATGCCGTGGTGCACGATGAGGCCGGCCGGGTGGTGGGCGGCGCAGGCCTCGCCCCCCTGGAGGGGGGCCCCGAGGGCGTGTGCGAGCTCAAGAAGATGTACTTCCTGAAGGAGGCCCGGGGGAAGGGCGTCGCCGAGCCGCTGATCCGCCACCTGCTGGCGGAAGCCAAGGCGCTGGGCTACCACACCTGCTACCTCGAGACCCTCACGGGCATGGAGGCCGCCCAGGCCCTGTACCGCAAGGTGGGCTTCCAGGCCCTCTGCGCCCCCATGGGCGCGACGGGGCACCACGGCTGCGACCGCTGGTTCTCGAAGGCCCTGGTGTGATCCGCGGCCTCGGATCCGACCTCTGTCCCTCCGCCCGCTGGGAGCACCTCCTGGCGCGCTTCGGGCCGGAGAAGTGCTGCACCAGGATCCTGCATCCGGAGGAGGCGGCCTACCTCCTCGAAGGCAACCGGGAGCGGCTCCCCGAGCGCCTGGCAGGGCGGTGGGCCCTGCGGGAGGCCTTCGGCAAGGCCCTGGGGGTGGGCCTCGACGGCTGGTCCTGGCGGGAGCTCCGCTACCTGAACGGGCGCCTCTGGGCCGAGGGGGCCCTGGCCGACCGGCTCGCCACCCAGGGGATCGGCCGTCTTCACGCCACCGTCTCCCATGACGGCGGCCTTGCGCTGGCCCTGGTGATCCTGGAGTCCTGAGACCCTATTCAGGGTCGTTGAACACCAGATTTAAGGGTCGGGCGGGATGGCCCGATGGGCCCCTCGAGCCCGACATGAACCTCGTCCCCGCAAAAATGCAGATGAACCCCACCGAGTTCAAGCAACTCCGGGACTTCATCTATGCGAAATCAGGCATCTTCTTCAACGAGAGCAAGCAGTACTTCCTGGAGAACCGCCTGTCCCGGCGCGTCCAGGAGCTGAGCCTCAAGGCCTTCAATGAGTACGTCGCGCTGCTCCAGGGCCCGAAGGGCATGGAGGAGCTGAAGAAGCTCTTCGTGGAGATCACCACGAACGAGACCAGCTTCTGGCGGAACCCGCCCCAGATCGAGGCCTTCCAGAACACCGTGCTGCCCGATGCGGCCAAGATGGCCCGCGAGCGCGGTCAGAGCCGCCTGAGGATCTGGAGCGCCGCCTGCTCCAGCGGGGAGGAGCCCTACACCCTGGCCATCGTGGCCCAGGAGCTGAAGGACACCGTCCTGAAGGGCCTCACCGTGGAGATCCTCGGGACCGACATCAGCGAGAAGGTGCTGGCCCAGGCCCAGGACGGCATCTACGGCTCCTACACCCTCCGGAACCTCACCCCCCAGCAGCTCCAGAAGCACTTCCAGAGCCTGGGCGGGGACCTCTACCAGGTGAAGCCCGAGCTCCAGCGGATGGTCCAGCTCAAGAACTTCAACCTGGTGGATTACTCCGGGTACAAGCTCCTGAACACCTTTGATGTGATCTTCTGCCGGAACGTGCTCATCTACTTCGATGACACCGTGAAGGCCTCGGTGCTCAAGGGCTTCCATGGCCAGCTCCAGCCCAAGGCCTACTTGATGGTCGGCCACAGCGAGAGCATCCACGCCTACAACATCGGCTTCGAACTCCTGCATTTCAGCAAGGCCATGGGTTACCGAAAGAAGTAGGAGAGGAAACCATGCCCATCACCCCCGCCGAACTCATTGCGAACCTGGGCGACCTGCCACCCCTCCCGCAGGTGGCGGCGCAGGTGCTTCGCATTTCGGCCGACCCCGATGCGACGGCCGAGGACCTCCGGAAGGTCATCAGCACCGACCAGGCCCTCACCAGCCAGATCCTGAAGATCTCCAACTCCGCGATGTTCGGCATGATGCGGGAGATCAAGACCCTGAGCCAGGCGATCATGACCCTGGGCTTCAGCACCATCAAGAGCGTGGTCATCGCCTCCAGCGCCAAGAACCTCTACCAGCGCGGGGCCGTGGGACTCCAGGAACGGCTGCTCTGGGAGCACGCCCTCGTCACCGCCCTCGCCTCCCGGGCCCTCGGCAAGGCCCTGAAGTTCCCCCGCGTCGAGGAGGCGTTCATCGGCGGCCTGATGCACGACATCGGGAAGAGCGTCATGGGCGTGAAGTTCCCGGAGCGGTACGGGGCCCTCATGCGCACCGTTTACAACGGCCAGGGGGAAGCCCTCGAGCTCGAGCTGGAGACCTTCGGCTTCGACCACACCATGGTCGGCGAGGCCCTCCTCCGCAGCTGGAACCTCGCCCAGAGCCTGGAGGAGGCCGTTCGCTGGCACCACGAGCCCAACGGCGCGAGCGAGGGGAACCAGAGCATCGCCGCGATCATCGCCCTCGGGAACCAGATGGCGCTGGACCGGAAGATCGGCATCGGCACCCCGGAATCCCTCTCCGAACCCACGGCCCAGGCCAAGGCCATCCTCAACCTCACCGACGAGTCCTGGGCGAGCCACCAGGAATCCATCGCCGAAGTCCTCGAACAGGACAAGGCCATGATCTCGGAGTTCTGATGCCTGTCACCGCCCACGAACTGCGCATCCGCGCCAAGCAGCTCCCGAGCCTCCCGGCTTCGGTGGTGGCGCTGAACCAGGCCGTGCAGGACGACCGGTGCACCGTGGATCGCCTCCTGGGCATCCTCCAGAAGGACCCTCCGCTCTCCGCCGCCCTCCTCCGCCTGGCCAACAGCGCCCTCTACGCCGGCGATGGGGATGTCCGCGACCTCAAGACCGCCATCCTCCGGCTGGGCTTCGACGCGGTGGCCAACCTCGGCACCGGCGCCGCCGTGATCCGGACCCTCAAGGGTTCCGACCGCCTCGATGCCACCCGCCTCTGGCAGCACAGCGTGGCCGTGGGGCTCGTGGCCCGGGGTCTCTGCCGGGTCGTCAAGAAGCACGGGGATGCCGAGACGGCCTTCCTGGGCGGGCTGCTCCATGACATCGGCAAGATCGCCCTGGATCAGTGCTTCCCCGAGGACTACGGACCGGTGGTGCGCAAGGTCGAGGAAGGGGTCCACTCCGTGGACGCCGAGAAGGAGCTCCTGGGGCTGGACCATGCGGAGGCGGGGGCCATCCTCGCCGCGCAGTGGCTCTTCCCCGAGGTGATCATCGCCATGATCCGGGACCACCACCGGCCCCCGGCGGGCGAGTTCCTGCCGAACCTCATGAACCTCTGCGACCTGCTGGTGCGGACGCGCATCCCCAGCGGCCCCGCGGACATGAACCTGATCATCCACCTGCCTTCCGAACCCACCTTCGCGGCTGTCTTCGGGCACCTGAAGGACGAGCCCGACCTCGAGCGGCTCACCTTCCAGATCGACGACGAGCTTGATCACGCCATGGCCTTCGTGGACCTGGCCTACCAGAGCTGAGACCAAAGATGCCCATCCGTGTCCTGGTGGTGGACGACAGCCCCTTCATGCGGAAGAGCATCCAGAAGATGCTCGAGGGGGCCCCCGACATCCAGGTGGTGGGCACCGCCCGCGATGGCGTGGACGCCCTGGAGAAGGTGGACGAACTCGATCCCGACCTCGTCACCCTCGACATCGAGATGCCCCGCATGGACGGGCTCACCGCGCTGCGGAAGATCATGGCCTCCAGCCCGCGCCCGGTGCTGATGCTCTCGAGCCTCACCCAGGAAGGGGCCCAGGCCACCCTCGATGCGCTCGCGGCCGGAGCCCTCGACTTCATCCCCAAGGAGTCCAGCTTCGCCACCATGAGCATCCTGAACATCCAGCAGGAGCTCCAGGAGAAGATCCGGCGGCTGGCGACCACCCCCAAGTTCAAGCGCCCCGTGGACCGGAGCCCCCGGGCGGTCCCCGGCGCCCCGCCTCCTCCGCCCCTGCCGCCTCCCCCGCCCCCCAAGGCCATCGCGCGACCCGCGGCCACCGAGCTCGCCGCCTCCCCGCTCGCCGAGCTCATCGTGCTGGGCAGCTCCACGGGCGGCCCCAAGGCCCTCCAGGAGGTCCTGCCGGCGCTGCCCGGCAACCTTCCCGTGCCCCTGCTCATCGTCCAGCACATGCCCTCCACCTTCACCAAGCCCTTCGCCGACCGGCTGAACACCCTGTGCCAGGTGACGGTGAAGGAGGCGGAGCACGGGGAGCCCCTGAAGGCCGGCACCGTGTACATCGCCCGGGGCGGCATCCACATGCTCTATCGGCAGCGGGGAACCCAGGCGCTGGTGGAGCACAGCCTCGATCCCGCCACTTCCATCCACCGCCCGTCCGTGGATGTGCTCTTCCAGAGCGTCCATGAGCAGTGCCACCGCCAGGTGATGGCGGTGATCCTCACGGGCATGGGCAACGATGGCGCCAAGGGCATGGAGATGCTCAAGCAGAAGGGCGCCCACACCATGGCGGAAGCCGAGGAGACGTGCGTGGTGTACGGCATGCCCCGGGCCGCGGCGGAGAAGGGCTGCGTCGACGTGGTCTCCCCGCTGCAGGACATCGCGGGCCACATCCGACACCACTTCAGGCTATGACCGGGGCGGTTCCCCTCCCTCCCCAGGGCTCTCCCTCCCTCGAGGCCCTGCGGTGGGTGGAGGCCGCATCCAGTCCACGGCCCGTGACCTTGGGCGCCCCGGGGACCGAGGTCCAGGCCACCCTCCTGGAGGCCGGCCCGGATGGGGTGGTCCTCCAGTTGGCCGACGGCCGGATCCTGACCGCCGCCGGGGACCTGCCCTACGACCTGGGCTCCCTCATCACCTTCCGCCTCCAGCAAACCCTGGAGGGTCTCCTCCAGCTGCAACCCACCGAGGCCCGGCCCCCGGAGCCCCAGGCGCGGCTCACGGGGCTCTTCCAGGGGGAGGGAGCGGATCTTTGGCAGCGTCTCCAGGAGCCGGAAGCCGCCCCTGGGCTCGCCCCACTCCGGGAGCTGCTCCAGAGCCTCCAGCCGGCCCTGGGCGAACCCGAAGCGGCCTTCCTCGAGGCCTTGCAGGCGCGGCTCCCCTCCTCGGGTCCCACCCCCGGTCCTGGTCTGGCGGAGGCCCTGAAGGCGGCCGGTTGGCCCCCGGAGCAGGCCGAGGCGTGGGCGGCCCACCTCGGCCCGGGATCCGGGCTGTCCTCGGGCGGATCCAGCACCCCCCTCTTCGCCTTCGCCAAGCCGACGGTGGACCTGCTCCGGGCCCTGGGGCTCCCCCTGGAGCTGGCCATGGGCGAAGGGGTCCCGGGGCATGCCCCCCTCCCGGAGGCCCTGGCCCGGGCCCAGGAGCGGCTGGCCAAGGGTCTGCCCCAATCCCTCACCCAGCGGGCCCTGGCGCTGCTCAGCCTGATGCCCACATCCACAGACCGCCTGCCCGCGGGCCATCCCCTCGCCCGGCTGCTCCAGGAGCTGTTGCCCGAGCTGAAGCGGGCCTACCTCGCCGCCGGCCGGGGCTCGTCTCCGGGCCTCGACCCCCGGGCCGACCCGACGGGGCCGCAGGCCTGGGGGGCGTGGCTGAAGGGGGCCCTGGAGGTGCTGGCCCGCCCGGAGGCGAGCCCCGCCCAGGCCACCGCCCATGCCCTGCAGGCGAAGGAGGGCACCGCCCTGTTCCAGATCCCCCTGCCCTGGCCGGAGACACCGGGCACCTTGGAGATCTGGGCCGAGCGGGAACCGGAGGCTCCCGGCGCGGAGCCGGTGCACCGGGTGCTCCTCGCGCTCTCCTTCCAGCGGGCGGGGGAGCTCCGGGTGGGGCTCCAGTCCGGGCCCGGCGGCGTTCGCGCGCAGGTCCTGGCCGAGCCCGGCAAAGCCGCGGCCCTGGAAGCGGCCCTGGCGGAGACGCTCGGCACGCCCCCGCCCTTCCCGGTCCAGGTGCGGGCGATGGCGACGTTGCCCCCGCGGCCCGTGGCCCTGGCCACCGGCGGCCTTCAGGCCCTCGGGTAGGTTCCGATGAGGAGCCCCACTCCCGCCCGCCTCCCCGGGAAGCCCTGGATCCTGCTGGGCTACTTCACCGCGTTCTACCTGCTCCAGTGGGTCGCCCGCTACCTGCGCGTCCCGGAGGGCGCGAGCCTCTGGTTCCTCCCTCCGGCCCTCACGCTCGGGCTGGTGCTCGGCGTGGATCGGCGCCTCGCCTGGGCGGCCTTCCTCGCCCCCATCCCGCACGGCCTCACCAACCTGCCCGGGAAGGGGGGCCTCCTCCCCCTGCTGGGGGTCTGCCTCGCCCATGGGACGGGCTACGGCCTGGGGAGCTGGTGGGCGGCCCGCCGGGGGGCGGGACCCAACCTCGACCGGTTCCGGGACCTGCGGGCCTTCCTGGTGCTCGCCCTCGGCTCCGTCACCTGCACCACCCTCATGGTGGCCTGGGCCCTGGAGGCCTCCCTGCCCTCCTCCTCAGGCCTGCTGCGGCGCTTCCTCACCCTCTGGACCGGTGATGCCCTCGCCGTCCTCACCCTGGGTCCGGTGATCCTGCTGTGGGTTGTCCCACCGCTGCGGGGCGCCCCCCGACGGGAGTCCTCCCCCGAGGCCCTGCGCGCCTTCGAGTTCCTCCTCCAGGGCCTGACGGTGGTGGGGCTCGCCTTCGTCATCATGCTCACCCCGGAGGGGCACAGCTTCCCCTTCAAGTACCTGGGCATCTTCCCCCTCTTCTGGATCGCCTTGAGATGGGGCGCGCGGGGAGCCGCCCTCGGCAGCTTCAGCTTCACCCTGGTGGTGGTGGCCACCTTCCTGGC
This sequence comes from uncultured Solibacteraceae bacterium, assembly GCA_964627685.1. Taxonomy (GTDB): domain Bacteria; phylum Acidobacteriota; class Holophagae; order Holophagales; family Holophagaceae; genus JAFDVN01. The sequence continues at coordinate 22,711 of CAZVKM010000010.1, read as the reverse complement.
GATGGGCTACCCGGTGTCCCTGTTGCCCGAGATCCAGGCCTTTCTCCTCGTGACCCTCACCCTCACCCTCCTGGTGGCCGCCCAGGCCTCCACGCGACGCCAGGCCCAGTCCCTCCTCCGGCACCTCACCATGCAGTTCACCTCGGTGCTGCGGGCCACGGGAGCTGTCCCCTTCGAGCTGGACCGGCACTCCGGCGCCACCCTGGACATCTCCCCGGGGCTGGACGCGACCCTGGGCATCACCCAGGCGGACTGGCGGGAGCGCGCCTGGTGGGGAGCCCTGCTCGATCCGAAGGACCGGGAGGCCCTGAGGCTCTTCTTCGATGGCCAGGCCCCCGGGCGGCTGCCCCTCCGCATCCGCGACCGGGAACTGGAGATCGTCGCCGGCGTCCAGAACGGCCCCACCTTCACCGGCATCCTCCTGGACCTGACCGAGCAGCGCCAGGCCGAACGCCGCCTCGCGGCCAGCGAGGCCCTGTACCGGACCACCGTCGAGTCCCTCGAGGAGGGGGTGGTGGTGCGCGACCTGGATGGACGGGCCAAGTTCGCCAACGCCGGGGCCCGGCGGATCCTCGGAGGCATCCAGCCCGACGAGGAGCCCCGGGATTCCATCCAGGGGATCGTGGATGAGTCGGGGAACCCGGTCTCCTGGGAGGAGCAGCCCGCCATGCTGGCCCTGCGCAGGCGGGAGCCGGCCGCCGGCATCTACGGGCTCACCAACCTCGCCGGCGAGCGGCGCTGGCTCGGCGTGCGCTCCAGGCCCATCTGGAAGGACACCCAGCTCCAGGGCGTCGTCTCGACCCTCACGGACATCACGGAAGAGCGGAAGGTCACGCACGCCCTCCAGGAAAGCGAACGCCGGTACCGCTCCCTGGTGGAGCAGAGCCTCGTGCCCATGGCCATCCACCAGGGCGGGCGCTTCGTGTACCTCAACACGGCGACCTTGGAGCTGCTGGGGGCGCACTCCCCGGCCCAGCTCCTCGGCACCCCCGTGCTGGAGACCATCCTGGCCCCGGAAGAGCAGGAGCTCTCCCGCCAGCGGATGGAGCTCGTGGAGGGGGGCCAGGCCGAGCTCCTCCCCTATGTCGAGCGCCGCCTCCGCCGCCTGGACGGGGGGGTGCGCACCGTGGAGCTCATCACCATGGCCGCGGAGCATGAGGGGAAGCCCGCCGTCCAGGTGATGGCCGTGGACATCACCTCCCGGAAGGCCATGGAGCGGACCCTCCAGGAGAACCTCCGGAACAAGGAGCTGACGATCCGGGAGATCCACCACCGGGTGAAGAACAACCTCCAGGTCGTGAGCAGCCTCCTGCGCCTTCAGGCGGCCACTTCGGACCTCCCGGTGGTCCAGCGGGCCCTCCTGGAGGCCCAGGAACGCATCCAGGCCATCGCCCAGGTCCACCAGAAGCTCCACCAGGCCCCCACCCTGCCCGAGGCGGACCTCCAGGACTACCTCCAGCGTCTCGTCGCCCAGCTGGTGCGTTCCTACGCCGTGACCCCCTCCCTGGTGGAGGTGGAGGTCACGGTCTCCCCCCTCCGCCTGGGACCCGACGACCTGGTCCCCCTGGCCCTGGTGGTGCATGAGCTCGTGCTCAATGCCCTCCGCCATGGCTTCCCCGCGGGGGAGGGCGGCGCCCTGTGGGTGGAGCTGGGACCGGTGGGCCCGGGCCGGGTGCAGCTCCGGGTGGCCGATGACGGCTGTGGGTTGCCCGAGGGGCTGGACCCCCTGACCGGGGGTGGACTGGGATTCCAGCTCGTGCGGGCCCTGGCCGATCAGCTGCGAGGCACCTTCCTCGTGGAGCGCCGCCGCGGCGCCGCCTTCCGGCTCACCTTCCCCCCCCGAACCCCGGACTTCCCATGACCAGCCGCGTCCTCATCGTGGAAGACGAGACGATCGTCGCCCTCGATCTCCGGATGCGCCTGGAGGCCCTCGGCTTCAAGGTGGTGGCCCTCGCCCACACCGGCGCCCGCGCCGTGGAGCTGGCCGGCGAGCACCACCCGGACCTGGTGCTCATGGACATCCACCTCGGCCCGGGCATGGATGGGATCGAGGCCGCCACCCAGATCCGCGACCGGTTCCACTCCCCCGTCGTCTTCATCACGGCCTTCGCCGATCCCGACACGCTGGAGCGGGCGCGGGGCGCCGCCCCCTATGGGTACCTCGTGAAGCCCTTCGAGGAACTCGCCCTGCGGAGCACCCTCGAGATGGCCCTCGCCCGGCACAGGATGGAATCCGATCTCAGGGCCAGCGAAGGGCGGTTCAGGGCCCTCCTGGAGAACGGACGGGATGTCATCGCCGTGCTGGATGCGGAAGGCCGCATCAGCTACGCCAGCCCCAGTGCCGCGCGGGCCCTCGGCTACGAGGAGGGGGAGAACCTCCGGCGCTTCGCCTCCGACTTCATCCACCCCGACGACCTGCCGCAGTTCCACGCGGCCATGGCCACCACCCTCGCCAATCCCGCCCACATCGCCAGCCTCACCGTGCGCTTCAAGGGGAAGGATGGCAGCTGGCACTGGCTGGAGACCGTGGCCCAGAACGCCTTCCACCTGCCCGGCGTGCAGGGGCTGGTCATCAACGCCCGGGACGTCACCGAGCGGGTGCTGGCGGAGGAGGAACGCCACCGCCTCGAAACCCAGATGCGGGAGGCCCAGAAGCTGGAGTCCCTTGGCATGCTGGCGGGAGGCATCGCCCATGACTTCAACAACTTGCTCATGGGCGTGATGGGGAATGCCGGGCTCGCCATGCTCGACCTGGAGGAGAGCCATCCGGCCTACAAGCGGGTGAAGCAGATCGAGCTGGCGGCGCACCGGGCGGCGGAGCTCACCAACCAGATGCTCGCCTACAGCGGGAAGGGCCGCTTCCTGGTCCAGACCATGGACCTGGCGCGGTTGGTGGAGGAGATGGCCTCCCTGCTCCAGACCGTCGTCTCCAAGCGGGCCGTGCTCCGCCTCGAAGGCATCCCCGGCAAGGCCCTCACCGAGGCCGACGCCACCCAGCTCCGCCAGGTGGTGATGAACCTCCTCACCAACGCCTCGGATGCCCTCGGCGAGAAGGGCGGCACCATCACGGTCCGCACCGGGGTCAAGGAGGCCTCGGCCCAGACCCCCTGCCTCGCGGGCACGCCCCCGGAGGGACCCACCGCCTTTCTGGAGGTCAGCGACGACGGCGTGGGCATGGAACCGGAGACCCTGCAGCGCATCTTCGACCCCTTCTTCACCACCAAGTTCACCGGCCGGGGCCTGGGCCTCTCGGCGGTCCTGGGCATCGTGCGCGGACACAAGGGGGCGATCCAGGTCCGCAGCACCCCCGGCGAGGGCACCACCTTCCGCCTGCTCTTCCCGCGATCCGCCCGGAAGGAGGAGGAGCCGGAAGGCCCCACCGCCGTCGATCCCGGCCGGGGGCACGGCCTCGTGCTGGTGGTGGACGACGAGGTGGGCGTGCGCCAAGTGGCCCGCGGGGCCCTGGAGCATGCCGGCTTCGAGGTCCTCGAGGCCGAGGACGGGGAGCAGGCCCTGGAGGTGTATCACCGGGAGGGAAGCCGCATCCGGGCCCTGCTGGTGGACCTCACCATGCCCCGCATGGGCGGGGACGAGCTGGTGACCCACCTGCGCGCCCTCGGTGGTCCCGCCGCGGAGGTGCCCATCGTGCTCTCCAGCGGCTACTCGGCGGAGGAGGCCGAGCGCCGCACCGCCAACCAGCCGGCGGGCTTCATCCACAAGCCCTACCGGCCCAAGGAGCTCATCCGGCTCATGCTGAAGGTGCTCGGAGACTGATCATCAGGACGGCGCGGCCGGCCATCCCCTCCCGCCGTCGCGGACGGGCTCCGTTCCCCTGGGCAGACGGTTCACGGCGGCCTGCCATCCCCAGATCGCAGGCGCCTCCGGCCCTTGCGGATGGGGCCCCTCCCATCCACTCCCTTGACGGAGGTCGGTGCAGGCCGGCTCAGGTCCCCGAGCGCCGAAGCTGCTTGAGCAGCTTCGGCAGGCGGTTCACGGCGGCCTGCACCTCCATCCACTCCTTGTGGGGGCGGGCGGGGAAGCCCGTGACGAAGCTGCCGGGGGGGAGGCTCTTGGCCACCACGCTGTTGCCGCCCACCACGCTCTTCTCGCCGATCTCGATGTGCCCCACCACGCCCACCTTGCCGGCCAGGGTCACGTAGCGGCCCACCTTGGTGGAGCCGCTGATGCCGCTCTGGGCCACCAGCAGGCAGTGCTCCCCCACCTGGACGTTGTGGGCCACCTGCACCTGGTTGTCCACCTTGGTGCCGGCGCCGATCCGCGTGGGGCCGAGGACGCCGCGATCCACCGTCACGCAGGCCCCGATCTCCGCCTCATCCCCGACCTCCACCCAGCCCACCTGGGGCACCTTCTCGTGGCGGCCGTTCACGAGCACATAGCCGTAGCCGTCGCTTCCCAGCACGGAATTGGCGTGGATCCGGACGTTCCGGCCCAGCCGGGTCCTGCGGTAGAGCACGACCCCCGGGAACAGCTCGCAGCCCTCCCCCAGCTCGCAGTCATCCCCGATGTGGACCCCGGGGTGGATGACACACCCGGCGCCCACGCGCGTGCGTGCGCCCACCGTGGCCCCGGGGCCCAGGCGGGTGCCCTCCCCCAGCTGGGCGCTGGGGTGGACCGGGGCCTCCGACCAGGCGGGCGGGGGTTCCGGATGGAGGATCCCGATGGCCTGGGCGAAGCACCAGTAGGGGTTCTCCACCACCAGCACGGGCTGGGTGCCCAGCTCCGCCTTGGGATCGGCCAGGATGAGCCCTGCCTTGGCCTCCAGGGCCTTGGCGGCGTATTTGGGGTTGGCCAGGAAGGAGAGGGCCCCCTCCGAGGCCTCCTCCAGGGGCCGCACTTCGGAAAGCAGGCGATCCGGTGGACAATGGCGGAGGGCGCCCCCCAGCCGCTCCGCCAGATCCTTCGCCGTGATGGGCGCCTGAGCGGGCGTGGACATGGGGCCTCCGAACGAATAAGGATTCCCAACGACTATGGCACGGCCTTCCACCTCCCTGGAGTCCCCCGCGGACGCCCCTCAGCACGCCCAGGAGCGGCGCTGGATGGCCTGGAGCCTCGGGGCCCTCCTCCTCATCGGGGGCTATGGACTGTGGGTGGCCCGCGGCTTGGCCTCCCGCCCCGTCGCCGATCCCGGCCCCATGAACGAGGGTCCCCTGCCCGAGGCCCTCCGGGCGGACCTCCAGGCCCGCCTGGACGCCCAGCTCCTCGGGGCCCAGCTCGTGGAGCTCCGGGAGGGGCGCCTCCGCGACTTCCGCGTGAAGGGCCGGCCCCGGGCCACCATGGATCGGGCCTTCAAGGCCGAGTTCCGGAAGCTGGTGGTGGCCGAGCTCATGCCGAAGCTCCGGCCTTACGGCCACCTCATCTCCTTCGAGATCGCCGACCAGGACCTCCCCCCGGCCCGGCTCCGCCCCCTACCCTGAGGCTCCATGCACCCCTACCTGATCCAGCTCGGCTCCTTCCCCATCGGTACCTACGGCCTGATGCTGGCCCTCGGCTTCTTCGCCGGCACGGCCCTGGCCAAGCGCCAGGGACGGCTGGATGGGCTCGAGGGGGAGGTCATCCCCGACCTCGCCATCACCCTGCTCCTCGCCGGCATCCTCGGGGCGAAGCTGGTGCTGATCCTCGTGGAGATGGTGCAGGGCCGCATGACCTTCGGGGAGGTCTTCACCCTGGCCACGCTCCGGGCCGGGGGCCACATCCACGGGGGCATCATCCTGGGGGCCGCGGCCTTCTTCTGGAAGGTGCGCCCCTCCACCGGCCTGCCCGTGCCCAAGGTGGGCGACGCCCTCGTGCCCGGCGTGGCCCTGGGCCAGGCCATCGGCCGCCTGGGCTGCTTCGCCGCCGGCTGCTGCTTCGGCACCACCTGCACCCTGCCCTGGGCGGTCACCTTCCGGGATCCGCACGCCGCCGAGCTCAGCGGAACCCCCCTGGGGATCCCGCTGCACCCTGTGCAGCTCTACACCTTCCTGGCCAACCTCGCCGTGGTGGCGATCCTCCTCTGGGCCCGTCCCAAGCGTCGCTTCCCCGGGCAGATCCTGGCCCTCTACTTCGGCCTGGAGGGCCTCCAGCGCCTGGGCGTGGAGACCTGGCGGGGGGATCTCGACCGGGGGTTCTGGCTCGGCCTGAGCTGGCTCAGCACCGGTCGGCTGACGGCCCTGGGCTTCATCGCCTTCGGCGCGGTCAGCTGGTTCTGGTATCAGCGCAAGGCCACCCGGGAGGCCCGATGATCCGCCTGACCCTCGACGCCCCCGAGCCGCGCCTCGACCGCTTCCTCGTGGCGCAGCACCCCGAGGTGGGCCGGGCCCGCTGGGATGCCTGGATCCGGGAGGGGAGGGTCCTGGTGAACGGCTCCCCCGCCACCAAGGGCGGGCTGAAGCTCAAGATGGGTGATGTCGTGGAGACCGAGCTTCCTCCCGTGACCCCGCCCGCCTCGGACCTCCTCCCGGAGGTGATGGACCTCCCCACCCTCTTCGAGGACTCCCACCTCTGGGTGGTGGACAAGCCCTCGGGTCTGGTGGTCCACCCCGGCCCCGGCCATCCCGGCGGCACGCTGGTGAACGCCCTGCTGGGGCGGATCCAGGGGTCCCAGGTCTCCGGGTCCGAGCTGGCCGAGGAGGAGGCCGAGGACGACGTCGCCACCGCCTGGCCGGGCCTGGTGCACCGCCTGGACCGCTTCACCACGGGCTGCATCGCCCTGGGCAAGTCCCTGGAGGCCCAGGCCGCGCTTCAGAGGCAGTTCCAGCAGCGCACGGTGGAGAAGCGCTACCTGGCCCTGGTGCGCCACAGCCCCAAGCTGCCGGAGCTGGGCAGCCTCCTGGTGAATGAGCCCCTGGCCCGCCACCGCACCGAGCGCCAGAAGATGGCGGTGGCGGCCGGCGGCCGGCCCAGCCAGACCCGGGTGAAGGTGCTGGCCCGCACGAAGAGCACCGCCCTCGTGGAATGCGAGCTCCTCACGGGCCGCACCCACCAGATCCGCGTGCACCTCGCCTTCCTCCGCGCGCCGCTCCTGGGCGATCCCCTCTACGGCGGCCCCGGCCGCTGGATGGCCACGGACGGGGAGATGCTCGAGATGCCCCATCCCATGCTCCATGCCTGGAAGCTGGGCCTGAGCCACCCGGTCACCGGGGAGGCCCTGGCCCTGCAGGCGCCGATCCCGGTCACGTTCCGGCAGGCGGCGGAGCGGTTGGGGCTGGCCGAGGGCCTGCCCTGAGCGCATGATTCCGGGCGAGCTCGGAGGCCCCATGCCCCTCGCCCTGCTGCAGGCCACGCCGGACCTCCTCCGAGGACGGGAGTCCCTCCTCGGCTGGGGGCTCGCCGCGGCGGCCGGCTTCGGCCTCCTCCTCATCCTGCTGGTCCGCCTGCCCCACCTCCTGCGGGCCAAGCGCCACCCCACCCTCACCCCCTTCCAGCTGGAGGAGCTGCTGCAGGGCCCGCCGCCCCTGGTGGTGGACCTGCGGAACCCCGAGGTGGTCCGCCGGGAGGGCCACATCAGGGGCTCCCTGCTCCTGCCCTTCGCACAGCTGGAATCGCAGGTCCAGTCCGTGTTCCAGCAGGCGCGGCGCCCCGTGCCCCGCCCCATCGTCCTCGTGGATGAGCACGACCCCCAGGCCCATGCCGCCGCGGACATCCTGAAGGCCCACGGGGCCGACTGGTACTACGTCCTCATGGACGGCTTCCACGGCTGGCGGAAGGGACGCTACCCCGTGGTGAAGTAGGCCTCAGGGCAGCTTCACCTTCGCATCCTCGTTCTGGAAGTGCAGGGCCATCACCCACCAGCGGGTGCCGTCGAACTGGAGCTGCAAGCTGTTGATGCCCCGGAGGGTCTCCTTCATCTCCGGGCCGTGGTGCGCCTCGTAGCGGGTCCACACCGCGGCCATGTTCCCCCACTGCTGGGTTTCCCGCTTCACCTCCTGCTCCACGAAGCCCTTCTCCCAGTTCGGCACGGCGCGGGCCAGCAGCTCCTCGAGGGTGAAGTGCCGCACACCCGGGGTGCCGTCGGCCTTGGTCCCGGTGATGGTGGTGACCGCCTCGGGGTGGAAGAGGGCCCGGATCTTCGCCACGTCCCGCTTGCCGGCTGGGCCCGAGATGAAGCCATAGAGGCTCTTCACCAGGGCGTCGCGATAGAGCGTGCCGTTCGCGGGCGGTGTCACGATCGA
>CAZVKM010000010.1:3950-14530 GCA_964627685.1 uncultured Solibacteraceae bacterium | reverse complement strand
GCTCTTCACCAGGGCGTCGATGGTGCCGGCCTCGGCGGCGGTGAGGGTGGCCCGGGGCTCCACCCCCGGCAGGGCCTGGCCCGCCTCCTCGTCCGCCCAGGCGCAGCCGGTGCACCACCAGCGGGTGCCATCGAAGAGCAGCTGGAAGCTGTTCACGCCCCGGTCGATGACCGGACCATCGGGCTTCTCCCGACTCTCGTAGGTGCTGAAGACCTGGGCCACGTGCCCGTAGCGCTCCACCCGCCGCGCCGTCTCCACCTCGAAGAAGCCCTTGGCCTCCATGGTGGGGAAGGCCTGCTTCATGTAGCCGTCGACGTCCATGTTCACCAGGCGCGGCTCTCCCTTGCCGTGCTTCACCACCGCCGCCACCCGGGCCCCGGGCACGAAGAGGCTGCGCTGCAGCTCCGGGTCCCGCTTCTGGCCGGCGGGTCCCGAGATGGAGGTGTACATGAGCTTCACGATCCCATCGAGGGACTTCACATCCGGAGCGGTCTGAGCGGGGGCCGAGGGGGCCTGGGCGGTGAGGGCGCTGACGAGGGCCGGGAGGAGGAGGGCGCGGCGCATGGGGACTCCGTAGGTGGAGTCCAGCCTAGCCTCCCACCTGTTCCGGATCCGGGATCCTGGGACCGGAGGCCATCCCGACAGGGTCAGCGGGGGAGGTCCTCCGGCGGGCCCCAGTGGCGGTAGCGGAGCAGGAGCAGGAGGCCCGGCACGGCCGCGGCGACACAGCAGAGGAAGTAGGCGCTCCAGCCGGCCTGGACCCCAAGGCGGGACTGCAGGGCCTCGGCCAGCCAGCCCGTGGCTCCGGCGAAGAAGGTGCGCGGGAGGGCCATGAGGCTCGTGAAGAGGGCGTACTGGGTGGCGGTGTAGGCCCGGTTGCAGCTGGCCCCCACCAGCACCGCGAAGCCCGAGGCGCCCGCGCCATAGGCGAAGTTCTCCAGCGCATTGGCCGCCACGAAGACCGGCAGGTTGGCCCCCAGGCGGCTCACGGCCCAGAAGCCGAGGATGCTGCCCGCCTGCAGGAAGCCGAAGAGCCAGAGGGCCCGACGGAGGCTCATGCGCGCCAGCAGAGCCCCGCCCACGAGGCCCCCCACGATGATGGCGAGCATGGCCGTGGTCTTCTGCACGGAGCCGATCTGGACCTTGGTGAACCCCACCCCCCGGATGAGGAAGGGCATGGTCATGCTCTCCGCCAGCCAGTCCCCCAGCTTGAAGAGCACCGCGAAGCTCATGAGCTCGGCCATGCCCGGGCGGGGGAGGAGGTCCCTCAGGGGCTCCACCACGGCCGCCTGCAGGGTGCGGGGGGCCGCGGCCCCCTCATCGGTGTCGGGCGCCAGCAGGGTGCCCAGGGCCCCGGCCAGGGTGAGCCCGGCCATGGCCAGGTAGGTGGCCCGCCAGCCGGCCTTCTGGGCCAGGATCAGCGCGCCGCCCCCGCTCACCAGCATGGCCACGCGGTAGGCCGTGATGTGCACCGAGGTGCCGAAGCCCAGGAGGTGCCGCGGGAGGGCCTCCACCCGCCAGGCGTCCACGGCGATGTCGAAGGTGGCCGACGTGATCGCCACCGCCACCGCGAGCAGGAGCACCGTGGTGAGGTTCAGGGCCGGGTTCTGCAGGGCCAGCACCGCCAGGGTGAGGGCCATGGCCCCCTGCATGGTGAGCATCCAGCTGCGCCGCCGGCCCAGGAAGGGCAGCCCGTAGCGATCCACCAGGGGGGCCCAGAAGACCTTCAGGGAGTAGGGGAGGGTCACGAAGCTGAAGGCGCCGATGACCTTCAGGTTCAGCCCCGCGTCCGTCATCCAGGCCTTGAGGGTGGAGCCCGTGAGGAACAGGGGCAGCCCCGAGGCGAAGCCCAGGAGCACGAGGACCAGGAAGGTGCGGGGGTTCATCCCCCCAGCCTAACCGTTGGGCCAGAAATCCCCACCTGGGAGCGCCGAGGGCGTAGGGTTCCGGGAGTCCCCGGAGGTCCCATGCCCTGGCCCCGCCCGCTCCCGGTCCTGCTGCTCCTGGCCCTCCCGCACTGCGGAAGCAGCAGTCCCTCCTCCGTGACCCCGCCCGGGGCCGAGGCCACGCCCCCCACCTGCACCCTCACCTCCCCAGCGCCCTTCTCCACGGGGCTGACCGGGGCCGTGGTCCTCACCGCCGAAGCCAGCGATGCCAGCGGCCTCGACCGCGTGATCTTCCGCCTGGATGGGAGCGTGCTGGCCGAGGCGACCGCGCCGCCCTACACCTTCACCCTCCCCGACACGGCCGCCTACGCCTCGGGCCAGCACGTGGTGCAGGCCCTCGCGGTGGATCGGTTCGGCAACCAGAGCCCCGTGCAGACGGCGGTGGTGAGCTTCGGCGGGACGGTGGCCAAGCCTTCGGGTTTCACCCTCACGGCCCTGCCCGGAACGCTGACCAGCGCCACGGCCCTGACCGCGGCCCCGGACGGGCGCCTGTTCATCTGCGAGCAGGGCGGCGCCCTCCGGATCCACAAGGCCGGCGCGCTGCTGCCGACCCCCTTCGCCACCCTGCCCACCAGCCTCAACGGGGAGCGTGGGCTCATCGGCGTGGCGCTGGATCCAGCCTTTTCAAGCAACGGCCACGTCTACGTCCACTACACCGCCCTCACCCCGGCTCCCCACAACCGGATCAGCCGCCTCACCGCCGATCCCGCGAACCCCGATCAGGCCCTGCCGGGCTCGGAGGTGGCCCTGGTGGACCTGCCGAACCTCTCCAGCGCCACGAACCACAACGGAGGCCCCCTCCGCTTCGGACCGGACGGGATGCTCTACGTGGGCGTGGGGGACAACGCCAATGGCGCCAATGCCCCGGATCTCGCCTCCCCGCTGGGGAAGCTCCTGCGCTTCCGGGCCGACGGCACCATCCCCCCGGACAACCCCTTCTACGGGACCACCACCGGCCTCGCCCGCGCCATCTGGGCGAAGGGTCTGCGGAATCCCTTCAGCTTCGCCTTCCAGGCCAGTGGCCGCCTCCACCTCAACGATGTGGGCCAGAGCACCTGGGAGGAGGTCAACCTCATCCTGCCGGGGAGGGACTATGGCTGGCCGGGAACGGAGGGCCCCACCGCCCTCTCCGGGATCGAGCCCCCCCTCTTCGCCTACGGCCACCCGTCCCTCCCCACGGGGCAGCCGGGCAGCACGGGCACCTTCCTCCAGGGCGTCTCCATCGTGGGCGCGGTGTTCCTGCCCACGGTGTCCCCCTGGCCCGCGGCCTACCAGGGGGACTACGTCTTCGCCGACTACACCGGCGGTTGGGTGGCCCGGTGGAAGGCCTACACCGGAGAGGTCAGCACCCTCGCCCGCCCGGGCGGGAGCCTGGTGGACCTCGCCCTGGCCCCCGACGGCGCCCTGCTCGTCCTCGGGCGAACGGGCCTGCAGCGGCTCGCGCCGCCCTGAATTCAGCTGGAGCGCACCGCCGAGGGCGACTATGCTTCCCGCAACCCCTTCCGGAGGCCGCATGACCCAGCCCATCCCCGCGGGATTCCGCACGGTTACGCCCGCGCTCGTGATCGCCAACGCACCCCGCGCCCTGGCCTTCTACCAGGAGGCCTTCGGGGCCGAGGTGGTGAGCCAGATGTACATGCCCGACGGCAAGACCCTGATCCACGCGGAGCTCCGGATCGGCGACTCCATGATCATGCTGGGCGAGGAGGCCAAGGAGTGGGGCGCCCTCTCCCCGTACACCTTGGAAGGCAGCCCCGTGACGCTCCACCTCTATGTGCCCGACGTGGATGCCGCCTGGGCGCGGGCCGTGAACGCCGGCTGCAAGGTCACCGCGCCCCTGGAGACCATGTTCTGGGGGGATCGCTACGGCAAGCTCGTGGATCCCTTCGGCCACCTCTGGTCCCTGGCCACCCATGTGGAAGAGGTGAGCCCCGCGGAGATCGAGAAGCGGGCCGCCGAGGCCTTCGGCAAGGCCTGAGATGGCCTCCCACGCGGCCTGGGACGTCCACCCCGGCGTGGCCCATGTGCAGGCCATCCTCCGGAACCTCCCGCTGAACACCGGGAGGGACCTGGAGGCCTGGGTCGCCGCCGTGAAGGCCCAGGGACCCGCCGATGAGAAGGGCCGGAGGGGTTGGCTCAAGGCCCAGGGCCTCGGGGGCGCCCAGGCGATGTTCGTGGCCGAGCGCAGCCTCGGCGCCAGCGCCCACGCCTTCGACGACACCCCCGAGGGCTACCTGGCCGCCGCCCAGGGCTATGTGGACGCCCAATATGCCGGGAAGAAGGCCGCCCTGCGCCCCTGCTTCGAAGCCCTCGTGAGGCTGGCCCGGAGCCTGGGCTCCGACGTGCGCCTCAGCCCCTGCGAGACCATCGTCCCCATCTACCGCGCGCACGTCATCGCCCAGATCAAGCCTTTCGCCTCCCGCCTGGACCTGGGCCTCGCCCTGGGGGACCCCGGCGGCCTGGAGGATCCCGGGGGCCGCCTCATCGACACCGGCGGCTTCGCCAAGAAGGACCGCATCACCGTGAAGCTCGAGGTCCGCAGCGAGGCGGACCTCGATGCGGACCTCCTGGGGTGGCTCAGGCGGGCCTACGATCGGGACCAGGCCTGACCTTCCCGGTCAGCACGAGACCCGCGGCGGCGTGGCCCCCCGGCGCTCACGACTTCACGTGGATCTTCTGCGGCTGGGCCTCGGGGCTCTTCATCACGGTGAGGGTCAGCACGCCCTGCACCAGGTGGGCATCCACCTTGTGGGGGCTGATCTCCTCGGGCAGGGTGAAGGACCGGCTGAAGGACCCATAGCTCCGCTCGTGGAGGTGCAGCGTCTCGTGGTCCTCATGCTTCTCCGTCTCCCGCTTCCCGCTCACGGTCAGGCGGTTGCCGGTGAGCTGGATGTCGAGATCCTCGTCCCGGATGCCCGGGAGATCGGCCTTGAACACGTAAGCCGTCGGGGTCTCCTTCACCTCGAAGCTGGGCATGAAGGTGGCGCCCATCTCCACGGGCCAGGCGGGCTCGCGGAGGGGATCCCAGCGCAGGAGATCGCGCATCATCCGGAAGGGTTCCAGGACCGGCGTCTGGGCGCGGTCCCGCGTCAGCAGGGTGCTCATGGGGCCTCCTCGTGCTCCTCGCCTCCGGGGGTCCCGGACGGGGACCCCGCGGAGTGCGGAAGAAGGGTCGGCCTCCACCCCTTGGGAATCCGTGACGGCGTTCATAAGCGCCACGGTCGGGATTGACCGCGGATCCGGGAGTCCGTTGAATTCCGGCCGTTCAGCCCGAGACGCGCGGATTGCGCTGCCAGGGGCCCAGGTTGTGGGCCTCATAGCCCAGGGACCGGAGCCAGGCCGCCGCCTGGCCGCTGCGGGCGCCGCTGCGGCAGACCATCAGCAGCACCTTGTCCTTGGGCAGCTCGTGGAGGCGGGCCTCCAGCTGGTCCAGGGGCAGGAACAGGCTGGGCCCATGCCCCTCGTTCCACTCCGGCAGGGTGCGCACATCCACCACCAGGGCCCCCTGGTCGAGCAGGGCCTGCGCTTCCTCCACGGGAATGAATCCGGACATGGGACCTCCAACCTCCTAGAGTACGGGCTGCCGGTCCCCGGAGGTACACTCCCTTCCATGACCAACCTGGACGCCCGCGCCGCCCGCATCCGCCTCGTCTGCACCGACATCGACGGGGTGCTCACCACGGGGGCCCTGGTTTACGGGCGGGAACCAGGGCACACGAAGACCTTCCATGTGCGCGATGGCGTGGCCATCAAGGCCCTCCAGAAGGCCGGGATCACCGTGGCCTTCATCAGCGGCCTGAAGAGCCCCGCCACCGACCACCGGGCCCGGGACCTGGGCATCGAGGACTGCTTCACCGGGCACCTGGAGAAGCGGCCCATCCTCGATCAGCTCTGCGCCAAGTACGGCCTCACCCTCGATCAGATCGCCCATGTGGGCGATGACCTCCACGACCTGCCCCTGCTCCTCCACGTGGGCCTGGCCTGCTGCCCCTCGGACGCGGTGGCCGAGGTCCAGGCCCGCTGCCACTGGGTGATCCCGCAGGCCGGGGGCACCGGCGTGTTCCGCACCCTCGGCGAGCGGATCCTCAAGGCCCAGGGGCATTGGGACGACATGGTGAAACCCTACCTGGAGCACCCGTGACCCTCCGCCCCGCCCTCCTCCTCGGCCTCCTCGCCCTCGGGCCGGGCCTGCTGCGGGCCCAGGCGCCGGAGGACCGGGCCCGCCTCGGCTTCAAGGTGCAGATGATGGTGCCCACGGGCGACCTGCACAACCTCAACGGGGGCCAGCCCGGCGGCACCTTCGCCGGCTACCTCGACCTTCCCATGGAAGAGCTCCGCGGGCTCTCCTTCCGCCCCCTGCTCCAGATCGACTACTGCCCCAAGGGCGATGCCCTGCAGCTCAGTGGAAACCGCACCCGGGTCTACGCCCTCCTCCTGGGTGTGGAGACGATCTGGCGACCCAACGACGATGGCAAGGGCCCCTACCTCCGCACGACCCTGGGCGCGCAGAACTGGCGCATCGTCACCGAGAACAGCGCCGGGGACACCACCCTCGGCGGCACCAAGCTGGGGCTGGACGCCGGGGTGGGCTGGCAGTGGAACCACCACCTGGCCTTCGAGGTCCGGATGTTCTGGAGCCCCGTGGACGGAGGCGTGCGGGCCACCGGCCTGGCGGCGGGCCTGGCCTGGACCTTCTGAACGCCCTCAGGCCTGGTCCTGCACCGGCATGGGCTTCGAGAGGCTCATCAGCACCGGCAGGTCCAGGAAGCGGCTGCGGGCCCGGCGCTGGCACCAGCCGACCAGGTCCTCCCACTCGCCCTCCCGGCCGAGCTGGAGGTCCCGCCAGAGGCTGCTGTGGGCATCCTTCGGGAGGCCGCCCGTGAAGGCCAGCACCTCCTCCACGGTGCCCTCGGGAAGCGGGTGGCCCTCCACGGCCGCGAAGAGGCAGAGCTCCTGAACCAGCTCCCGGTACCGGGGATCCGCATGGACCGCCCCGGCCCCGCCGCCCAGCAGCACGTCCAGGCCCGCGAAGGCCACCAGGAAGGCGGCCTTCCGCCAGAGGGCCCTTGGCAGGTCCTCCACGATCTCCACTTCGAAGCCCGCCCGCAGGAAGGGGGCATGCACCGCCGGGAGGGCCTCGGGCAGCACGATCTTCCGGGGCAGGTAGGCGGTCACCTCGCCGGGCGCACTGGTCCACCCCATGAGGAAGACGGGGGCGTGGATGACGGGGCAGGCCGGCAGCATGGCCTGGGCCAGCTCCCCGGCCCCGAGGCCGTTCTGGAGCACCAGCACGGGGGTGCCTTCCGGCAGGTGGGAGGCCATCCGCTGCAGGGCCATGGCGAGGTCGGGCATCTTCACGGCGACGATGACGAGGTGGGGCCTGGGCAGTTGATCGAGCCGCTCGTCCACGGCCAGATGCAGGACGGGCTTGGGCCCTTCCTCCGTGACCAGGCGCAGCCCCGTCTCCCGCCAGCGGGCTTCCGTCCCGGGGCGCACCACCAGGCTGACCTCCTCACCGGCAGAGGCCAGTTGATGGGCGATCCACCCACCTACACCGCCGACGCCCGTGACCCAGATGCTCAAGCCTGGCTCCATGAAGGATGCCTTGAGGATGGTGGGGATGGACGGCTTTGTCCAGCCAACGGCCTGTCCCGGCGGGCTATACCTCGTTAACCGAGGTCTTCCGAGAGCCGGGCGGCCACCCGGGCCGCGGCCCCTGGTTGCCCCAAGTGGCGGCGAACCTCGCCGAGGGCCTCCTGGCGGGCGGACCGGTCCGCAGGATCAAGCAGCGGCTCCAGAAGCCGGGAGAGCCCCCCCGGGGTCACCTCGCCCTGAACCCGCTCCGGGGCCACCTCCCGGCCCGCAACGATGTTGGCCAAGCCGAAATGGGGCAGCTTCACCAGGCGGCGCGCCAGGAAGTAGGTGAGGGGATGCATCCGGTAGACGATGCCGAAGGGGGTGCCCAGCAGGGCCGTCTCCAGGGTGGCGGTGCCCGAGGCCACCAGGGCGGCCGTGGCGTGGGCCCGGGCGGCGTAGGTCCGCTCGGAGCCCACCCGCACCACCGGCAGGTTCCCGAGGCCCGCGCGGACGGCCTCATCCTGCAGGGTCGGAGCCACGGGCAGGACCCACTGCACCTCCGGCCGTCGCACCGCCCAGTCCGCGACCAGGCCCGCCATGGGGGCGAGCAGCCGATCCAACTCGGAGCGTCGGCTCCCGGGTAGCAGCGCCACCAGGGGGCGCTCGGGGTCCAGCCCCGTCTCACGGAAGAAGGTCGCGCGGTCCACCTCGGGCTTTACCACCTCCACCAGGGGATTGCCCACGAAGCGCGCCTCCACCCGGTGCCCCCCGAAGAGGGCCGGCTCGAAGTCGAAGAGGCAGTAGAGGACGTCCAGCAGGCGCCCCATGGTGGGGATCCGGCCCTTCTTCCAGGCCCACACCTGGGGGCAGACGTAGTGGTGCAGGCGGACGGCGGGATGGGCGGCCCGGATCGCCTTCGCCAGGGCCAGGTTGAAGCCGGGGTAGTCCACGGTGAGCAGGAGGTCCGCCTCCCCCGCCGCGGCCACCAGGTCCCGCCGGAGCCGCAACAGGCGGGGCAGCTTGAGCAGGGGCTCCACGAAGCCCACCACGCCCAGGTCCCGCACATGGGCCAGCCGCTGGTCCAGGTACGGGGCCATGTGGTCCCCTCCCACCCCCAGGATGCGGAGGTCGGGTCGCAAGGCCTTCAGCTCCCGGAGGATCTCCCCGCCATGCAGGTCCCCACTGGCCTCCCCGGCCACCACCAGGATGGATCGCGTCACGGCTGGCCCCACCCCGCGCCGAACCGGACCGAGTCGTCGGGCACGATGGGCCGACCCAGCGCCGTCGCGGGCATCTCGGCGGGGAAAAGCACCTCGGGATGGGAGCGGCGGAGGGCTTCAAGGCGATCCGCGTAACGGGCGGGATCGGAGGCGGGGAGGGCGAGGTTCCAACGGTAGCCCAGCCGCTGCAGCGGCGCCGGGTCCACGCCCTCCTCGGCGACGGCGCACCAGAGGCGATCCGCCAGGGGCTCGGGGTCGCCCCCCGTCCAGCAGAAGCCGACGGCCTCGGCCCGGGCCTGCCGGAGGAGCTCCAAGGCCTCGGGAAGGGCCTGAGGATCCACGCTCAGGGCCAGCTTGAGGCGCCCCTGCACCGCTTCCAGGAGCGTCTCCAGGAGGCCCAGGAGGGCGAAGCCCGCCGCCCGGTCGCCGAGCGGCCCCACGGGGATCACCAGGAAGTCCGCGCCCAGGCCCTGGCGGAGCGCCTCGCCGGCCTGGGTCAGCATCGGAGGCCCCAGGGGCCCGGGCTGGAGGTGCAGCGCATGCACGGCCCGTCGGGGATGGCGCCACCCGGGGTGAAGCCCCCCCTCCCAGCGGAGCTCCGCTTCCGCGGGCCAGGGGCCGGGATCGGCGAGGCTGGAGAGCAGCGGGAGGAACCTCATGGACCTATCATGGGGCATCGGAGGCGACATGGGCCGGGTCTTCACCTTGGACGAAGCGCGGGAGCGGATGCCGAAGGTGCGCGCCCTCACTGAACCCGTCCACGCCCTGGCCGAGAGCCTCGCCCTGGAGCTCCACGAGGCCGAGGATCAGCAGGACCAGGCCCGGGCCGAAGCCCTGCAGGAGCGGCTTCAGGACCTCGTGCAGAGCTGGAGCGACGCCATGCGCGACCTCGGGGCGGATGTGAAGGGCCTCTGGCTCGTGGACTTCGACAGCGGCGATGGGTACTGGTGCTGGGCCTGGCCCGAGCGGGAGCTGGATCACTGGCACAGCTACGAAGCGGGCTTCAAGGGCCGCATGCCCGCGGCCAAGCGCCCCGACCATGCCCCCCAGCCCTGAGCCACCCCGCAAGCTCCCGGAGGACTTCGCCCAGCGGGTCCTGGCCGTGGTCCGCCGCATCCCCAGGGGCCGGCTCGCCTCCTACGGGCAGGTGGCCGAGCTGGCCGGCTTCCCCCGCCGCGCCCGCCAGGTGGGCATGGTGCTGAAGGGGCTTCCCCCCGCCAACCGGGTGCCCTGGCACCGCGTCGTCAACGCGGCGGGATACATCCCGAGCCGCGGCCGATGGTGGGGGGCCGAGGAGCAGGCCCGACGCCTCGAGGGCGAGGGCATCGCCGTGGATCCGAAGGGGAACCTCGACCTGCGGGCCCACCGCTGGCATCCCCCGCTTCCGTAACACCGCGGAGCCCAGGCCACAGGCGCGCTTCACACGGAAGTCACGGGAACTTGATGTTCCTCGACCCCCGACTTCACGAAGGGTTCACATCCGCCCGGGAACCTCGTCCTACCGACGATTTCGGTTAGGAGATCCCCGATGAAGCGCACGTCCTTCCTGCCCCTCGCCGCCCTGCTGGCCGTGGGTGCGACCCCCGCCATGGCCCAGGTGAAGGTGGGCGGCCTCGTGCAGGTGTGGTGGAACCTCTCCACCCCCTCCGAGCTCCGCAACAACAACGCCGCCCTCGCCACCCTCGCCGGCGGCCGGAGCTACTACAACCTCCGCTCCGAGTTCAAGGAGAACGGCTTCGCCGTCCGCCGTACGGAGCTGAAGTTCAGCGGCAAGATCGTGGACGAGGTGGAGTACGAGGCCATGATCGATCCCTCCATCTCCCCCTCCACCACCAAC